>QVQD01000053.1 GCA_003584875.1 Methylococcales bacterium
GCCTTATTAAAGGATAATGGTATTACAGTCGGTGGCTGGGCTAATGCGGGCATTACTTATAATCCGAATAATCCTTCAAATGGCTTCAACGGACCGGTAACCTTTGGTGACCTTTCTGGCACGCCCCAGTTGAATCAATTAAATATGTTTATTCAACGAGCAGTAGCAACAGAAGGCAATGCATGGTCTTTTGGCGGCCGTTTTGATGCTATGTTTGGTACCGATTCCATTTTTACACAGGCCTACGGGGTTCCTTATACAGATGTGAATACAGGATTGCCCAAAAATCGAGGCAATTGGGATCTTAGTCTACTTAATATGAATACTTACGGTATTGCCTTGCCACAAGCTTATATGGAAACATACGTACCTGTAGGCAATGGTTTAGATGTTAAGATCGGCCATTTTTATACGCCCATCGGTTATGAAACCGTACCCGCCAATGAAAACTTCTTTTACACCCACGCGTATACCATGCAATATGGCGAACCATTCACACACACGGGTGCACTAGGTAACTATGCATTGAATTCCAACTGGTCGGCCATGGGCGGTGTCACTACCGGTAGTGCGACCGGCGGCTGGGATGGCGGATTTAATCAACAACTAGGTAACTGGAGTGGAATTGCTGGAACAACATGGACTAGCGACGATAAAGGCACATCAGCTAATATCGCGGGTACCTATGGCGCCACCTCAGAACAAAGCAGCAATGCCTTTGCTTTGTACAGTATCGTACTGAAGCACAATATTACCGATAAAACGCATTTAGTTTTGCAACATGATCATGGTTTTGCTAATGGCGTTATAACACCCTACGGTAGCAATCAAAATGCCCAATGGTATGGTATTAACTCGCATTTAACCTATGACCTTAAAGATAATTTAACCATAGGCATGAGGGCAGAATGGTTTGATGATGCTAATGGTTTTCGAGTAGGGTCGCCTGGCCGCGTATCTGCAGCAACCTACTCTAATAATGGCAATGTAGGGAATTATGCAACCGGCAGCAGCTACTACGCGACCTCTGCTCCCGCCAATTATTATCAGCTGACTTTAGGTGCAAATTGGAAGCCGGTAGCATGGTTAAACTTACGTCCAAACATACGATTTGACCATGTAGCAGGATCAAATTTTGGTGGTGGAGCTTACACACCTTTCGGTGGCAGACAAGATCAAGTGTTATTCTCTACAGACTTTAACGTCAACTTTTAACCCAAGCTCACAGTTTTGAAGCAAAAAAAATGCGCCTAATCGGCGCATTTTTTTTTACAAGTATTTTTCACTATCACTAGGAATAGTAATCAATGATGAATCATATTACCAAAACAATACTGATTTAGAAAAGTGCAACTCGCAGCATTCAACCCTGCTTTATATGTGGTACTGTGACATATTTGAAAGCAGTTGTATGAGAGATGGATTAATCCTATATGATAGAGCGTGGGAAGCATAAGCTACCCATGTTTTTTATTCCGAACCCTCATTGGAACTCTCATTAAAAGGCTTTTTAAATATTATGAATATTATTAAAAAAACAGCGCTAACTTTTCTTATAGCTATGTCTTTAGGCGCTATCAGCGCTACTGCTTTCGCGGAAGCATCTGTTGATATTAGCGAAACTATTACGCATGTTGAACAAGCCTTGGCAGATGTCAATAAAAGCGATTTCTCTGCTGCCATACTGCATTTAAAAGCAGCTCGCTTATCTTCTGAGCTTATTACTAGTAACGAAGCTATTGTAAAACAAGCTAACGCCAATGTTATACAAGCTCAAATACTATCCAAATCTGGCGACGTTCAAAAATCAGCTGAAGAATTAAATAAAGCATTAGTGCTTTACAAGACACTGTAAACTCCTTCGCAGGAAAGCAGGTCATTATGGGGTGGGCAGAACTTGTCCACCCTTTTTTTGCCTAGCTAATCGCTCAATAATGACGCTTATACTTGAATTGTTAGGCACTAACTTAAGACGGGACAGCATCAAGCGTGGGAACCATAAGTATTATTAGGTACACCGCACAGGTCGCGACCTGTACGGTGTTTTAAAAGCAATAGTCGCTGGACAATAGCAACTGTTGACCGAAATAAGACCACCCAGCGATTCTGGCACAGGTCGCGGGCGTGGTTGCCGGAAACGCTTTACTCGCTAACGCTCTTAAAGCCTTATTCCGGCCTACTGCTGTCAGCCTAGTGCTGTCGGCCTACTGCTGTCGCGCTTTAAGTTGGTAGCCAATAATTATAAAGCAAACAACTCGCGCATTTTTTGCCCTGGACTTTCTGCCCGCATAAAAACCTCGCCAACTAAAAAGGCGTAAATATCATTATCTAGCATCAGTTGCACATCATCACAGGTATGAATACCGCTTTCAGTAATGATGATGCGATCATCGGGTATGTATTGCTTTAAATCTAAGGTCGTTTTTAATGAGGTTTGAAAAGTACGCAGATTACGATTGTTAATACCGATTAACTTAGTTTCAAGCTTAAGGGCTCGTTGCAACTCATCGACATCATGAACTTCGACCAAGACATCCATGCCCAGCTTAGTCGCAGCATCTGCTAATTCATTAAGCGCAACATCGTCTAGAGCAGCTGCGATTAATAAAATACAATCTGCACCTAAAGCCCGAGCCTCATAGATTTGATAGACATCAATCATAAAGTCTTTTCTTAATACGGGCAGAGGACAGCGCTCTCTGACCATCTGTAAATAAGCCTCTGAACCCTGAAAAAACTCTTTATCGGTTAATACCGACAAACAAGCTGCACCATTCATAGCGTAATCTTGACCTATCAATACCGGCTGAAAGTTTTCTCTAATGACTCCTTGACTAGGAGAGGCTTTTTTTATTTCCGCAATAATAGCTGGCTTTTTGGCAAGCACTTTATAATTCAGCGCATTGTAAAATCCTCTAGGACGCTCTACACCGCTGGCAATGTCTTCAAGATTAGCAATGGACATACCGGATTTACGTCTGGCGACTTCTTCGACTTTTTTTGCCAGTATGGTTTTTAGAATATCGGGAGTTTGAGTCATGAGTAATAAGAAGATTATGAGGTTTTGGAATAGGCAATTAATGCCTCGAATTTGGCTTTAGCCGCACCACTAGCGATAACTTGCTGGGCTTTTGCGATGCCAGCGGCCATAGTATCTGCAATATTAGCCGCATAAATAGCAGCACCGGCATTAAGTAAAACAATATCAAGTGCAGCACCAGCATGATTATCTAGCACAGATTTTACCATCGCCAAACTGTCGGCCGCATTTTCAACCGCTAGCTCATTTAGGGGCGCGCGTTTAAAGCCGAATTGTTCGGGTGTAATAGCATAAGCTGTAACAAGCCCCTCTTTAAGTTCAGCAATGTTAGTTGCAGAGGCAATACTGATTTCATCTAAACCATCATCGGCATTGACGACTAAAACATGCTGGCTACCGAGTTTTTTTAAGACTTGCGCGAGTGGCTCTACCCAGTCTTTTGCAAAAACCCCCATTAACTGATTCGGTGCATGGGCTGGATTAGATAAGGGGCCTAATAAATTAAATAAGGTTCTAACTCCCATGTCTTTACGCACCTTAATCGTATGCTTCATTGCGCCATGATGCTTAGGTGCAAATAAAAAGCCGACACCAATTTCATTGACACATTGGGCGACTTGCTCTGCATTTAAGTCAAGATTGACGCCCGCGACTTCCAATACGTCTGCACTCCCACAACTACTGGATACCGAACGATTACCATGTTTAGCGACTTGTCCACCCGCAGCAGCGACAACAAAAGCACACGTGGTCGATATATTAAAGGTATTCGCGCCATCACCACCGGTACCACAAGTATCAATAATATGATCGCCGACAATATCTACTGAGGTCGCTAATTCCCGCATGACTTCTGCGGCTGCAGCGATCTCATCTATGGTTTCGCCTTTGCAACGCAAGGCGATTAAAAAACCAGCCATTTGAGCATCGCTTGCATTGCCTGTCATGATACAACGCATCACGATGCGCATTTCTTCAGCATCAAGATTTTGCTTAGCTAACAGTTTTTGTATGGCCTGTTGTATGGTCATTTATTTTGTGTGTCTTTGATGGCAAAAGAAAGCTTATCGATCTAAAAAGTTCTTCAATAACTCATGACCAAATTCTGTCAGAATTGACTCAGGATGAAATTGCACGCCTTCGATATCTAAGGTTTTATGCCTAACGCCCATAATTTCATCCAGCTCACCTTGTTCATTTTGAGTCCACGCCGTCACTTCTAAGCAATCAGGTAAAGTTTGCTGTTCGATAACCAGAGAATGATAACGTGTTGCTGTAAATGGATTATTTAAACCCTTAAATACACCGAGATTATGATGATAAATCTGTGAGGTTTTACCGTGCATAATAGCTTTAGCGTGAATAATATTACCGCCAAACGCATAGCCAATACTTTGATGACCTAGGCAGACTCCTAATATTGGAATCTGTCCTGCAAATTTTAAAATACTGGCTACAGATACACCTGCTTCTTTTGGAGTGCAGGGGCCAGGAGAAATAACTATTTTATCGGGAGCTAACTTTTCTATCTCATCAACAGAAATTTGATCATTACGCACAACCGTAACGTCAGCACCGAGTTCACCAAAATACTGTACTAAGTTATATGTGAAGGAGTCGTAATTATCGACCATAACGACTTTAACTGAGCTCATAGTTGCTCTCCTTCTAATCCAGCTTCGGCCATACTAACGGCACGAAATATAGCGCGAGCCTTATTCATGGTTTCATCCCATTCGTTGGTTGGTATGGAATCGTAAACGATCCCTGCACCCGCTTGTATATGTAAGACTTTATCTTTGATGACCGCCGTTCTAATGGCAATAGCTGTATCAAGATTACCTGACCAAGCAACATATCCGACAGCACCCGAGTAAATGCCACGCTTAACTGGCTCTAATTCATCAATAATTTCCATAGCACGTATTTTGGGCGCACCACTCACCGTTCCAGCCGGAAAAGTAGCAGCTAAGACATCAAAAGCATTTTTACCTTTTTCTAGGGTTCCTGTGACATTGGAAACAATATGCATAACATGAGAATAACGTTCTACAATCATTTTATCGGTTAGTTGTACTGTGCCTATTTCAGCAACTCGTCCGGCATCATTGCGACCTAGGTCAATTAACATCAAATGTTCGGCCAATTCTTTAGGATCAGCTAATAATTCATGTTCAAGTGCAATATCTTGTTCGGGCGTAATACCTCGTCTACGAGTTCCGGCAATCGGCCGCACTGTAACAGTGCTATCTTCTAACCTAACTAATATTTCAGGTGAAGAGCCTACGATATGAAAATCATCTAAGTTTAGATAAAACATATAAGGCGATGGATTTAAACAGCGCAAAGCACGATATAAATTTAAGGGTGAGGCGTTATAAGGAATGGATAATCTTTGCGATAGCACCACTTGCATAATATCACCATCGGTAATGTAATCTTTAGCTTTACGTACCGCCTCTTCATAGCCTTGTTGAGTAAATCCAGAAACAAAGTCTGATTCTTCAACGGCACTAGGATTACTATGGCTTTTAGGCTTTGCAGGCATATCGCGTAGTCGCTTAGCTAATTCTGTGACTCGCATCAGCGCACGATTATAAGCGTCTGCCTCTTCGGGATTAGCGTGAGTCAGCAACAACACCTTGCCCGATAAATTATCAAACACCAGCATTTCTTCTGACACCATCAATAAAATATCAGGGCAGCCTAGCGCATCTGGCTTTTCTGCTCCACGCAACCGAGGTTCAATATAATGTATGGTTTCATATCCAAAATATCCGACCAAGCCACCATTAAATCGAGGGTGTTCAGCAATATCAGGTACTTTATAACGTAACTTAAATTGCTCAATCCAGATCAACGGATTATCGTGAGTCACGGTTTCTAATAATTCACCGTTCTTTTCAACACGAATTAGATTACCGCTGATTTTAACGACTGTTTGACAAGGCAAACCTATAATAGAATAGCGACCCCACTGCTCGCCACCCTGTACAGATTCAAATAAATAAGAATAAGCGCCATCGGCTAGTTTTAGATAAGCACTTAGCGGTGTATCCAAATCAGCCAAGACTTCACGACTAACGGGGATGCGATTATAGCCTTGCTGGGCGTAATTATTGAATTGTTCTAGGGTCATGATGATTTTGTTATTCAAATAATGAAATATCAACAACTTGATTTAATGAAAGAAAATGCTTATCCAAAGAGTAAATAGAACTTCTCTTTTGTTTTGAGTTTTGGGCAATAATTGAATCAGAAATACCAATGCCATTAATACCTGCATTTAAACAAGCCACTTGCCATTGAATAATTTCAGTCCAATCAATTTTCAATGTTAACAAAGGTATATTTGTTAACAAATCGACAATCTTCTGCTGTTTTCTTATCATTAAAAAAGGAATTAGTTCTGCAAGAATAATATCATTGGTAAGCACACGATTATCGTCAAGTATCTCATCCAATTTCTCAGAGTTTAGGCCACTTTTAAAGTAGTCAATCCATATTGAAGTAACAACGAGAACTTGCATCACGGTTTCGTAGTATATCAACATCCATTTCAAGATTAACTGTGCCTTTATAATTTTTTAACTTAGCAATTTTATTTTTTCTTATCAGCTCTTTTAGCGCGACAATTATTACTGCAGTCTTAGTTTTGACATCAGTTAATAACATAGCTTCTTCATTAATTCATCAGGTAAATTGAGCGTTGTTTTCATGTCTTTAACTTCAATTGTGATTATTAACTAACGCTATCTAAGATAGATACCGAACAGACAATTAAAAGGCGGTTTACTTAGGCAAAACCGCCTTTCTCACGACTAATCTTTAAACGGCTAATGCCAATTCAGCACGCATTTCATCAATGACTTTTTTATAATCAGCTTGATTGAAAATGGCTGAACCCGCTACAAAAGTATCTGCTCCCGCTGCTTTAATAGCACGGATATTATCAGTCTTTACACCACCGTCAATTTCCAAACGAATATTCAGACCACTGTCGTCAATTCTTTTTCTAACCAATTTCAATTTATCCAATGCTGATGGAATAAATGATTGTCCACCAAAACCTGGGTTAACTGACATCAATAAAATGATGTCTAATTTATCCATGACATAATCTAAATAATGTAAAGGTGTTCCTGGGTTAAATACTAAACCTGCTTGGCAGCCGCAATCTTTAATCAATTGCAGAGTGCGATCTATATGCACAGAAGCTTCTGGATGAAAGGTAATAATACTCGCACCCGCTTTAGCAAAGTCAGGAATAAGTCTATCTACTGGCTCTACCATCAAATGTACATCGATAGGTGCTGTTACACCATGTTTTCTTAAAGCTTCACAAACCAAAGGTCCGATCGTTAAGTTAGGTACAAAATGATTATCCATAACATCAAAATGCACAACATCAGCGCCGGCTTTTAATACGTTATCAACTTCTTCACCCAATTTGGCGAAATTAGCAGATAAAATGGAGGGTGCAATCCAATTTTCATTCATGTTCTGTTCCTCAGTGTAAAACGAATTATTATATCTTTTTTTTATCAGCTTATCTTCGTTATAAAATAACGCTTATACCATCATACAGGAAACACAAGCAATGAAACTAGCGACCTTTACTCATAACAATCTATCCCGCGTGGGCGCGGTCATTGATGATATCGTTATCGATAGCCTAAGTGATGCAAACATTCCAAATAACATGATTGATTTTCTGAGTGCTGGAGCTAATGCATTGCTAGCTATGCAAGAACTTATTGACAGCGGCCTAGGGCGTTTTAATCTAGCTGATATTAAGCTTAATTCACCAATACCTAGACCCAGAAAATACTTAGGTATTAGTTTAAATTATGCCGATCATATTACTGAAACTGGCTCTGAGCAACCCAAATACCCCAGTTTTTTTACTAAACAAAGCAGTTGTGTGATTGGGCATGGTGATTTTATACACCAACCTAAAGTATCCGATAAATTAGATTATGAAGGCGAACTCGCTTTTGTAATAGGCAAGCGCTGCCGACATGTCCCTGTCGATAAAGCGCATCAAGTGATCGCAGGTTTTACTATTGCTAATGATGTGTCGGTACGTGATTGGCAGGCACGATCAGCAACCATGATGATCGGCAAATCTTTTGATACCTGTGGCCCATTGGGACCTTGGATAGTGACTCCAGATGAACTCACCAACCCCCATCATCTCTCTATTCGAACTTGGATAGACGACGAGTTACGGCAAGATGGCAATACTCAGCAGATGATATTTAATTGTTACGAAATGGTCGCTTACTTATCTCAAGCCATGACCCTAGAGCCAGGCGACGTTATTACTACCGGAACTCCTAGCGGTGTCGGCGTAAAAATGACTCCGCGTGGCTATATGAAACCTGGTCAAACCGTCAAAATTGAAATTGAAGGGATAGGAGCGCTGTCCAATAGCGTTATAAAAGAGCCGGATGAGCTTAACTTTTAGACAATGGCTTTAAACCAGTCTTCGTAGGTCGGGTTAGCGATAGCGTAACCCGACAGGATGCGCGGGAAATGCTTGGCTTACGCTATCGCTACGCCAAGCAACAAAACTCGTGAGTTTTGACTCCATTACAAAGGTTTGTAGGCGTAGTTAGCAATAGCGTAACCCGACCACATAAAATAACTCTAACTGCTCTTTCTAAGATTAAAAAAGCTTAATTTCTTTTGCCATGAATTATCAGCCTGCCTTATAGGCAGAGGAAATAATACCGTTACTTTGAGGCCACCAAATTGCGAAACCCCTAAAATTAGATCGGCATTATGTATCCCTGCAATACGTTGCACTATTGAAAAACCAAGCCCAGTACCTTTAGCGGTATTGGCTGTTTCAACACAACGATGAAAGCGCTCCAAAGATTTCTCATATTGCTCAGGTGGAATACCTGGGCCGGAATCTTCAACACAAAGCTGTAAATAACGCTCCTGACCCGTGACGGTTATCAAAACAGTGCCTTTGGGGGGTGTATATTTAATCGCGTTATCAATAATATTTCGTATCAAGATGGCCACGAGTGGGCCATTAACAATCACCGGCACCGCATTTTCTTCTGCAAACTCCATCAGAATACGTTTTTTATGGGCCTCTGGCTCTAAATCAGCAATAACGTGAACAATCTCACGACTAACCATAGTGTTTTGTTTAGTCAAAAACTCGGTATTTGATTCTATTCGTGAAAAAGTTAATAGTTGCTGAACCATATAAGTCATCCTATTAACCCCTTGCTTTATTCGCGATAACGCTTGTTTACGAACTTCTTCATCGGTCGTTCTTAAAGCAACATGAGCCTGAGTTAGCAAACCTGCAAGCGGTGTTCTTAATTCATGAGAAGCGTCCGCAGTAAATCGACGTTCGTGCTCAAAGGCTTGTTCTAATTGAACAAAGAGATTATTAATCTCATTAACGACAGGTACCATTTCATTTGGCAATCGTTTAGTTGACAACGGCTTAAGATAGCTGGCTTCTCGCATAGCTAAAGCCTGTTCTAATCTATTGATTGGGTTTAAAGATAAACCAACAATAAACCAAATGACTAAACCTAAAATGGGTAAACCAATTAAAAATTGAGTCACTAATTGCGAAGATATTTCATCGGTTAATTCAGCGCGAATCTCTTCTTTTTGGGCGACACGGATAATATATTCTCCAGTCGAGTTGGTAATATTGAATACATGCCAAATATGGTTATCAATATTTGTTTCACTAAAACCATGATCCGCAGTCGAAAAGGCAAAAGTCGGCGCGCTATCTGAACGTAATAATAAGCCATTCTTTTTGGACCATAATTGAAAGGCAATTTTTTTCTCATATTTATGACCCAAGGCACTCGCTTGTAATATATCATCAAATATAGGCCATAACTGATCATCTAAATCAGTTTGATTGAGCCGATGTGCAGGAACAGCTGAGGTGTTTTCTGAGTACAATAACAACCCATCATCTTGCGGCCAAAGTTGAAAGACTCTTCTGCTATTAAATTGATGCTTTAAAGCATAATTATTCAAAAACTCATCAGGCTTTCCTTGTTCTTGACTAATATGTCCTGATAATGAACCTTCACTAACTAAGCTTTCTACAAAAACATTGAGAACTTTTGCCGACTGGGCTAATTCTGCATCAAATAAGTTAGCTACTTCACCACGAGTCACTTCATAACTTAAATAAGCGGTAACCCCCCAAATCAACATGGAGGCTGAAAGCAACGTGACTAATAATAATTGACGTAAGGAATAATTCATAAGTCGTCATCATTATCAATAATATAACCGACTCCTCTGACTGTGCGAATCAGGGTAGAATCAAGTTTCTTTCTAAGATAATGGATATGTACTTCAACCGTATTACTTTCTACGTCGGAATCCCAAGAATATAGGCTTTCTTCTAACCTAGAACGAGAAACGACTTTACCTATGTTGCCCATTAGAAAACTTAAGATTTCAAATTCCTTTTGCGAAAGCTCTATTTTTTCATCATTATAAGAAACCAAGCGAGAGGCTGGATCGAGAATAATACCTTTATATTCAATGGTTGGCGCACTTCTACCTTCACTACGTCGGGCCAAGGCTCTTAACCTTGCACAGACTTCATCTAATTCAAAAGGCTTAATAACAAAATCATCTGCGCCACTATCCAAACCTAAAACTCTATCAGAAATAGTATCTTTGGCCGTCAGCACCATAACAGGGGTTTCATCTTTACGCGCTCTTAATGCCTTTAATATAGACATGCCATCCATGTCTGGTAGATTTAAATCGAGAACTATTAATTCGTAAGCATTTAGCTTTAAAGCTTCATCAGCCAATTTGCCATTGGTTAACCAATCAACCGCATAACCTTCCATTTTTAAGCCAGCGACTAAGCCATCACCGAGTATTTCATCATCTTCAACTAATAAGAGGCGCATTTATTCTCCAAAACTATTCATCAGGTATAAGTGATTTTGCCATGCTGAGCATAGCTATCTATACAAGTTTCCTATCGAAGTGGAGCGAAAAAAACACCGTAGGGGCGTATTGCATACGCCCATTTATCGATAGCTCAAAGTATTTTAAAAGGGCGTATGCAATACGCCCCTAGATCATTAACACAATATTGTCGCTCTTGAGTGGGAATGATAAAGTGACTACTTGGATTTCTAAGTAACTTGCCATACTAAACGGGAACATCTCGTCTAGTTGCTCCTGTATAGAGCTGTCTAGGCCTGCCGATTCTTTGCTCAGGATCAGAGATCATTTCATCCCAATGCGCGATCCAACCGACTGTTCTACCCATTGCAAACATGGCGGTAAACATATTGGTAGGGATACCTAAAGCATGCAAGACTATGCCTGAATAAAAGTCGACATTGGGGTATAGTTTTTTCTCAATGAAGTAATTGTCTTCCAGAGCAATACGCTCCAACTCCAAAGCTAATTTAAAAATCTTATCATCATGTAGCCCAAGTTCGGTCAGGACTTCATGACAAGTAGCTCGCATTAATTTAGCGCGTGGATCATGGTTTTTATAAACACGGTGACCAAAGCCCATCAGCCTAAAAGGATCATTTTTATCTTTGGCTTTCTGAATAAATTCAGGGATACGTGAGGCGTCACCTATTTGATTAAGCATATTAAGTACCGCTTCATTGGCACCGCCATGAGCCGCTCCCCAAAGACAAGTGATTCCAGCTGTAATACACGCATAAGGATTAGCACCACTAGAACCAGCTAAACGGACCGTAGAGGTCGACGCGTTTTGTTCATGATCAGCATGAAGAATTAAAATGCGTTCTAAAGCACGGACTAAAATAGGGTTAGGCACGTAATCATCACAGGGCGTTGCCAGCATCATACGCATAAAGTTTTCCACATAACTCAGCTTGTTTTGTGGATACATAAACGGTAAGCCGGTACTGTATCGATGACACATAGCAACAATTGTCGGTACTTTCGCAATCAAACGTATAGCGCACATTTCTCTATGCTTTTTAGATTTTATATCTAAAGCATCATGATAAAACGCGGATAAAGCACCAACAACTGCCACCATGATAGCCATGGGGTGAGCGTCACGACGAAAACCTTTAAAAAAATTAGTGAGCTGATCATGCACCATAGTATGTATAGTAATGGTGCCCTCAAACTCCTGCATTTGAGCTTTATCAGGTAACTCACCATTCAACAATAAATAACTGACTTCCAAAAAAGTACAGTGTTCTGCCAATTGTTCAATGGGGTAACCGCGATAAAGTAAAATACCAGCATCACCATCGATATAAGTAATGGTTGAGCTACAACTCGCAGTAGAAGTAAAGCCTGGGTCATAAGTAAATAGCCCCGTTTGTTTATAGAGTGTTTGGACATCTATAACATCGGGCCCTATGCTTCCAGATAAAAGCGGTAGCTCACAGACAGACTGAGCACCCTCATTTAAGGTTATGCTACGTAAATCATTCATGACTTTCTCTCCTCTAAAAATCTATAAGCACCATGGAGTCATGATGACTCAGCTGTTAGCAACATTAGCAATAGCTAGCTTAGCTAATTCAGTGACTTTGTCCCAATTTTTCTCTTTAACAGCATCTTCAGGTACTAACCAAGAGCCACCGACACAGGCCACATTGTTTAAACTCAGATAAGCATTGTAATTTTCCGGTGAAATTCCACCCGTTGGGCAAAAAGTCACTTGAGGAATTGGACCAGCAATAGCTTTTAGCATGGGAATTCCACCTGCCGCTTCTGCTGGAAAAAATTTAAAATGATCTAAACCCGCCTCCATACCCACCATTAGTTCCGATAAGGTAGAGATACCCGGAATTAAAGCAATATTGCCTTCTTTAGCAGCGCTGAGTAAGGCAGGCGTTAAACCAGGACTAATTGCAAATACAGCACCCGCTTCTTCAGCAGCCTTTAATTGTTCAGGCGTAGTAATCGTGCCGGCACCGACTATGGCTTCTTTGACTTCTTGGCTGATCAGTCGAATAGCTTCCAAGGCAATAGGGGTACGTAAGGTTATTTCTAAAACCTTAATGCCACCAGCCACTAAAGCTTTCGCTAATGGCACAGCGTCATCTATGTTTTTAATAACCATAACAGGCATAACAGGGCCAGCATTTAAAACGTCTGTAGCTTGAATTTTCCAATGTTTTGAATTCATGATATTACTCGATAGTTTTTTGTAGGTCGGGTTAGCGTTAGCGTAACCCGACGAATAGGTTAAAAATGATGGCTTTTAAATTATGATTACTATTTAATCAACAAGAAATAGGTTAGACGCACCCGTTTCTGCAGAAGATGCACCTAAACGGAAACCACCGAACATCTCACGACCCATACCATAATGATGGTTCTTTGCAGAATTGGGCAAAGGAACTCTGGCATTAAATTCAGCTTCATCCACTAATACATTAATATCGCCGGTTTGTAAGTTCATAGAAATAATATCGCCATCAAGAACTTTTGCTAAAGGACCACCGGACTCACATTCTGGACACAAATGAATAACCGAAGGCACTTTACCCGAAGCCCCCGACATGCGACCGTCAGTCACTAAACCTACTTTATAACCTTTATCTTGCAATACACCCAGCGGTGGTGTCAGCTTATGTAATTCTGGCATGCCATTAGAACGCGGGCCTTGAAAACGAATGACGGCAACAAAATCTTTTTCTAGTTCACCTCGTTTAAAAGCCGCAAGCATATCTTCTTGATCATCAAAAACCACGGCTGGTGCTTCAACAATTTGATGATCCGCCGATACTGCCGACATCTTAGAGATACCACGACCCAAATTACCATGCATCACATGTAAGCCACCCCCAGTAGCGAAAGGTTTTTCAACTGTACCTAGTACCTCAGTATCCAAAGACGTTTCTGGAACAGGCTCCCAAACTAAACTATCAGCAATTAATTTAGGTTCTTCACGGTAACTGTTCATGCCCCGTTGATCAGCAACGGTCAAGATGTCTTCATGCAATAGGCCGTTACGTAATAGTTCAGCGATAAGTACCCCCATACCTCCAGCGGCTTGGAAGTGATTAACATCTGCAGGACCATTAGGATAAATTTTAGCAATTAAAGGAATGGCTTTAGATAACTGATCAAAATCATCCCAATTAAGCACAATCCCCGAAGCACGCGCAATGGCGATTAAGTGCATGGTGTGATTAGTTGAGCCACCTGTTGCCAACAAACCGATAACCGCATTAACGATGGCTTTTTCTGAAACCATGTGAGCTATAGGACGATAATCATCACCTAGTGCCGTAAATTTTAAAACCTGTGTTGCTGCTGCTTTAGTTAATTCTTCACGTAACGGGGTGTAAGGATTGATGAACGAACTACCCGGCAGATGCAAGCCCATGATCTCCATCATCATCTGGTTACTATTAGCCGTTCCATAAAAGGTGCAAGTACCGGGACTATGATAAGAAGCCGATTCCGCTGCTAGCAGTTCTTTGCGACCAATTTTACCCGTCGCATAATCTTGTCGAGCACGAGACTTTTCCTTATTGGTTAAGCCACTCGGCATGGGGCCTGCAGGAATAAATATAGCTGGTAAGTGGCCAAAACTAAGCGCACCGATTAATAAGCCCGGTACAATTTTATCGCAGACACCTAAGTAAATAGCACCATCGAACATATTATGGCTCATACCTACCGCAGTGGTCATAGCAATCAGGTCACGACTGAATAAGGATAACTCCATACCCGGCTGACCTTGTGTAATACCATCACACATAGCAGGAACGCCACCTGCGACCTGAGCTACGCCACCCGCAGCTCTGATAGCTGCTTTGATAACATCAGGCGCATCTTTATAGGGTTGATGAGCCGACAACATATCATTGTACGAAGTAATGATCGCAATATTAGCTTTTTGATCACCCGTTAAGTCAGCTTTTTCACTGGCACTACACGCTGCAAAGCCGTGCGCCAAATTTCCGCAACCCATGCCTGAACGTATCGGTCCTTTTTTAGCAATGCCATTAATATAATTTAAATAAGCAGAGCGGGTAACATGGCTGCGCTCAATAATATCTTGAGTCACTTTTTCAATAATGGGATGCATGGTGATTCCTGTAGTATTTATTTAATTAATGAGGCTATCAGCTTAACAAGGAACAAAACACTTACGTAGGTTGGGTTGGGCGCTAGCCGTAACCCAACACAACACGACAAAGTGTCGGGTTACGATACCGCTAACCCGACCTACACCTAATAACTGTTTCAATAATCAGATGTATGTTGATTCCTGTTGTATTTTTTTAACTTAAAGCATTACAGATGCTAGGTTTTCCCTTCGCCTTTCGCCCTGAGGCTTTTGTCTTCTCTCAAGAGAACTCTATCTAAAAGCGAACGGTTAAGCTAATTTGTCCAACCTTAAGTTAACAGCCATTGGCGTTATTCTTCCCAAGCCCTACCATCTCTAGCGATCAATGCAACTGAGGCTACTGGCCCCCAAGTACCTGCCGTGTAGGGTTTAGGTGCATCTTTATAATGATGCCAAGCATTTTGGATAGAATCGACCCAAGTCCAGGCTTGCTCAATTTCTTCTCGACTCAAGAATAAGGTAGGATTACCACGCATAGCCTCTAAGACTAACTTCTCATAACCTCCAAAAATTCGGCTTTCTTTGAAGGTCTCAGAAAAACTTAAGTCCAAACGCGTCTTTTGTAATTTGATGTGCTCATCAATGCCAGGAATTTTATTAAGCATTTCAATTTCTACACCTTCATTAGGCTGTAGATGAATAATTAATTTATTCGGTGGTAATTCACGAAAACTATCTTTAAAGATGTTATGCGGTAGTTGCTTGAAATAAACAACAATTTCCGTACGCTTGCCAGTTAAACGTTTGCCAGTACGTAGATAGAAGGGCACACCCGCCCAACGCCAATTATCAATATCAACCCGTAAAGCCACAAAGCTTTCGGTGGTACTTTCTTTATTAGCGCCTTCTTCATCTAAATAGCCAGGAACCGTATCACCTTTAATATAACCACCGACATATTGTCCACGCACAGTTTTTTCTTCAACATTATTCAGCGTGATGGGGCGCAATGCTTTTAGGACTTTTATTTTTTCGTTATGAATGCTTTCAGCTTCCAGATTAACTGGTGGCTCCATGGCAATAAAAGTCAAAATCTGCAATAAATGATTTTGCAGCATGTCCCTTAATTGACCAGTTTTATCAAAATAATCCCAGCGACCTTCAATACCGACTTCTTCAGCGACGGTAATCTGAATATGATCAATGGTATTGTGACTCCAGTTAGTCGTAAAAATTGAGTTAGCAAAACGCAAAGCTAATAGGTTCAATACCGTTTCTTTGCCTAGATAATGATCGATACGATAAACTTGTTTTTCAGTGAAAACACTTGCTACAACATCATTGATTTCTTTTGATGACTGAAGATTATGACCGATAGGCTTTTCCATAACCATGCGTGAAGTTTCCGTTAAAACACCACAATGTTCCAAACCTTGGCAAATACTCTTAAAAAGAAACGGTGAAACCGCAAAGTAATTGACCATGATGCGGGTTTTCTGATCTATCACTGCATTTAACTGTTGATATTGATCCATCTGAGTTAGATCAATTTTCAGATAAGATAATCGTGCTGAAAAACGCTTCCATACCGCACTATCAATAGCGTCACTTAAAAATTCTTTCAAGCTGGTATGTGCAAGCTCAATAAACTCATCATTTTTTAAACCTTGAAGATCGACACCAATAATACGAGTATCGGCCTCAATAAAATTGGCATTCTCAAGACGGTATAAAGAGATAAGTAATTTGCGCCTAGAAAGATCACCTAGCGCACCATAAATAACTAAATCACAGGGTTTAAATGCTTTTTTATGATCCATAAAGACTCTTTAGGGTAATAGTGATGGGCGGATATAGAAAATAGTACGATCGCATTATCTCAGAAATCTATTAAAAATGCTGTTTTGTCTATTCTTTTAAGTTGCATTGCAGGCTGGATAAGCTATGCGCACCCACCTAAACATTTTTGAACTGTCAACGTTGTGAGGGGCAGGCGTCGAGTTTGTAGCCTACCTGTAGACCGTAATAAGGCTTTTCTAGCGAAAGTGACTTTGAAAGTATTATGATTTTAGCTTCCCCCTTTGTGAAGGGCATAGGTATCTACACAAATAATTGTTAGCATTCCCACGCGCGAACGATAACATTGTGGTGAAGATCGTAGGGGCGACACATTCGCCCAGTATCCTTGATGACTGAGTTACTGGGCAACAAATTCGCCCCTACAGATTATTTGCTTTCCCCCAGTCCTTAACTTAATGACATTGACCCCTACGGTGTTTTTTATCCCACTCCGATAGAAACTTGTGTAGATACCTATGGCTAAAGAGGGGGAAATAAAAAGAATACTTTCACAGTCTCGAAAGCGAGTAAAGCGTTTCCGGCGAAGATACTGCTCCAGTAATAAAAACGCCACCAACTCAAGATAACAACCGTGAGTTTTTGCTATTTCTGAATATCAAAGGCTTTTCGTTAGCAGCTAAGCTACTTTGCGCTGCGGCATCTATTGCTTCCTGAATTACACCGTGATGAGGTGATTTGCTACAGACGGGATCAGCGTTGTACATATCGCCCGTTAATAAATAAGCTTGGCAATGACAGCCACCAAAATCTTTATCTTGCTCATCACAACTGCGACAAGGCTCTTTCATCCAATCTTTGCCTCGGAAGAAATTGAAAGCTTTTGATTCATTCCAGATTTCTTCGATGCTGTAATCATTGACATTCGGGCAATCCAAGCCCGGCAATTCGCGAGCAGAATGACAAGGTAGCGCCACACCATCAGGTGCAATCGTCAGAAAAGTCGTGCCCCAACCATTCATGCAGGCTTTAGGTCTATCTTCATAAAAATCTGGTACCACATAATAGATTTTCATTTTACCTTCGACTTTTTCTTTATACGCTTGTGCGATAGCCTCGGCTTTTACAAACTGTTCCTGAGTGGGCAACAATAAATCGCGATTAGCATGAGCCCAACCATAATATTGAGTATTGGCTATCTCTAGATAATCAGCACCTAACTCTTCTGCCATGGCTAAAATCTCTGGCATCTGATGAATATTTTCCCTGTGTATCACCACGCACAACACCATAGGATAGCCATGCTTTTTAACTAAATGAGCCACGGCTTTTTTATGTTCAAAAGACGCGGTACCCGCTATATGATCATTAAGTTCTTGGCTGCTGGCCTGAATACTCACTTGAATATGATCTAAGCCTGCTTCTTTTAGCTGGATGATTTTTTCTTCGGTAAGCCCATAGCCCGAAGTAATTAAGTTCGAGTAATAACCCAAATCTCTTGCATGTTTAACGAGCTCAGGCAAATCTTGCCGTGTGAGAGGCTCACCGCCCGAAAAACCTAATTGCACCGCACCCATTTTTCGAGCTTGAGTTAATACCCGCAACCAATCTTCGGTGCTTAATTCAGTTTGATAGCGTGCATAATCAATCGGATTAGAGCAATAAGGGCACTGCAAAGGACAGGCGTAAGTTAGCTCTGCCAGCAACCAGCGCGGAGGCGTATTAGTTTTGATTGATCCAGCCATTTTGAATCGCGACCTCTAAAAAAGCAGTGACATCATTAGTAAGGCCTGCGGTTGCAAATTTCTGCTCTAAATCGCTGACAATTTGGGCAACCGTGCGGGTACCGTCACAAAGTTTAAGTATTTCGGCTGAACTTTGATTAAGCTCTACCATGCCTTCTGGATAAAGAATAACCTGCTTTTGCTGGGCTTCTTCCCATTGTAGGCGATGGGTACGGGAAAAATGTATGGGCTGATCTAAATCTAAGGGCATTTTAGTATGGGGGGTTATAGGCTAATCATTATTCATAAAATAATGCAGCCGCTTGCTGTACCTGCGTCAATTAGCATGAGACATCCATAATAATCGCAACAAGGATAAAAGCCAAACTAGGAAGGATATCATCTGTTTCTAGCACAATATTCATCACCTAACTGACACGGTATGAAATGATAGCAATACTAAATGCCCTGAGTCCACAACAACCGCCACGATTATAAAGAATAAAAGCAGCACTGATTACCTTTGCTTAATATTCCAACGACTGTTATCAATAAATCCCTCCTTGACCTACTTTGGAGTACTCCGCTGTTACTGTTGAGCCCAATTTTTCTGGTTTAGAGTACTCCGCCGCTACTGTTGAGCCTAACTTTTCTGCTTTAGAGTACTCCGCTACTACTGTTGAGCCCAACTTTTCTGCTTTGGAGTACTCCGCAGCTACTGCTGAGCCTAACTTTTCTGCTTTAGAGTACTTCGCTACTACTGTTGAGCCTAACTTGTCTGCTTTAGAGTACTTCGCTACTACTGTTGAGCCCAACTTTTCTACTTTGGAGTATGCCACCTCTATTGTTAAGAAGATTGTGCTCTCTATAACACTGTAACTTGTTAACTAGAATATGCAACGAAGCATAGACGCTAAACTTTTATAACGTTATGATAAGCAGCATGCTAATCCCATACCATCCAAAACAGCATTATCTTGAAAACCACATAAATCTCCCTTATATCTGTCCTAACTTATTATTTAGCAAAAGGTGAACACTATGCGTATGGATAAATTAACTAGCAAGTTTCAATCAGCACTCGCTGATGCACAAAGTTTAGCACTAGGAAAAGACCACCAATTTATAGAACCCGCTCATTTAATGATCGCCTTACTTGACCAAGAAGGTGGCAGCATCAAGCCTTTGTTAGCTCAAATGGGTCTTAACACCCAATTATTGCGTACTACATTAACTCAAGAACTAGCGCGTATCGCCACTGTGAGTGGCTCTGGTGGTGATGTACAAATCTCTAACGAATTAGCTAGACTCCTTAATTTAACGGACAAATTGGCGCAAAAACGTCATGATAAATTCATTTCAAGTGAATTATTTCTGTTAGCGGCTTGTGAAGAAAAAGGGGTTTTAAATACTTTACTGAAAAAATCAGGCATCGATGCTAAAAAGGTCGAAGCCGCTATTGACCAAATGCGCGGCGGAGATTCGGTTGATAATGCTAATGCCGAAGATCAACGCCAAGCCCTCAATAAATACACCATTAATCTGACCGAACGTGCTGAACAAGGCAAATTAGATCCTGTTATTGGTCGAGATGATGAAATTCGTCGTACCATTCAGGTACTACAACGCCGCACTAAAAATAACCCGGTATTAATTGGCGAGCCTGGAGTTGGCAAGACCGCTATTGTCGAAGGTCTGGCACAACGTATCGTTAATGGTGAAGTTCCCGAGGGTATTAAAGGTAAACAAGTTTTATCCTTAGACATGGCGGCCTTAATTGCGGGTGCAAAATTCCGTGGTGAATTTGAAGAACGCTTAAAAGCGGTACTCAGTGATCTTGCCAAACAAGAGGGTCAAGTCATCCTCTTTATTGACGAACTCCATACGATGGTCGGCGCAGGTAAGGCTGAAGGCGCTATGGATGCCGGCAATATGTTAAAACCTGCATTAGCGCGCGGAGAATTACATTGTGTTGGTGCTACTACATTAGATGAATACCGTAAATATGTCGAAAAAGATGCTGCTTTAGAGCGACGCTTTCAAAAAGTCTTAGTTGATGAACCTTCTGTTGAAGATACCGTAGCGATTTTACGCGGCTTAAAAGAAAAATATGAAGTGCATCATGGCGTCAATATTACTGACCCCGCCATTGTTGCTGCGGCAAGCTTATCTTATCGTTACATTGCTGATCGACAATTGCCCGATAAAGCCATCGACCTAATTGATGAAGCGGCCAGTCGTATTCGCATGGAAATCGACTCTAAGCCAGAAGAAATGGATAAGCTTTATCGACGTTTGATTCAATTAAAAATTGAACAAGTGGCCTTAAAGAAAGAAAAAGATGCTGCCTCTAAAAAACGCTTGGAAATACTGGAAGAAGAAATCGCTGAATTAGAAAAAGAATACTCTGATTTAGAAGAAATCTGGAAAGCAGAAAAGGCCTCGCTGCAAGGCTCTGCCTTAATCAAAGAAAAACTAGAACATGCACGTACCGAACTAGAGGCTGCTAGTCGCAATAATGATTTAGGTAAAATGTCTGAATTACAATACGGCATTATTCCTGCCCTTGAAAAACAATTAGAACTTGCTGCCTCAAGTGAAGATATAAAAATGACTTTATTACGCAATAAAGTCACCGAAGAAGAAATTGCTGAGGTGGTCTCTAAATGGACCGGCATTCCCGTCTCTAAAATGATGGAAGGTGAACGTGATAAATTACTGCGTATGGAAGAACATTTAAGCCAAAGAGTTATCGGTCAAGATGAAGCCCTTAAAGCAGTCAGTAATGCTATACGCCGCTCCAGAGCAGGGCTTTCTGACCCTAATCGTCCTAATGGCTCATTTTTGTTTTTAGGCCCTACAGGTGTGGGTAAAACTGAACTTTGCAAAGCCTTGGCGGAATTCATGTTTGATACCACTGATGCTATGGTGCGTATTGATATGTCAGAATTTATGGAAAAACATTCAGTCGCACGTTTAATCGGTGCGCCTCCAGGCTATGTGGGTTATGAAGAAGGCGGTTATTTAACCGAGCTAGTTAGACGCAAACCCTATTCGGTTATTTTGATGGATGAGATAGAAAAAGCCCATCCTGATGTATTTAATGTATTACTACAAGTCTTAGATGACGGTCGCTTAACCGACGGCCAAGGCCGTACAGTGGATTTTAGAAATACTGTTATCGTGATGACTTCTAATTTAGGCTCTGACATTATTCAAGAACTGTCTGGAGAAACACTTTATCCCGTGATGAAAGCTGCGGTTATGGATAAAGTGAGTCAACATTTCAGACCTGAATTTATCAATCGCATTGATGAATCTGTGGTGTTTCATCCTTTGGGACGCGAGCATATCAGAGCCATTTCTGCCATACAAATTGAGTACTTACGTCATCGCTTACTCGATCGAGACATTGCTTTTAAAATCACCGATGCGGCTTTAGACTTATTAGGTGAATCAGGCTTTGATCCTGTGTATGGCGCTCGACCCATGAAACGCGCCATACAGCAGCAACTAGAAAACCCACTGGCACAAGAAATCCTATCGGGTTATTTTGCCGCTGGAGATACTATCAAAGTTGATACGACAGAAAAGGGCTTAAGGTTTTCTAAGGCTTAGGTTAATTTCAATCATTAATGAAATTTAATGTATTTGAGGCTATCAGCTTAACAAGGAACTAAACGCTTGTGTAAGTCGGGTTACGCTATCGCTAACCCGACTTACACCTAATAACATTATTCACACTGTCCCGTCTTTAGTGATAGTCTTACTTAATCCACAACATTTGTCATAAAGGGGTAACAGTCTCTTTGTTACAATAACAATTTATCTCCCATAAACTCTTATGTCTAATTTTAATATTCTCGTCGTCGAAGATGAAGACGCTATCAGAGGCATGTTAATGATGGTGCTTGAGCAGGCTGGCTTTATGCCAATTGCCGCCGCTGATGCGGAGGACGCTCAAAAAATACTTGATGATAAACTCCCAGATTTAATTTTGCTAGATTGGATGTTGCCTGGTATCAGTGGCGCAGAATGGGCAAGACGTTTAAAAAAAGAGGCACAATACCAAGAAGTGCCTATTATTTTATTAACCGCTAGAGGCGAAGAAGAAGATAAGGTTAGAGGTCTTGAAATAGGTGCGGATGACTACATGACTAAGCCCTTTTCACCTAAAGAACTCATTGCTCGTATACGCGCTGTCTTACGTCGCAGTGGCAAAGCCCAAGGACAGCCTCAAATTGTCATGGGTGATTTACTGCTTGATACTGAGCAACACCGCCTTTCAATCAATGATAGACCCGTTGAAGTCAGCCCTACTGAATTTCGTCTAATGCACTTTTTTATGACGCATCCCAATAAAGTCTATAGCCGTTCGCAATTACTGGATCAGGTCTGGGGACGTAGTGTTTATATAGAAGAACGTACTATCGATGTTCATATCCGCCGTCTAAGAAAAATTCTAGAAGAATACGGTCGTGAAGATGTCGTTCAAACGGTGCGTGGCTTTGGTTATCGGTTTTCTTTAGTGGACTAAACACCATGGGCATTTGGGGGAAAGAGATCAGAACTATCCTTCTGTTTCTCTTAGTCATTTCTATTGTTGGTGGATTCACAGGGCTATTTTGGCCGCTAATATTTTTACTACTCATAGCGATTATTGCTAGGCAAGTCGTGCAAATTAGTCGCTTTGAAGCCTGGATTAGTCGAGGCGGCAGCAAAAAATATCCTAGCTCGGTTGGTATATGGGAAGATCTTTATTACCATGTTTATCGCATTAAAAAAAATGAGAAGCGCCGTAAAAAGAAACTAAGTTTAATGATTGATCAGTTTCGCCAATCAACCGAAGCACTGCCTGATGCGGCAGTGGTACTTGGCATTAATAATGAAATTGATTGGTCTAATAAGGCGGCGAGAAAGGTTTTTGGCTTACAAGCCTCAGATAAAGGTCAGCGCATCCCTAATCTTATTCGATACCCTGAATTTATTCGTTATCTAAAAGCCAACAACTACCAAAGCTCGGTTGTCATTCCGTCCCCAGTCAACAGCAATATAACCTTAGAAGTACGCATTGTGCCTTATGGTGCGGGCCTACGCCTATTACTAGCACAAGATATTACCCAATTAAAAAAAATGGAACGTACCCGCAAAGATTTTGTGGCGAATGTTTCACACGAACTAAGAACCCCATTAACAGTTTTAAAAGGTTATTTAGAAACTTTACAAGATTTAGATGATGGTCAATCACCCTTACTTACCAACTCATTTTTGCAAATGCAAGGCCAGACTGAGCGCATGCAACATCTGGTTGATGATTTGTTATTGCTGACACGCTTAGAAACTCAACAAAAGAAATTACACTGCGTAGATATACCAGCACTATTAAGTCAAATCTGCAAAGAAGGCGATGACCTGGAAAGTGCGACTAGACGCATTGAATTAACCTTAGAATCATCGGCCCACATTATGGGTGAAGAACAAGAATTACGTAGCGCTTTCACTAATTTATTGGGCAATGCGCTTAAATATTCACCAGAAGACACCCTCGTAAAATTACACTGGTATCAAGACTCCAACAGCGTTGTACTAGCCATCACCGACATGGGCGAAGGCATTTCTAAAACCGATATTCCACGGGTCACTGAGCGCTTTTACCGTAGTGAAGTCAAGCGAGCAAAGAAAGTAAATGGGACGGGATTGGGTTTAGCCATCGTCAAGCATGTATTAATGCGACACGATGCTCAGTTAAAGATTAAGAGTGAACTGGGTAAAGGCAGTTGTTTCAGTTGCCATTTTCCACTTAGTATTGTTTGCGAATAAGGGTATAAGTATCTACACAAATAATTGTTAGCATTCCCACGCGCGAACGATAACATTGTGCTGAAGATCGTAGGGGCGTATTGCATACGCCCTTATAAAATAAGCTCTATAACATT
>QVQD01000131.1 GCA_003584875.1 Methylococcales bacterium
GATAAAACGTTTGGAATGGGGTTAAAAACTCCATCTAAAGTACGAATCAAAACTCGTGAGTTTTGACTCCAACCTGGTGACAGCTTAGTAGGGTGGCAACGATATAGCTGTAGGCCGGTGAAGGCTTTTCGAGCGTAAGCAAGGAAAGCGTTTCCGGCAAAGGCAGACACGTATTGCCGGAAACGCCAGCACGCGCTACGCATGGCTGGTCTTATTCCGGCCTACAGTTCTCAAGGTGCAAAGATAACCTTGACGGTTTTATCTACTGCATTTTTATCAATATAGCCAATCATCGCTGGATTACTTGCCAATAGCTTTAACAACTCGGCATTGCTAGAGACTTCTTTGGGCGCTGTGCCTTTTCCAGAAAAGATCATCTTCGACCAATACGACTTCAATTGCGAAGCTGATTTCTCGGTGACCTGTTTGTGGAATTCTTCATGCGCGGCTGTGTTGTCTGTTTGTTCGATAGGCATAGCGGCACTGCCATCAGGGAAACTAGAGGATTTGCCTAAAAACAAGTTGGCAACTTGCTCTTTATCCAGTTTAGAAACAGGGGAGTTGGCGCTTACGATAACTGCTATAGGTTCTGAGTGCGCAGTGGCAATAGATAATAGCAGGATTGTATTTAGGATAAGGGCTCTATGAGTATTTTTCATGATCAGTCCTTAGAATACAAAGTCAACAGCAGCGCTGAACAGGTTAATGCTATGGCTGGAGTTTGAAAAGCCTGGGACAAAATGAGTGAATATGCCTTGTCCTGTGCCTTCAATACCGTCACCTGGACCTTGTTGCCCGTTGTTGAGGCGTGTATCTATGAGATCCCATTGCAACTTTAGGTCTAGGTTTTTATAAAAATCGTAACGTAAACCTAAGGTTTTGGTGTTTTGATCCATCGTGTTATTGGATAACAAACCGGTAACTACATCATTAGTCATGCTGCCATAATCACCAGTACCGCCGGTAAAATTCATTGAGCTGGTATTGTTGACTCGAGAATAAGCTGCATAAGGTGTGAATTTACCAAAACGAGCACCAGCAGAAAGATACCAGCTGATGCTTTCACTAACAAAGGATGCTGAATTGCGCTTACCCCATTCACCCATCACAAAATAATCGCCATTATCCCAAGTGCCACCTACGGAAGCAAAGCTAAGGTCTTTGTTGGCGGGATCCAATGTTGCTAGCTGCGTGCAAGCTGCCGGATCACCCAAGTCGTTACATAATAAAGCTAAATTTGGGCGTACCAATTTTTCAAAGGTCCCAGGTAGCGTAAGTGTGAGCTTCGTATAGGTATAACCGGCACGCAAGGTAAAGTCACTGACCGTTGCTGAAATATTAGCACCTACGATATTTTTCGTGGTTGCGGTATTCTGCCAAGTCATATCTCTTATGCTATTGCCATAAAAGGGCTGAATTAACCAGTTGACCGGCCCTGTTTGCTGGCGGTATAACAAATCGACGCCTTCCATGTGTGCGATCGGTAATTGTGAATATAGCTCAACGGGTGGACGTATCCACGGATTAGCATAATTAATATCTAAAGTATCTGAAAGCATAAAAACGGCAGGTCGAATACGTCCACCACGTATGTCCAGATTAGGTAGTATCTTAAATTTAGCAAACGCCCATTGCAGTTCAGGTACCCAAGAATTTGTTGGGTCTTGTTTACTGACTGCTTGGCCGGTAAAGCTTAATTGTTGTGTGGCATGCCAATCCATTTGAAGGCCGATTTTGCTGTCGACCACGGCACTAATATTTTCTGTACGACCCGCACCCCTAGGATTAAAGTTGGTGTCTTGAACATAGTCAGCTTGATTATTTTCGTTATAAACGAAACCAGCAGTTCCAAAGCCTTTTAAGGAGACATCGTGACCTAGGTCAATGGCGTAAGCATTGGGCAGCATAAAAACTGCCCCCAATGTGAGTAGGTGAAACTTATTAATTTTGAACATCAGGTAATTGTAAATTATGTTAATTCAAGCGTCTAAAAGCATAGACCGTAAAAAATGTGAGTAGTAATTTACAATTGTTATATTAAAGTTATGTGAAATTATGGAGGGGCATTGAAATTAAAGCGGATGTCATTAAGTTGGTGTTAAATTCTTTCAAGTGTCTAATTTTTAATATATTTATTAGGCTTATTGAATTAGAACAGATTCCAAAGATTGTCTTGTATAATGTTACCCCTTTTTAGAAAGAGAGCGTAGTAGGGGCGTATTGCATACGCCCTTATAAAATCAGCTCTATAACATTGGATTTTCGATGTTGGGCGTATGCAATACGCCCCTACGGTGTTTTTTATCGATTCCACGCCGATAAGAAACTTATGTAGATATCTATGTTGCTAAGGAGGGGAAATAAAAAGAATACTTTCACAGTCTCAATACGCCCCTACAGCATGGTTTCAGCAATTTATGTATACACATGCCAGATGAACTGCTCGAATGATGTTGTTTTTTATTTATGAAAATGGTTTGTAGGGCATCGCTCTGAACGTAGGCTAATGATGGGCCAGTTGTTATCGCTAGCATAAGCGCTAAGTTTTTGATCAGGATCTACGGCGACTGGATGATCGACTAGTTTTAGCAAAGGTAAATCATTATGCGAATCACTATAAAACCAACTGTCTTCTAATGTTTCTGGTCTAGTTTCTAACCACGCATTTAATAATTCTACTTTACCTGCTTGAAAGCAGGGCACTTCAATATAGTTGCCAGTATAACGTCCGTCTATCATTTCTGGCGTAGTCGCTAATAAATGTTCGATGCCATAAAGGGCAACGATGGGCGCGGTGACGAATCGATTGGTAGCGGTAATGACAATCAGGGTGTCACCCCGCTCACGATGCTTGGCAATCAGTTGTTGCGCGGGTTTTAATAAAATGGGCGTAATAATGTCATTTATAAATTGGTCACGCCATTGATAAAGTTGCTCAGGTTCGTGCTGAGACAAGGGTTGCAGAGAAAAGCGCAAAAACTCAACGATATCTAAAGTGCCGTGTTTATATTCTTCATAAAATTTGGCATTGGCACTCTCGTAGAGGTCTTTATCGACGATACCTTGATCAACTAAAAACTGTCCCCACAAGTAATCACTATCATCCGCTATTAAGGTATTATCTAAATCAAAAATCGCTAAACTCACATTAAACCTGTTTGTGCTAATTAAAAAGGCAGATACATGCTGGTATCTAGTTGTTATTTATGGAACAATGGCGCCATTATAAACAAACTGACCTAGTCTTGTAATTTTATCGAGATGATAAATTAAACGATTAGACGAAAATAGACAGGTTTTAACATGATAGACTCTAAAGGATACCGACCCAATGTCGGAATCATCCTTTGCAATGATGAGGGTCGCGTGTTTTGGGCAAAACGGATGGGCGTAAACGCTTGGCAATTCCCGCAAGGCGGAATTAATGACGACGAAGACCCTGAAACAGCGATGTATCGAGAATTGTGGGAAGAAACGGGCTTGCAACAGCAGCACGTTGAAATATTGGGACGCACACGTTATTGGTTAAGGTATCAATTGCCTGAACGCTATGTACGAAAAAACTCTTTGCCTTTATGTATTGGGCAAAAGCAAATTTGGTATATGTTGCGTTTGCTAACAGAAGATACCACAGTACGCTTTGACCATTGTTCAAAGCCTGAGTTTGATGATTGGTGTTGGGTAGATTACTGGGAACCTCTTAAGGATGTGGTTTATTTTAAGCGTAAGGTTTATCTTAAAGCCATGATTGAGTTGGGATCTATTTTAACGCTGGATTCAGTGCCGGTTGCAGCGACTAGTTATTTAACGCAAGAGCCTAAGGATATTAAGCTTAAGAAGGTTGCTAAGCCGGTTGTTGATAAAGCTAAGTAGGATAGGATGGGTAGAGCGTTAGCGACGGTGAAAGTATTTTGATTTTAGCTTCCTTCTTTGCTAAAGAGCATAGGTATCTACACAAATAATTATTAGCATTCCCACGCGCCAACGATAACATTGTGGTTAAGATCGTAGGGGCGTATTGCATACGCCCTTATAAAATAAGCTCTATAACATTGGACTTTCGATGTTGGGCGTATGCAATACGCTCCTACAAATGCTTAACATTGAGCAGTCAGGGTTGTGGTGGGATAGTATTCGGGGCAAATGATATCGTTTTTGATGATTATGAAAAATACTTTCACAGTCTCGATAGCGAAAGCCATCGACGATTGCTAAGGATGGATTTAACTTTGTTCTACCGATTCTACTAATTCAATTTTCTTGCAAGTATGTTGGGTTAACGATAGAACCGTTAGCTTAGCGTCACTTAAGCTTGCAACGGTTAGGTTTGATCATGATGATTCAATGGGTTGAAAATTGTTCGGGAATAAGCGAATTCAAAACCCTCATAACACCTGCTGGATATTTGCAATTGACTATACGACAAGATGTTATTTGTCAGGCTGAATGGGATTTGAACTCAGACAAGACAAAATTCATCGATGAATATCAGCCCTTGAACCAAGGGCTAAATACAATTATTGTTGTAAAGTTATTAATGCAAGGTACCCAGTTTCGTCAGCTTGTATGGTCTGAGTTATGCAATATTCCTTACGGTACTACGATTAGTTATTCTGCTTTAGCCGCAAAAATAGGGTCTTCTGCACGAGCAGTCGGTAATGCTTGTCGTGATAATCCTTATCCATTTCTGATTCCTTGTCATCGAGTAGTTTCTGTTTCTGGTCTGGGTGGTTATTGTGGTCAGACCTCAGGTGAATTGATGCAGATTAAAACTAAATTACTAATGGCTGAAGCAAATAGTATCTATGACCAACCTTGATTTAATAGAACAGTTTTTGGATGCGGTGTGGGTAGAGCAGGGTTTAAGCGAAAACACCTTATCGGCTTATGGCAGTGACTTACGCATCTTTGCTAAAGATTTGGCTAGTAAGTCTTTGTTAGAGGTTGATACTAGCGATTTATCAAGGTTTTTGGCTGGTCGCTATCAAGCTGGTATCGGTAATCGGTCTTCTGCTCGGATTTTATCGAGTCTGCGTCGTTTTTATGGATACTATCTAAGAGAAAACCGTATCAGTGTCGATCCTACTGGCCTTATCGAATCGCCGCAACTGGGTAGGCCATTACCGATCTCACTTTCTGAACATGATGTAGAGCTTTTGCTTAATGCACCTGAGCATAGTAATGCTATGGGCTTTAGAGATAGAGCAATGTTAGAAATGCTTTATGCGACTGGGCTTAGAGTTTCTGAGTTGGTTGGGTTAAAATTTGAACATATCAGTCTTAGGCAGGGTGTGGTCAGAATTAGGGGCAAAGGCAATAAAGAGCGCTTGGTGCCGGTCGGTGAAGTCGCTATGAACTGGCTAGAAGATTATATGGCGCAAGCCCGTAAAACTTTATTGGCTGAGCGGCAATGTGATTATTTATTTGTAACTAATCGTGGCGACGGCATGACTAGACAAGCTTTTTGGCATATTATCAAGCGCCATGCCAAAAAAGCCGGTATTAATAAAGAATTATCACCACATACTTTACGACATGCGTTCGCCACCCATTTATTAAATCATGGTGCGGATTTGCGTGTTGTACAATTGTTATTAGGGCATGTTGATTTATCCACCACTCAGATTTATACCCATATCGCCCGCGAACGTTTAAAAACCTTACATACACAATATCATCCTAGAGGTTAGTCACGATGACACAAAAAATACACCCTACAGCATTCATAGACACTAATGTCACACTAGGTGACCATTGCACCATAGGGCCTTTTGCGGTTATTGAAAGCGGCGCAGTCTTGGGTGATCATTGTCAGTTAGGTGCTCATGCGGTGGTGCATAGTCATGTGCGTATGGGCAATGCTAATATTTTACATCCTCATGCTGTGTTAGGTGGTTTACCTCAAGACACCGGCTTTAAGGCTGAAACAGATTCATGGCTAGTTATCGGTGATAGCAATGTATTTAGAGAAGGCTTTACTGCTCATCGAGCGTCTAAAGAACACGCTGAAACTCGTCTTGGTAATGGTTGTTTTTTTATGAATAACAGTCATGTCGCTCATGATTGTACTGTCGGCAATAATACTATTTTTGCTAATAATGTAGCTATTGGTGGACATGTTGAAGTTGGTAATAATGTCTTTATTGGCGGTGCTGTAGTGGCGCATCAATTTTGCCGCATTGGTTCTTATGCCATCGTGCAGGGTACGACCGGCCTTAACATGGATGTAATTCCCTTTATGTTGGTAGGCGGAAGGCCAGCAAGGCATTATAAATTGAATACAGTGGGCTTAAGGCGTGCAGGTATTGTCGGTGATCGTTTGAAAGCCTTATCTGCAGCTTTTCGTTTATTAAGAAATAAGCAGAGTATTGATGAGCTCGAAGAAACCGAAGATTTAGTTCATTTGAAGGCTTGGTTGTCCGTTAAATCTAAACGCGGATTACATGGGTTTATTTGAATGTACAGGGCGAATCTGTCGCCCCTACATGATAGTAGGTCGGGTTAGCGATAGCGTAACCCGACAAATATCGAACGAAATGTTGGGTTGTGCTGTCGCTAATTCGATCTACATGAATGCTTATATTACCGATCTGGTATCAAGATAGTATCTTTGGGTGCAGTGCTTTGATCTGTTTCTGGATAATCTAAGGTGTAATGTAAACCTCGGCTTTCCTTGCGTTGCTGAGCACAGCGGATAATCAATTCAGCCACTATCACTAGGTTACGCAATTCTAATAAATCACTGGTGACACGAAAATGGCTGTAATATTCGGTAATTTCTTTTTTAAGTAGCTTGACCCGACTGAGAGCACGACTTAAACGTTTGTCTGTTCTTACAATGCCTACATAATCCCACATAAAGTGCCGTAGTTCGTTCCAGTTATGGGCAACGACCACTTCCTCATCCGAGTCTATGACTTTTGATTCGTCCCATTCAGGTATGCTGGGTAGTGATGAAACCGTAGGCAATCTTTCTAAAATATCTGCACAGGCACGATCAGCAAATACTAGGCATTCTAGTAAAGAGTTACTGGCCATACGATTAGCCCCGTGCAATCCAGTGCAAGCAACTTCACCGACAGCATATAAGTTACTGATGTCTGTGCGTGCGTGATCATCCGTTATTACACCACCACAGGTGTAATGTGCTGCAGGAACGACAGGTATAGGCTGTTTAGTAATGTCTATCCCATATTCTAGGCATTGTTGATAAATAGTAGGGAAGTGTTCGCGTATAAAGTCAGCGGGTTTATGGCTTATGTCCAGATAGACGCAATCAATACCACGTTTTTTCATTTCATGATCAATGGCTCTTGCGACTATATCTCTAGGCGCTAATTCACCTCTGGAATCAAATTTCTCCATGAAAGTACGGCCGTCTTTGAGGACCAATTTGCCACCTTCACCTCTTAGGGCTTCGCTGATAAGAAAAGATCTAGCCTCTGGATGATAAAGACACGTGGGGTGGAATTGCATGAACTCCATGTTGCTAATGCGGCAGCCTGCACGCCACGCTAAAGCGATACCATCTCCAGTTGAGCTGTGTGGATTGGTGCTATAAACATAGGCCATATTAGCGCCGCCCGTTGCCAGAACAACTATCTTGGCGGCTATGGTTTTAACTTTGTTTTCTTGGCTATCTAAGACATAAGCGCCAATTATTCTTTTGTTAGTTGCTCCCTCTTTAGGGGTGGTGATGAGTTCGACCACGTTATGATGTTCTAGCAATTCAATGTTGGGATGTTGTTGTGCACGTTCAATCAGCGATAGCGATACCGCTTTACCAGTGGCATCATCAGAGTGAACCACACGGCGATGTGAATGTCCGCCCTCTCGATTTAAATGCAGTTGTGTTTGGCCTGAGGCAGTTTCTTCTTCAGTAAATTTTACGCCCTGAGCTCTTAACCATTTTATTGAGCTTTTACCTTGAGACACTGTCAATCTAACAATTTCAGGTTTACAAAGGCCTGCTCCTGCATCAAGTGTGTCTTCAATATGAGATTCTATTGAGTCATCTGCATCAAATACCGCTGATATGCCACCTTGGGCATAATAGGTACTGCTAGAAGTGAGTGCGAATTTTGATAATACGGCTACGGCAATGTTTTGCTCTGCTAGTTTTAACGCTAGGCTAAGTCCCGCTCCGCCGCTGCCGATTATGAGTACATCTTTATTTTTATTATTGGGCATGGCAATCTATCTATCTGTATTTACGAATAGTGAGTTTTTGTTAGTTATTAACTGAAGGTTGTGGCTTAGTTAGCAACGTTTAGGGATAATAACGCTTTTTTGCGTGATAGCACAAATTTGTACCTAAGAACTTTATGTTATTGTTGCTGTCCATCACCTTATTAAAAAAACCTAGTGATCAATCAGTCCAGAAACAGCGAGCAATTAGACGAAGAATTAGTGTCTCGAGTTCAGCAAGGCGATAAAACGGCTTTTGATTTTTTGGTGATCAAGTATCAACATAGAATTATCCAGTTGGTTAATCGTTATGTTAAAGATCCTAGTGAAGCGCAAGACGTAGCTCAAGACGCTTTTATTAAGGCATATCGTGCATTAGATGGATTTAGAGGTGAGGCTGCTTTTTATACTTGGCTGTATCGCATTGCCACAAATACCGCTAAAAATTATTTAATTTCAAGGACTCGTAGGCATAGTGATTATCAGTATGATATCCAAGAATTAGAAGTCTTAGGAAATTCACCTCAATTACATAGCAACGATACCCCTGAGCAACTATTGCTCAGTGAAGAAATAATGACTACGCTTAACCAGGCTATTGAAGATCTTCCAGAAGAAATGAGAGTCGCATTTAGGTTACGAGAAATTGATGGTCGTAGTTATGAAGAAATAGCTCTAGCGATGAATTGCCCTGTTGGCACCATACGTTCACGACTCTTTAGGGCGCGTGAAGCGATTGATAAACAATTAACTCCTTTATTAGATTAGGATGATTTGAAATGTCCGAAGATTTAAATCTGAAACTATCTCAGTTCATCGATAATGAATTGGAACATGATGAAGCTTTGAAGCTATTAAATGCTCTTGCTGATCAACCTCATCTCCAACATAAATTGAAACGCTATGAAGCGATTAGTCATGCCATAAAGAGCCAGGTTTATTCAGAAGTCAAGGCTGATTTTTCTGCAAACATAGCTCAACAGATTAAGCAGGATGCTTTGCCATTTATAGACAAAAAACAATCTTTTAAGCAAACTTATCAATGGTTAGCCTTGGCTGCCTCAATCGCTATTGTTGCTTTTATTGTAGAACAAGGTATTAATAATCAGAGGTTTAATTCTTCAGCAACGTTACAGATGGCAAAACATTGGCTGCCTAAAGATTCTGATCTTAATAAGCGTATTGGTCAGTATCTTCAGGATCATAGTCCTGATGCTTATGCGAATGGAGAGATTGATGCTAAACCTTATGCAAAAGTGACGATTGTTAATCCAAAATGAAGTCTACTACTTGCTGTTGAGTTGACGCTATTATCATTAACTTAATATCTTATATCTCGTTACAAACTTATATTTTTTACTATTTGGGAATGGAGTTGTTATGCTTAAAAAGCTTGCTTGGTGTGTTGTTCTCGTTTTTATGTTTAATCAAAATGGCTTAGCGCAACTGCCTGACTTTACCGAAATGGTAAAGACTAATGGCGTTGCTGTTGTTAATATCAGTACGACTCAAAAAGCTAAACCTGAAGTTCCTGAAACCGCCCAAAAAGAAGTGCCTATGCCTGAAGGCATGCCACCTGAAATGGAGGAGTTATTCAAACATTTCTTTAATAACCCAGATGGCGGTGGTAATGGCGGCGGCAATGGAGATGCGCAGTCCTTAGGATCTGGATTTGTCATCGATAAGAATGGTTATGTGCTTACTAATCATCATGTAGTTAAGGATGCCGATGAAATCATCGTTAAATTTTCTGATCGACGTGAGTTAGTTGCTAAATTAATTGGTTCTGATGCGCGTACCGATGTGGCGTTGTTAAAAGTTGAAGCTACTGATTTGCCCGTTGTTAGTATTGGTGAGCCCAGTAAATTACAAGTGGGTGAGTGGGTATTAGCTATTGGTTCACCGTTTGGTTTTGAGCAATCAGTAACGGCTGGTATTGTCAGTGCTAAAGGTCGTAGTTTGCCAGGAGGCAATTATGTGCCGTTTATACAAACAGATGTGGCGATTAATCCTGGTAACTCAGGCGGCCCTTTGTTTAATATGGATGGCAAAGTGGTTGGTATAAATTCACAAATTTATAGCCGTACCGGCGGTTTCATGGGGCTTTCATTTGCTATCCCTATGGATGTGGTCATGAATGTAGTTGCTCAAATCAAAGCTAACGGTAAAGCCGCGCATGGTTGGTTGGGCGTGCAAATTCAAGATGTGACACGGGAATTAGCAGAATCTTTTGGCATGAAGAAGCCACAAGGTGCTTTAGTTTCGAAGGTTATACCAGATAGTCCAGCAGAAAAAGCCCAGTTACAGATTGGTGATATCATTACTGAGTTTAATGGACAATCTATTGAAAAGTCTGGTGACTTGCCTCCAATGGTGGGTATGACGCCGATTAAAGATAAGGCTACCTTGAAAATCATAAGACAGGGCGAAGAAAAAATTGTTAATTTCAATATCGGTTTGTTGCCTGAACAAATAGATAAAGTTGTCGATAGTAAAGCAGAAAAAGTCAAGCCGACTAACAGATTAGGTCTTACTGTCAGTGATTTGACTTCTGAGGAAAGGCAGTTGACACAGGTTAGTAAAGACGGTGTTTTGGTCCAAAATATGGTTAAGGGTGCTGCTAAAAATGCCGGTGTTCAATTAGGTGATGTTATTTTACGTCTTGATAATCAAGTGGTTCATGATGCGGCTAGTTTTGAAAAGATCGTTAAAAACTTACCAGCCGGTAAGTCGATAGCTGCTTTAATTCAGCGTCGTGGTAGCCCCGCCTTTTTAGCGCTTAAAATCGATAAGTAAAGCTATACCTGTTTGTTGCAAACAGCACTTATTTATGAGTTCTTGTTTGTATCAATAACAAAAAAGGCGGATTGATTCCGCCTTTTTTATGGCTGCTCAGTTATAAAACTTAAACTGAGCAGGCTGTATTAGTTTAAAATCTCCCGTTTTAATTATAATCTTACTTTTTTGCTTAATAGTGACACATGCGAACTATACAAACCGATGTTTTAACGAACCTTACTACGCTGCGTGATTATATCCGCTGGGGTGCCAGTTGTTTTACCATCGCTGGTGTGAGTTTTGGGCACGGTACCCTGACTGCTCTTGATGAAGCGGCCGCCCTAGTCTTGCATACGGTACATCAACCTTATAATTTAGCTGAAGCCTATCTGGATGCCGCTTTAACCATGGCTGAGCGGGCTGCAATTATTGATATTATTGATAGACGTATTAATGAAAGAACGCCCGCTGCTTATCTAACGCATGAGGCAATATTCGCTGGTCTTGCTTTTTATGTCGATAATCGAGTCTTAGTGCCTAGGTCACCTATTGCAGAATTAATTGAGCAGCGTTTTTCGCCGTGGGTAGAAGAAGAGCAAGTTGTGCGTATTTTAGACTTATGTACTGGTAGTGGCTGTATTGCTATTGCCTGCGCTTATGCATTTCAACATGCTTACGTGGATGCGGTCGATTTATCTTCTGATGCATTGGATGTGGCGGCTATTAATGTTGAAAAACATCAAGTAGCAGAGTCGGTTACCTTATATGAATCAGATTTATTTAATCAATTGCCCATGGCGCAATATGACATTATTGTGAGTAATCCGCCTTATGTCAGTACTCAAGAATGGTCAGAATTACCTGAAGAGTTTCGTGCAGAACCTGATATGGGCTTTAAAGGCGGAGAGTCTGGCTTAGATCTTGTCATACGTATTTTGGTTGATGCTGACGCCTATTTGGCAACACAGGGTATTTTGTGCGTAGAGGTGGGTAGTAGCGCACAAACACTGCAAGATACTTTTCCGAATGTACCTTTCTTTTGGATCAATTTTGAACGGGGTGGTGATGGCGTGTTTTTGCTGACGGCAGGACAGGTTCATGAATACCATCATTTATTTATAGCAGCGCTAGGTTAATATGTCTGGAAATACGATAGGAAAATTATTCACGGTCACTTCTTTTGGTGAAAGTCATGGTCCGGCCATTGGTTGTATTGTTGATGGTTGCCCTCCTGGTTTGCTGTTATCAGAAGAGGATTTGCAAGAAGATCTTGATCGAAGAAAACCGGGTACCTCAAGGCATACAACTCAACGTCGTGAAGCCGATGTGGTAAAAATATTATCAGGTGTGTTTGAGGGCAAAACTACGGGCACGCCGATCGGTTTATTAATTGAAAATACCGATCAACGTTCAAAAGATTATTCCAAAATTGCTGATACCTTTAGACCGGGTCATGCCGATTATACATACCAGCAAAAATATGGTTTTAGGGATTATCGAGGTGGTGGTCGTTCATCGGCTAGAGAAACTGCCATGCGCGTAGCCGCCGGTGGTATCGCCAAAAAATATCTCAAAGAAATAGCGGGTATAGAAGTTCGCGGATATTTATCACAATTAGGCCCTATAAAAATAGAGAAGCTTGATTGGTCAATCATCGATAGCAATCCCTTCTTTTGTCCTGATATCGATAAAGTGGCAGAAATGGAAGCTTATATGGATGCTTTGCGCAAGGAAGGCGAATCTATCGGAGCAAGAATTGAAGTGGTTGCTACTCATGTTCCGCCTGGTTTAGGTGAACCTATATTTGACCGTTTAGATGCTGATCTAGCCCATGCTTTAATGAGTATTAATGCCGTTAAAGGGGTAGAAATTGGTGATGGCTTTGCTTGTGTAAATACTAAAGGCACACAATTTCGTGATGAAATAACCCCAGAGGGTTTTTTAAGTAATCATGCCGGTGGTATTTTAGGTGGGATTTCTAGTGGTCAGTCAATTACGGCGAGTATTGCTTTAAAGCCAACTTCAAGCTTGAGATTGGCGGGTAAAAGTATCAATCAACAAGGTGAGGCTATAGATGTCACAACCGAAGGTCGTCATGATCCCTGTGTCGGCATACGTGCTACACCGATAGCTGAAGCCATGATGGCTCTAGTATTGATGGATCATTTGCTAAGGCATCGAGCTCAAAACATGCATGTGCAATCGGGATTACCCGTTATTAGGTGATTATTGGCTTTGTAGCGACAGTTTTTGCCCTGTCCTTGCGGTAATATCAAAACACTTAAGTAGGTCGGGTTAGCGATAGCGTAACCCGACATTTTGTAGCGGATTGTGTCGGGTTACGCTATCGCTAACCCGACCTACATTAATGTTCAGTAGAAATTATAAAAATATAAAAACCCCTTATCTTAATGAACTAAATTAATGTCTATTCCTTACTGGCGGTTATCAGGTTTTTATTTCTTATATTTTGCTGCTTTAGGTGGGTTTATACCTTACTGGAGTCTGTATTTAAAAGACGCAGGTTTTGATCCCATCCAAATTGGTGAGTTGTCAGCGTTTTTAGTTGGTACAAAAATAATTGCACCTAATATCGGCGGATGGATTGCAGATCATACTGGAAAAAGCATAGCCATCATTCGTTTGGCCTCAATTTGTGCAACAGTTGTTTTTGCTGGTTTTTTATGGGCGCATGATTACCAAGATTTTGCCTTGATCACCATAGGCTTTAGTTTTTTCTGGAATGCGATGTTGCCGCAATTTGAAGCTGTGACTTTAGCGCATTTAAGAGATGATGCCCATCGATATAGTCGCATAAGATTATGGGGTTCTATCGGTTTTATTGTTGCCGTACTGAGTATTGGAGCAATTTTAGAGCATTATCCGGTTACTTGGCTGTCGCTCATTATCGCGTCATTATTATTTTTAAATACTATTATTACCTTCGTAACCCCTGAGGCTAAAAGCATCAAGTTTGATGATGTAGGTCATAGTCTATTAAAAATCATCAAGCTGCCTGAAGTGCTAGCCTTTTTGGCGGTTAATGTATTATTACAAATTGCTCATGCTCCTTATTATGTTTTCTATTCTATCTATTTAAAGCATGCTCAATATTCGGCGATGGTGACGGGATTGCTGTGGGCTCTAGGCGTCTTTGCCGAGATTATATTGTTTATGGTTATGAGGAATTTATTAAAGTTTTTTTCTTTGCGTGGCATCTTATTGCTTAGCTTAGCATTGGCGACAGCTAGATGGTTAATGATAGGCTGGGGCGCTGATTATTTGTGGGTACTCATTGTGGCGCAATTATTCCATGCGGCTACTTTTGGTGGCACTCATGTTGTCGCGATGTATCTACTGCATCGTTATTTTGGTGAGCGACACCAAGGTAAAGGTCAGGCCTTATACACCAGTCTTTGTTTTGGTTTAGGTGGTGTGTTGGGTAGTCTTTATAGTGGTTATTATTGGGATTTATTAGGTTCACAATTTGTATTTACAATGGCCGCCGCCTGCTGTGGCTTAGCGTTTATCATTGCTTATGTTTGGGTCGCTAGGGAAAATACTTAAGATAAGCTTGGGGTAGCTTAGAATAAATTTTTAAAGCTTGTAGGGTGGATAAGCTGCAGCGCATCCACCGATTTTGATCGAGTTCGTTTAGCTTACTAACTTGATTATGATGCTATGTATTGGTGGATGCGCTAGCGCTTATCCACCCTACAGCGTTCAACTATGAATACCTATGCAAGATAAGGCAGTGGTAGGTTAAAATAAGTGCTTAAAGAACTTCAATGATCAACTAGCATTCAGTCAGCTATAAAATTTAAGACGATAATATGAAGAAAACCCTTGCTCGATGGGCCCAAGATATTTGGTATAAAGATCCCTTTATTGGCGTCTGGCTAATGCCATTTGGGTTTTTATTTAGTGATATTGTTAAGTTTAGGAAGTTTTTATATCGAATAGGGCTGCTCAAAACTCAGACTTTACCTGTGTCGGTGATAGTCGTTGGCAATATTACCGTGGGCGGTACGGGCAAAACTCCGCTAATAATTTATTTGGCTAATTTTCTTAAAGATTCCGGCTTTAAACCCGGCATTATTAGTCGTGGTTACGGTGGTGGAGCAGAGTCATGGCCGCAATGGGTAGATGGAGACAGTCTAGCAAAAGACGTGGGTGATGAGGCCTTGTTAATTGCCAAACAAACGTCATGTCCTATGGCGGTGGGGCCCATACGTGCAGATGCTGGACGATTTTTATTAGAAAAAGCAGAGTGTGATGTCATTTTATCGGATGATGGTTTACAGCACTATGCCTTGCACCGAACAATTGAAATTGCAGTGATAGATGGTGAAAGGCGTTTTGGTAATGGATATTGTTTGCCCGCTGGGCCTTTGCGTGAGCCTATAGAGCGATTAAGCAGCGTAGACTTAATTATTGTTAACGGTGATAAGCAAGAGCCTAATGAGTATTCGATGAGCTTAGTAGGTGACATCGCTATTAATTTACTAACCGGTGAACAAAAACACCTAGTTGAATTTAAAGCAGAGGCTTGTCATGCCATTGCTGGCATAGGTCATCCTGAGCGATTTTTTAAGCAATTAGAATCAGCAGGACTTAACACTAGCAATAAAAGTTTTCCCGACCATTATTCGTTTCAACGCGAGGATATTGAGTTTTCTGATCAAAAACCGGTGCTGATGACAGAAAAGGATGCAGTAAAATGCAAATTATTTGCCGGTCAGCAGCATTGGTATGTGCCGGTCACAGCTTGTCCTGAAAGTCTTTTTACAGAACAATTATTAAATCTTTTAAGAGAAAAACATGATAGATAAAAAATTACTTGATATTTTGGCTTGCCCAATCTGCAAAAGCCCATTGCATTATGATAAGGTCAATGCTGAATTGATATGCAGAGCTGATCGTTTAGCCTTCCCAGTTCGCGATGATATTCCTGTTATGATTGAAGATGAGGCGCGTCAATTAAGTAGTGATGATGTAGACGTTTTATATAAATGAGTTTAGCTTTCAAAGTTGTAATTCCTGCTCGCTATGCTTCTAGCCGACTGCCTGGTAAGCCCTTATTAGACATAGCTGGCAAACCTATGATTGCTCATGTTTGTGAACGCGCTCAAGAAGCAGATGCTGATGAAGTTGTTGTCGCAACCGATGATCAGCGTATCTTTAAAGCCGTCTCTGAATTAGGCATTAAAGCAGTGATGACAAGAGTTGATCATCAAAGTGGCACTGAAAGAATAGCTGAAGTAGCAAGTCTATGCGGCTGGTCAGATGATGACATTATTGTAAATTTGCAAGGCGATGAACCCTTAATTCCTCCTGAATCTATTCGAGAAGTTGCGTCAGCTTTAGCGAGTCAAAAGTTGGCTGGCATTGCTACTTTAGCGGCTAATATTATAGATTTAGAAGAAATATTTAATCCTAATGCGGTTAAAGTCGTATTGAATCAGGCAGGTTATGCACTTTACTTTAGTCGAGCGCCTATCCCTTGGGAAAGAGGGGTATTTGATCTGCCAGATAAAGTTCCAACTGCTTCGCTACCTTATCTTCGCCATATTGGTTTATATGCTTATAGGGTTGATTTCTTAAATCGCTATTGTTCATGGCCTGCCTCAATACTAGAATCGGTCGAAGCTTTAGAGCAATTAAGAATACTTTGGCAGGGTGAAGCCATTTTAGTTAAAGTCATCGATAAAACACCCGAAGCCGGTGTAGATACCGACGAAGACTTATTGAGAGTGGCACGCGTATTAGCTTTGAAACAAATTTGATGCAACTGCTATTTTTAAAGTCTGCAATTTAATAGTAAAATCATCGTTATTATTTGACAGTCGCTGATAACATCAGTAATTTACACGGTTTTGTTATGACTTCTCATCCTTAGTGTTATTGAGAAGCTGTTTTTTTTAATCTTACTCATACTTGAGTTGCTCAAGAGTTGTTAATGCAAGAATTTCATAGAATAAGTCGTTTACCTCCTTACGTATTTAACATTGTTAACGAGTTGAAAGCCAAGGCTCGTGCTGCGGGAGAAGATATTATTGATTTTGGTATGGGTAATCCAGACCAAGCTACGCCTCAACATATCGTTGATAAATTAATAGAAGCCGTTCAGCGTCCTGATACGCATCGATATTCAGTATCTAAGGGCATTCCTAGATTAAGAAAAGCCATCTGTGATTGGTATAAAACTCGCTATGATGTTGACTTAGATCCTGAAACCGAAGCCATTGTAACGATAGGCTCTAAAGAAGGCTTAGCCCATTTAGCCTTAGCAACCTTAGGGCCAGGTGATGTAGTGCTGGTACCTAATCCTGCTTATCCAATTCACCCTTATGGCGTAGTGATAGCCGGTGCAGATCTCCGTCATGTGCCTATGATTTCCGGCGGTGATTTTTTCGAAGAATTACAAAAAGCGATCGTTGATTCTTGGCCTAAGCCAAAAATGCTCATCCTTAATTTTCCTGGCAATCCGACTACCGAATGTGTAGAGCTAGATTTTTTTGAGAAAATTATTGCTGTCGCCAAAGAGCATAATATCTGGGTCGTTCAAGATATAGCTTACGCTGATATCGTTTTTGATGGTTATAAGGCACCCTCTATACTTCAAGTCGAAGGCGCGAAAGATATCGCTGTAGAATTTTTCTCCATGTCTAAAAGCTACAATATGCCAGGTTGGCGCGTTGGTTTTATGTGTGGCAATAAAGAACTTGTTTCTGCTTTGGCAAGAATTAAATCATATCTGGATTATGGAACATTTGCTCCAATACAAATTGCCGCAATTGCAGCCTTAGAAGGTCCACAAGAGTGTGTGGCTGAAATATCAGAGATGTATAGAAAAAGACGGGATGTACTTTGTGAAGGTTTAAACGCGGCAGGCTGGCCAGTTGAAAAACCTAAGGCGACTATGTTTGTTTGGGCAAAAATACCAGAAGCTTATCAAGCAATGGGCTCATTGGAGTTTTCTAAGAAACTATTGCTAGAAGCTAAAGTTGCTGTAGCACCTGGTATAGGCTTTGGTAATTACGGTGATGATCATGTGCGTTTTGGCTTGATTGAAAATGAACATCGTACTCGTCAAGCGGTTCGCGGTATTCGTTTGATGATGAAAAAAGATGGTTTAACGACTTAGTGTCGTCGTCGTAGCTCGGGTTTGCAATAGCGAAACCCGACACTCGTACGCCATTTTGTCGGGTTACACTATCGCTACCCGACCACATAATAAAAGATGAGTAACGTTTAATTGGAGCTAGTATTGAAACCGGTAAAAGTAGGTGTATTAGGATTGGGTACAGTGGGCGGTGGTACCGTTAATGTACTAAAGCGCAATGCGACAGAAATCGCTAGACGAGCAGGTAGGGAAATCACTATTACTCGTGCTTCAGTTAAAGACTTAAATAAGCAACGTATCTGTGAAACTCAAGGTATTATTTTAACCACTGATCCAATGGATATCATCAATGATCCAGAAATAGATATCGTTGTGGAATTAATTGGTGGTGATGGACTGATTAAAGATTTGCTCTTAAAAGCTATCGATAACGGGAAGCATGTTGTCACAGCTAACAAATCCTTGATTGCCTTACACGGTAATGAAATCTTTGCTAAAGCTTGTGAAAAAGGCGTTATTGTTGCATTTGAAGCGGCAGTCGCTGGTGGCATTCCTATTATAAAAGCTATACGCGAAGGCTTGAGTGGTAATCAAATTGAATGGTTAGCCGGTATTATTAATGGCACTGGCAATTTCATTCTGACTGAAATGCGCGATAAAGGCCGAGAGTTTAGTGATGTTTTAGCAGAGGCTCAAGCTTTAGGTTATGCTGAAGCTGACCCTACTTTTGATGTTGAAGGCATTGATGCTGCCCATAAATTAACTATCTTAGCGTCCATTGCTTTTGGAATACCCTTGCAGTATGACAAAGTATATATTGAAGGAATTGCTGGAATTACTCGATTAGATGTTGAGTATGCCAATAAATTGGGTTATCGAATTAAGCATTTAGGTATTGCCAGAAAAATGCCTAATGGCATTGAGCTTAGAGTTCATCCCACTTTAATTCCTAAGCGTCGATTAATTGCTAATGTCAATGGCGTGATGAATGCCATCGTCATTAAAGGTGATGCCGTAGGACCTAGTCTTTATTACGGTGCTGGAGCGGGCGCAGAACCAACTGCATCAGCTGTTGTTGCAGATTTGATTGATGTAGCTAGAGCATTAACCAGTGACCCTGAAAATCGCGTACCGCATTTAGCATTTCAAGCTGATTCATTAGTCGATATTCCGGTTTTACCCGCTGATCAATTTAAAACGGCCTATTATTTACGCTTAAATGCGGAAGATAAACCAGGAACCTTAGCGGGTGTTACCCGTATCTTAGCTGATCATCACATTAGTATTGAAGGCATCATACAAAGAGAGCCTTTAGATGATGCTCCCGCTATCCCTATTATTATGTTGACTGAAGTTACTACGGAACATGAAATGAATGCTGCTATTGAAAAAATAGAAGCATTAAAGACTGTAAACGGGAAAGTCAATCGCATTCGTTTAGAAACCTTGAGATAAATAGTTATGTCTACTCACAAACACCATACCGGATTAATTGAAAGATATAGAGACCGCCTGCCGGTTAGTGCTAATACGCGAATTATTAGTTTAAATGAAGGCAATACGCCACTGATTGAATTGCAAAATATTCCTAGAATACTAGGTAAAGACGTAAAGATTTATGTTAAGTATGAAGGCTTAAATCCAACAGGTTCTTTTAAAGATCGTGGTATGACGATGGCGGTTACTAAAGCGGTTGAAGAGGGTAGCCGAGCTATTATCTGTGCGTCTACTGGTAACACTTCTGCCGCTGCTGCAGCCTATGCAGCAAGAGCGGGTATTAAAGCTTTTGTATTAATTCCTGATGGCAAAATAGCTCAAGGTAAATTGGCTCAAACCTTAATGTACGATGCAACCATTATTCAAATTAATGGCAACTTTGATCAAGGCATGGCGTTAGTTAAAGAAGTGGCAGAACAAGCTCCTGTCACTATCGTTAACTCGATTAATCCTTATCGTATTGATGGTCAAAAAACGGCAGCGTTTGAAATTGTAGATGACTTAGGATTCGCTCCTGATTATCACTGCTTACCAGTGGGTAATGCCGGCAACATCACCGCTTACTGGAAAGGCTATAAAGAGTATGCGACAGATAGAGTTTGTGGTAATCGCCCCGTTATGTGTGGTTATCAAGCAGCCGGTGCAGCGCCTTTTGTTGCAGGGCAGATGATTGATAACCCAGAAACCATTGCTACTGCTATCCGTATTGGTCATCCACAATCATGGGATTTCGCATGGGCTGCACAGCAAGAATCTGGTGGCTGGTTTGACAAATTTAGCGATGAACATATTTTAGCAGCACAAAAAATGCTCTCGCAATATGAAGGCATCTTTTGCGAACCCGCATCAGCAGCTTCATTAGCGGGTGCCATGCAAGACATTAGCTCAGGCAAAATACCCGAAGGCAGTATTATTGTTTGTACCTTGACGGGCAATGGTTTAAAAGATCCTGATATTGCTATCAATCAATGTGCTTCAAGTCGCCCAGTCACTATAGATGCGAGCTTGGATGCAGTTAAACGAGCTATTTTAGATAATTTGTAAGGTCGACAGTCGTAGGCCGGAATAAGTCTTTACGAGCGTAAGCGAGAAAAGCGTTTCCGGCATGGGCACATAGCGAATGAAGTGGAGTCAAAACTCACGAGTTTTGATGGGAAAAAGCGATGCCGATCGGGATTTGCAAGCACCGATCAAAAACTATGGGATGTTGTTAAAAACTCCATCCAACGTACGAATCAAAACTCGTGAGTTTTGACTCCAACTTCGACCCGCTGACAGCTGTAGGCCGGTGAAGACTTTAGGAGCGTAAGCGAGAAAGCGTTTCCGGCATAAGCACTGCTAATGTTTCTGAGATGCGACCACGCAATTGCTCTAAAGTTGGCAGGGTAATTAGATATAAAAATAGAATAACGTGTATATTTTTTCTGTTTTGGGAGCGGCTTTATGCTCGTAATCACGGCGAAAACTGCTCCCACATCCTCTTATTTTCAATAAAGAGCTTTCCATTACGTGCAATCAAAAATGGCTAAACCATCTTACACTTGGGGCACGATCTATCGTATTGCCTTAGAGCATAAAAAAACGCTGATTTATTCTCATATTATCGCGGTTTTAGCCATGTTAGCCAGTGTGCCAGTGCCATTGCTGATGCCGATCTTAGTAGATGAGGTCTTGCTAAATAAACCAGGCCTAGCAATGAGCCTAATCAATCCTTGGTTTCCTACTGAATGGCACAGACCTGTCCTCTATATTGCGGTTATTTTGATTGTCAGTTTATTACTCCGCATCATAGCCATCATCTTTAATATTATTCAAGCTCGGCATTTCTCCTGTATTGCTAAAGATATCGTCTTCCGTATACGCCAAAACTTGATCGGTCATTTACAAACCATTTCTATGTCCGAATATGAAAGCTTAGGCACGGGCACAGTTGTCACACATTTGGTCAAAGACCTAGATACTATTGATACGTTTATCGGCTCAACAGTGAGCAAATTGCTGGTGGCTTTTTTAACGATTCTAGGTACGGCGGTAATTTTGTTATGGATGCACTGGCAATTAGGCTTGTTTATATTGTTATTGAATCCTGTTGTTATCTACTTTACGCGCGTTGTAGGTTCAAGAGTTAAAGACCTTAAGGCTAAAGAAAATTCTGCCTACCAAGTCTTTCAACAAGCTCTGACGGAAACGTTTGAGGCCATTCATCAAATTCGCGCTAGTAACCGTGAGCAACATTACTGTGCTAATTTAATTAGTAGTGCGCGTTCTGTTAAAGACTATTCAGCGGCTTTTGCTTGGAAAAGTGATGCAGCTTCTCGTCTCAGTTTTTTAGTTTTTTTATTCGGCTTCGATATATTTCGTGCTTGCGCAATGTTGATGGTAGTTTATTCTGATCTCAGTATCGGGCAAATGCTAGCCGTGTTCGGTTATCTCTGGTTTATGATGGCGCCTGTGCAAGAAATCTTAAGTATACAATATGCTTTTTATGCCGCTAAAGCAGCCTTAGTTCGAATTAATAGTTTGTATGCTTTAAAACAAGAACCCGCTTATCCTCATCTTGAAAATCCTTTTTTAGATAAAAAAACCGTTGCTATCCGCGTTGATGACTTGCACTTTAGTTATGGGGAAGAAACCATTCTTAATGGAATTAACTTGAACATTAATGCAGGAGATAAGGTTGCTTTAGTGGGTGCTAGTGGAGGAGGCAAATCAACTTTAATACAAGCCATGATTGGTCTGTATACCCCTAGTTCGGGCCAGATATATTTCGATAATGTTCCTATACAGCAAATAGGCTTAGATGTGGTGAGAGAGCATGTCGTTACGGTACTGCAACATCCAGTACTATTTAACGATAGCATTCGTGCTAATTTAACCTTGGGTAAACAGATTGCTGATGAATTGTTATGGAACGCCTTAGCTATTGCACAACTCACTGATACCGTCAAAGATTTAGAGCAGGGCTTAGATACCATCGTCGGTAGACAAGGTATGCGCTTATCCGGAGGTCAACGCCAACGTATGGCTATTGCCCGTATGGTCGTGGCTAATCCAAAAGTAGTGATTTTAGATGAAGCGACTTCAGCACTGGATAGCGAAACCGAATATCATTTACATCAAGCCTTGGCAGAGTTCTTAAAAGGCCGTACAACGCTGATCATTGCTCACCGCTTGAGTGCTGTTAAGCAAGCTGATCATGTTTATGTATTTGAGCAAGGTTTAGTGATAGAGCAGGGTAGTCATGAATCTTTGCTTAAACAAAACGGTCTTTACGCAAAATTATATGATGAATATCAATAAGGTATGCCTAGGTAGATGCTTGCTATTCAGGCTATGATTTATAACTTATACACAGAGATACTATGATGAACAAATTATTAATAATATTTATATTAAGTACACTTGTTAATTCGATGGCACAAGCCGCAGGCGAAGAACAATCATTAGCAGCTATAAAATCATTAGCCACACCACAACAAATTGATTTATTGTTACAGAAGTTTCAACCCGCCATGAAAGCTGAACAACGAGCAAAATTGTCTGGTTTGGTTCAAGAGCAGATAAATAACTTAAGCCCGATAGAAATAGCCCAAATTGCCAATGCCAAAATGGTAGACATGCCAGATTTAGTTAAAAAGCACATTAGCAAAATGTCACCTAGCGAATTAAAGCAAATACAACAAACATTAAAGGTTCAGAAGAATTCGCAACCATAACCAGAAGACTTAGTTGTTTTCTAACGTAAGTGAGGACAACTTTTCCGAAAGGCTCATCCCCACGCGAGAACGATAACATTGTAGTGAAGATCGTAGGGGCGTATTGCATACGCCCTTATAAAATAAGCTCTATAACATTCTACCTATTGATAAACGAAAACAGTTTTGTTGATCACTGCTTTAATCCGCAATTGATAAGTCTGATTGCACACTAGACGTTGAAAATATTTATCAAAA
>QVQD01000237.1 GCA_003584875.1 Methylococcales bacterium
TCCACGAACTTGGCTTCTCAATGCAGCAACTTCGTCTTGCATAGCGCGTAATTGAGCTTCTAGGATATCAACTTTGCTAGGCGCAGCATAAGCTGTTTTAGCTTCCGCCTTGTGCTTTGCCGCTTTATGCTTTGCCGCTTTTGGAGCAGCAGTTGCAGCGTCATCAGCAACAACCGCAGTAGAAACTAAGGCGCCTGCCATAGTTAATGTAGCTAAGGCGATACCTAAGCTTAATTTATTTTTATTATGTGTCATGTGTTTCTCCTCGTAATGTTTATGTTACAAAAATTTGCTTAAATACAACAAATTCGATTGCACGGGTGAAATCATATCAGCAAACAAGTCACCATACAAGCTTTCATGTTTTTTTATCACAAATAAATAATCTATATATATCAATTAGTAAGCATCAATAAATGATTGTATAACAAAAATATTACGCTACTGTAAGTGAAAAACAACAGAATTTAATCAATAATGTTATTGACAACGACCACTAGCTAAGCGCAAACCCAACTCAAAACTACAGAAACATAAAGACAAAAATGTAACTTATATCGCGGTATACTTTGCCATGGCAACATTAAATATATAGCTTGGATTACACTAATCGTAAAACAACTATCAGACTTATTTCTATCAGATACATGACTCACACTACAGATATTACCTTGATCGGAGGCGGTGTTATTGGTTTATTGACAGCCAGAGCCTTTGTCAATGCCGGCGCTAGCGTAACAATTTTTGACAAAGCCTTGTTAGGACAAGAATCTTCTTGGGCGGGTGGAGGTATTTTGTTGCCGCTTTATCCTTGGCGACAAGCCGACGCCATTAGTCAATTAGCTGTCCGCAGTCTGTCTTTATACCCAAGTTTAGCAACACAATTAATTACGGATACTAACAAAGACCCAGAATGGACACCCTGCGGCCTATTAATCACAAAAAATCCAGATATTAACGAAGCTGTCGCTTGGTGCCAACATCATGGCATACGCTTTCAAGAAGCAGAAAGTGCTTTCTTTAATCATTTAGTGACTCAACCCGACCAGCCCTTATGGTTACCTGACATTGCTCAAGCTCGCAATCCTCGATTGGTTAAGTCTTTAAAACAAGACTTGATTAACAAGGGTGTTAATCTTGTTGAAAACTGTGAATTAACGGCTATCAGACAAGCACATAACTCCATTACCCATATTGAAACTAGCACCGGCCTCTACCCTGTTAAGGACGTTATTATTTCTGCGGGCGCTTGGACCGGATCATTATTTCAAAAGCTTTTTAATGGCTTGATGATCAAACCTAATATCGCTCCCGTTAAAGGCCAGATGTTATTATTCGAAGCTGAAGCAGGCTTGTTGCCGAGTATGGTATTGGATGGTGATCAGTATTTAATTCCTCGACGTGATGGAAAAATCTTAGCAGGTAGTACTGTAGAGCACGATGGCTTCAGTAAGCAAACTACCGATACAGCACGAACAAACTTAACTGAATTTGCATTAAGCTTATTACCTGCCCTCAAACACGCACCACTCATTCATCACTGGGCAGGCTTAAGACCCGGCACTGAATTAGGCGTCCCTTATATAGATCGCCATCCAGACATTCATAATTTGAGCATTAATGCGGGTCACTTCAGGAACGGCTTAGTTATGGGCCCTGCCTCTGCTGAACTCATGGTCGACTTAATATTAAATAGACCCACTAAGGTTGCTCCGGAACCTTATCGATTAGGTCGATAGCAGCAGAAACATGGCTTTTTTGTGGGTGCGGCTGAAGCTGCCCCAGCTAAGAATTTTTTACACACCATTCTTAAACTTACTTCACTACACTATGAACATTTATCCCTTATTACGCCCGCTGTTATTTAACCTTGATCCTGAAACAGCCCATGAAGTCACTCTTAAACTACTAAAGGCAGCGCATCAATCTGGACTAGGAAAATTAATACTCACTGATATGAGCGATAAACCCGTCACTGTTATGGGACTGGACTTTAAAAACCCCGTGGGTCTAGCGGCAGGTATGGATAAGAATGGCGATTATATAGAGGCACTATCAGGCTTAGGGTTTGGCTTTTTAGAAATTGGTACGGTGACACCACGCCCGCAACCCGGCAATCCTAAGCCACGTTTATTTAGATTACCTGAACATCAGGCCATTATTAATCGTATGGGCTTTAATAACTTAGGTTTAGATCATTTGTTAAGCCAAGTTAAAGATAGCCATTACAGCGGCATTCTAGGCATTAATATTGGTAAGAATTTTGATACCCCGATAGAGCAAGCTGTTGATGATTATTTAATCGGCCTACGCAAAGCCTATAGCTTAGCTAGCTATATTACCTTAAATGTTTCATCACCCAACACTAAGAACTTACGGCAACTACAGCAAGGCGATGAATTAAAAGGCCTAATCAGCACCCTAAAAGAAGAGCAACTTAAGCTAGAACGAGAACACGGTTTTTATGTCCCTTTAGCACTAAAAATTGCACCGGATTTAAACGATGATGAAATCAGCCATATAGGCCGATTACTATTGGAATTCTCTATTGACGGCGTTATTGCCACTAACACGACTATTGCTAGAGAAAGAATAGCCGATCACCCTTTTGCAAATGAAGCCGGTGGTTTGAGTGGTGCGCCTGTTAAAGAAGCCGCAACCCAAGTCGTGCGAGGCTTAGCGGCTGAATGTCAGGGGAAAATACCTATTATTGCCGCTGGAGGTATATTAAGTGCGGAAGATGCGCAAGAAAAATTAAGTGCTGGTGCAAGCTTAGTACAAGTATACAGTGGCTTGATTTATAAAGGCCCTCAGTTAATTGCTGATATTGTCAATGCACTATAAAACGAGTTATTGAGACCTTTAGGCCGGATAAGCAACGCGCATCCGGCATAAACGGTGGATGCGCGTTGCTTATCCACCCTACATATTTTAATTGTATGTGTAACGATGAGATCCGAATTTGGTAATCAGGGCAAGAATACTTACGCCTAAACCGCTATTGCCTTAAGCACTTATTCCCCGGCAATAGACATCTGCTCAACCAAAATAGAACCCGTTCGCACATTACCGCGACATTCAATATCACACCCTATAGCCACTATATTTTTTAACATATCTTTCAAATTTCCAGCAATGGTAATCTCTTCGACTGGATATTGGATCTCACCATTTTCTACCCAAAAGCCTGCCGCTCCGCGCGAATAATCTCCGGTTACAATATTAATACCTTGCCCCATTAATTCTGTAACTAATAAACCAGTACCCAGTAGTTTAAGCATACCTTGAAAATCTAGGGCACTTGGATCAATGGTTAAATTACGCACACCACCGGCATTACCAGTACTTTGTAAGCCCAATTTGCGCGCAGAATAAGTACTTAAAACATAACTTCGTAAAATACCGTCGCTGACTATGTCACGAGCATGAGTGGCTACGCCTTCGCCATCATAGGCGGCGCTACCCAATGCACCGATTAAATGAGGCTGCTCATGAATATGCACAAACTCAGGGAAAACTTGGCTATCGATAGCATCTAATAAAAACGATGATTTACGATATAAATTGCCGCCACTAATAGCGCCAATAAATGAAGATAACAAACCGGAGGCTATTTCTGAGCTATAAAGCACAGGACATTGCCGAGTGCTTAAACTACGTCCTGCTAAACGCCGTAAAGCACGCTCAGCAGCTTTGTTGCCAATGCTAATAGCAGATTCTAAATTTTGAGCATTTCTAGAGACACTGTACCAATAATCACGCTGCATACTATCGCCACGCTGCGCCAATACCGAACAACTTAAAGAGTGGCGTGTTGATTGATAGCCCTGAAGGAATCCCAAGCTATTACCCATCACATGAATACCTTGATGAGTATTCACAGACGCACCTTCAGAATTACTGATTTCAGCATGATATGATCGCGCCGCATCTTCGCATTCTATAGCAAGTTCAATAGCTGCATCTACACTCAAATCCCAAGGGTGATTGAGATCAAGATCAGGGAAATCAGTGGCTAAGCGTTCTTTTTCAGGCAATCCTGAATATTTATCTTCATTGGTATAACGTGCAATACTACAGGCTGCACTCACCGCTTCTTTAATTGAGGCGGCTGATAAATCAGACGTACTCGAAGAGCCTTTATGTTGCCCAAAATAGACCGTTATCCCTAAACCTTGTCCACAATGATGCTCTATGGTTTCTACATCACCCAAACGCGCCGACACCGACAGACCATTTTCTTGACTCAATCCTGCTTCAGCAGCAGTTGCGCCTTGGCTTTTGGCTTCATCTAATAAGTCTTGGACGATATTTTTTAATCGATTAATTTCTTCTTGGTTTTGCACAGCGTTCTCGTATTTTTAATAAGTCGGGTTAGCATTAGCTCACACGATATAAGCTACTTTAATTATTGAATTATGTACTTACAAGCACTTAACTTGATGTTTTAAACGCTGGTTCCGCCCACCGTTAAACCATCAATTTTTAAGGTCGGCTGACCCACACCCACAGGGACACTCTGACCGTCTTTTCCGCAAGTACCCACACCGCTATCTAGCTCAAGATCGTTTCCAACCATGGAGACTTTAGTCAATACATCAGGGCCATTACCAATCAAGGTTGCACCTTTAATGGCGCGGGTTATTTTGCCATTTTCAATCAAATACGCTTCGCTGGCTGAAAAAACAAATTTACCGGAAGTAATATCAACTTGACCTCCAGCGAAGTTTTTAGCGTACAAACCTTTCTTAACCGAACCAATAATATCTTCCGGGTGATGTTGTCCCGCTAACATATAAGTATTAGTCATGCGTGGCATGGGCAAACTCGCATAAGACTCACGCCGTCCATTACCTGTTGACTTAACACCCATTAATCTTGCATTCAGTTTATCTTGCATATAACCTTTGAGGATACCGTTTTCAATCAATACGGTCTTTTCTGTCGGCGTACCTTCATCATCGATACTCAAGGAACCACGTCGCCCTTGCAAAGTACCATCATCAACTACTGTACATAAATCAGAAGCAACTCTTTCACCGACTCGACCACTAAATGCAGAAGTACCTTTGCGATTGAAATCACCTTCCAAGCCATGACCTATAGCTTCATGCAATAAAATACCCGGCCAACCTGGACCTAATACGACCGTCATATTTCCGGCCGGTGCATCTTCTGCTTCCAGATTAACCAAAGCCAATCTTACAGCTTCCTTACCGTAGCTTAGTGCTCGCTCATGTTCGAGAAAATAGTTGTAATCACTACGGCCACCACCACCCATACTGCCTTGTTCGCGACGACCCTTTTCTTCGACTATCACTGTTACATTCATGCGCACTAAAGGCCTAATATCTGCCGCTAAAGAACCATCCTGATTAGCCACCAAAATGCTTTCATGGGCACTCACCAAACTGACAATGACTTCTTCAATTCGACTATCCAATTTGCGAGTTTCAGTATCAACTTTCTGTAATAACTCGATTTTCTGCTGATCGGTTAATGATTTTAATGGATTAGCTACAGGATAATATTGTGGCCAGTTTACAGCCTGCTTAAGACCCACTTGTGCTTCTTGGCCTTGGCGAACAATGGATTTCACATTATTAGCTGCCTCCAGCAATACCGGCAATTCAATACGGTCACTATAAGCAAAACCGGTTTTCTCACCTGATACCGCTCTTACGCCTGCACCTTGCTCATTATTATGACTGCCTTCTTTAATAATACCGCCTTCCATAACCCAAGATTCACTATGACTGGACTGAAAATAAATATCAGCCGCATCCACAGGTGAGCTTAGCAAGCGGCTCATGATTTTTTCAATATCACTATCTTGTATGCCTACTGGCGTTAAAATAGATTGTTTTACAAGGTTTAATAATTTCATCAGAACGTTTAGTTAATTTTAACGATACCGGTTGGCAGGATTAGGATGCGCAAAGACTATTATTAGTCTTTAATTATGGCGACGACCCGTTTTCTTCTCTTCATTTTTATCAGACTGCGGCTTATCAGTCATCGATTTATAAATCAACAACAAGAGCTTATTAGCATCTTCTGCTGAGGGCGTAGATCCATCTAAAGTCTTTTTTTCCGTGTTAACTGAAATACTCACTTGGGTTTCAGAGTGTTGCTCAGTGACTGTTAAGAAGTAATATTCTTCCTGACGAACATCCTTAAAAACAGACAGGGCTTTGTCAAAAAAACCGCTGTCTTTCTCATCTAATACTTCAGGACTATAAGTTATTAAATAAAGTCCTTTTGCTTGCTCACGATAAGTAACCCTTACATAATCTTGCTTTAAAGCATGTCCTAAAGTATCCCATCCCAAGTCAAAAGGCTGCCTAATCATTAATAGCGGCGGTGTTGTGCTCGTCATGTAAAAAGTGGGTTCTTCAATCTCTTGCTGCAACTTTCTTTGCCCATACTTAGAATCATCCACAGCCAACTGCTCAGTTGATTGATGGGTAACGGGTAAAATGGGAGGACGTTCCAGCATAGCCGTATCTCGATAACGACTTTCAGCCGGCCCACCACATGAAACTAATCCTAAGGACAATAATAAGATTTTAACGATAAGGTTCATATTACTCTCAAAAAAAACGACGATGATTTAAAACAGGAAAAGCACTTCGAACCTTTTCAATTCGCTCTTGATCAATATCCGCCATAACAAAACCACCACCGGTTTTATAACAATCCAAAACTATACCCCAAGGATCAATAATCGTAGAATGGCCAAAGGTTTTACGACCGTTAAGATGAAAACCTCCTTGATTAGGTGCAATCACATAACAAAGGTTTTCAACCGCTCTTGCACGTAACAATATTTCCCAATGAGCAGAACCGGTTTCTGCAGTAAAAGCGGAAGGTACCACTAAAATATCAACACCTTCTTCACTCATTTTTCTAAAGAATTCTGGAAAGCGTAAATCATAACAAACGGCTACACCTAACTTACCGAAAGGCGTATCAAATATCTGTGATTCTAAACCTGGCTCGATAGAGTCTGATTCACGATAAACATCATTAGTGCCCGGAACATTAACATCAAATAAATGCACCTTATCATAGCGGCCCACTCGCTCGCCTTTATCGTTATAAATTAAACAAGCCGCTCGTACTTTATTCACATCATCAGCTTCTAATGGAATAGTGCCACCTACAACCCATACCGCGTATTTTTTTGCGACCGTCGCCAAAAAATGTTGTATCGGTCCTGTACCATCAACTTCTTTAGCCTTAAGCTTGTCGGACTCATGATCGCCCATCAGAGCAAAATTTTCTGGCAAAGCGACTAACTTTGCACCCGCGTTAACGGCTTCAGCAATCAGCTTTTCGGCTTCCAATAAATTAAAACTAATATTTGGACTTGATGCCATTTGTATGGCTGCGCATTTACTCATGTCGTCTCCCTATTATTGATTTTTAGGTTGCTGTACCCATGGAAAACCAGTAATCCCATTCCAAGTTTTTTGCAGCAAGCCTTCGTTTTCATGTAACGGAATAATTTGTGCATCATCCCAGCCACCTTTAACTTGATATTGCGACCCAAAGAAAAAACCTTCCTGATCTTTACCGGTTAATGTACGCCCAATGAGCCCCGTAACTTTGGCCATGATTGTACCAGCAATAGGCACAGCATCAGAACTTTTTGGAATCACACTGGCAACTTCATCTAATTTTTTATTAATGAAATCAGTCTGTCCTGAAATAGTGATTTTGGCAGGTATTGCATCTATAACCAAATCACGAGTCATTGCTTTACCATTCAAAATATTAAAATGACCGGTAATGCTATTAACAGACAAGCCTTGTTGAAAGACATCGCTAAAATCAAGTTGTAATCGCTTAACCCACTGTTCCATAGCCAATATACCCAATAATCGTCCGAAGCCTGGGTCTATGCTAAGAATTCGACCATTTGTAACATTAACATCTAATTTTCCTAGCATAGACTGCAAAGAAAAATCATAAGGAGCCGCATGCCAATTACTTGTAAAATCAATAACCGCTTTGGTATCCACTAAATCTTTAGTAATGCCGAGTTGGCTCAACGTCTGTCCCGCATTAGAAAGCTCTAAGCGACCTTGTAACCGAGTTTCAGAATGCAGGCCTTTTTCTTTCCAATCACCTGAAATTTGTAATTTTTGTTCCTTGCCCACCAAATTGAAATGCTTAAGCAACATACCATTATCTATGCGCTCAGTTTCTATGGCTAATTGTCCCAGATTGACTGAGCGCCAGTAGGTGTTATCGCTATTGATTGAAAACAACGGAAGTTCAGTAGGTAACAAACCTTTCCTAGGCTCCACCTCTTTAACGGCTTCATTATTAGCTGTTGACTCAACTGACTTCAGGGCAGATAGATCAAGAGCAGTCAAACTCAAATTAATTTTTTCAGCACCAGTCACATTATTCGGAATTTTTATAGTACCGCTAGCCAAATCACTTTTGATAATACCGGACCAATTACTTTTTTCTGGCGTCAAAATCAGATCAAAAGCCCCCAAAGGACTCTCTTTCCATTGCGCATGTGGGCTATGTATTTTAATTTCCCGAATGTTATTTAGAGCACCACCTTCTTCATTTTTATGGCCTGACATAGCCAGCCATTCATGTAAATTTAATGTGTCTTGATTAATTTCTAACTTTAGACCTGGTTGAGTCGACTGTTGAACAGCGCCTGTACCCACTAATATCTGCCCTGACTCCAGTCGCTTCTTAGCTAAATTTAATTTTACTGCAGCTTTTAGACCCTCATCATAAGCTAAACTAATAGGCAGTATCTCTTCACCGCTAAGCCCAAAAGTCAATGACAAGGGCTTTTTCTGTAACTTTGTTTTTGCAAGAAATCCCGGCAAATCTAAGGACACTCCAACAAGATCAGACTGCACAACCAGTTCGGTTGGACTATTAGGGTAAGGTAGCCCTAACTTTAATTGATAATCCATTTCACCTTTAGCGAGGTCCCAGCCGGGCATTTTGAATTGTTTTTGTAAATCCGTTATACCAGCACTTCCATTTATGTCTAAAAAAGTTTGCTGATGATCGGCTTTATCAATATTAATATTAATAGGGCGACCTAAAGCAACACCTCGAATACCCTCACTATAAACACCCAACTCTGTAAACTTCAAATCTCCAGTAATTTTATTGATCCATAAATCAAGTGCACTGACATTGAGTCTAGCCTGATTAAATTGAGCGGACCCATAGACGATGGGCTGAAGCTCTTCTGATAACGGCAAACTAAGATCAAGCTCCATTTTAGTATCGCCTTGAGGCACTACCGCATCAACCAAAAATCCCACTGTTGAACTTAAGGGTGTCTGCTTTAAGAATTTGAATACCTCGTTAATCTCACCTTCAAGTTGACCCTTTACCGTGAGGCGTTTACTCGTTCCTAATGCTGGATTAATAATCGTTGCTTGGGTGATATTGAGATTCCTACTCTGTCCTTGAGTGATCTCACAGTTCATGAAATTTTGTAAAATAACCATTTTACCGGCTATATTGTCAATCTGCGGCCAGTCTGGAAGATAGGCTAAATTCAATTGATCAATATCAACATTTGCTTCAAACACACCGTCTTCGACTTTTGTTGGAAAAACGCCCAACTTACCTGAATATAACAAATCACCTTGGGTCACTCGACCACTCAGAAAGGCCAGATCATACCAAATGACATCAGCTGGCTTCATGACCTTAACGGGTAAATAGTGCTTTAGCTTACTGATATCATCACTTAAAAATGATGTTTGCATATCTAGAAAGGGCAAAGCGTTAGCTTTGGGCAGTGTTAAATTTAAGCGGCTTTTACTCGTTAGCCCATGCAGATCTAATTCCAGCGATCGACTGAAAAACAGCCAATCTGCATCTGTTTGCTTCCAATTTATGTTGCCTTTAAGACTACTGATGACAAAAGGTTCACGAAGAAAAGTAGAATCAACAATTTGAGAGTTTTCGGTCGCTAAACGGATGACACCGGTTTTTTCATTACCTAAAATTTGCCCCGTTACATTATTTACGCCAGGAAATTTTTCATAAGGATTTACACCAAGATCTACAAACTTACCCTTAACAGCCCAGGCTTTATCATCAAAATCAGCATCAATAGAAAAATGTTCTAAGCGGCCTTTTAATTGTATTTGCTCTAAAGCATTTAGTTGCTCAGCCTTTAGTGGAGCTATAAATTTGGCTAACAGGGCAAGCTCTTGCAGATCCAGTTTTGAGGCTAGTAAAGCAACTTTAGGCAAAGACTGTCCATCTTTAGTGCTGCCCGCGATCCTAAAAACAGCATCCGGCCATTTTGTTAAACCATTAACATCAGTTGTTTCCAATAAAAATTGTGAAACATCAAGCCGCCATTGATTATCACTGAATTGCCAATGCATCCGTGCGTTTAATCGCTCTATAGGCAAAACATCATGATTTTTATGCACTAAATTCAATTGTTTTAATTGAACTTCACTGGTCAATGCAAGCAATTGCTCCTGCTCTAATTGAGCCCAAGCCTTTATATCTGCAACACCCGATGTCACATTCAGCGACATAGGCAAATCTAACTCTGCCAATTCGGATAACTTAAGCTTTTTGCCTTCAATATATATCGCACCCTTTAGAGCCTTAGCGTCAAAGACGTCACCCTGTAGATTCATGGCGACCGTCAATGTATCGCCATATTTTTCCGGCAATTTCATTAACAGATTGATTTTATGATGCTGTTCTTGGTTAATAATGGCCAAATCAACTGACTCAAAGCTAAGCGCCCTAGCCTGCCTTTTTTGATCTTGAAAGGTTATTTCACTTTGCACGACTTCAAACTTGCTGCCTTGAAATAACCATAAAGGTTGTTCATCACCCGCCTTTAAACCCTGCACCGAAAAACTTCCATCTAGCTTACGGACTATTGTCAACTGAGTACCCACTAAGGTCACTCGTGAAGAAGACAAAACCTCCCTATGCACCAGCATATCTAATAGATTGATAGCTAAGCGTATTTCCTTAAGCTGAATGGCGGGTGCTGCATTAGCTTCAATCGAGGCCACAGTAATGTCTTTAAGTATCAATTCTGGGCTTAAACCACGCATTTTAGCGCCCAAATGGCGAATAATGACGGGCGCACCCACTAACTCACTAACACGATCTTGCAATTGAAGTTGATAGCCTTCGATACCTGATAAAACTAAACGCACACCGCTTAAACTGAGCGCTAATACCAGTAAAGACCAAAATACAAGGTGCCGAGTTGCGCGTTTAATATGATGAATCATAAAATCGGTTCTATGTAAATTATAGTGGGTAGCGGTCTAATAAAATCGACATAATGAGTGGAACTTGTGCTTATCATTTCATTATTTATGTTTATTGATTTATGAATATAATCTCTTATTGAAATCGCTATATGATAATGAATTGACTAATGCAAGCCTTGATTAGTGGATCATGATCTTGTAGAGGCGAATATATTCGCCCAGTACACAAAAAATTAAATACAAGGCGAATCTGTCGCCCCTACAATAAAACATTGAAACTATTGCATAAGAAATCACTAGGATTTCCACTCTAATTCACATTGAGTCATAAACTTGATTAGTGGATCATAATCTTGTAGGGGCGACAAATTCGCCCAGTACACAAAAAATTAAATACAGGGCGAATGAATTCGCCCCTACAATAAAACATTGAAACTATTGCATAAGAAATCACTAGGATTTCCACTCTAATTCACATTGAGTCATAAACTTGATTAGTGGATCATAATCTTGTAGGGGCGACAAATTCGCCCAGTACACAAAAAATTAAATACAGGGCGAATGAATTCGCCCCTACAATAAAACATTGAAACTATTGCATAAGAAATCACTAGGATTTCCACTCTAATTCACATTGAGTCATAAACTTGATTAGTGGTTCATAATCTTGTAGGGGCAACAAATTCGCCCAGTACTTGATTAAAGGATCATAATCTTGTAGGGGCGAATTCATTCGCCCAGTACACAAAAAATTAAATACAAGGCGAATCTATCGCCCCTACAATAAAATATTGAAACTATTGCATAAGAAATCACTAGGATTTCCACTCTAATTCACATTGAGTCATAGAAATCGATTAAAGAAGTTTAGTTGATAAACTAATTAAAAAGTTAATAGCTACTCGTTGAGAATCAAAGTAAAACAACATCGTACTGCTCCTGATTATATTGTGCTTCGGCTCTAAACTTGATTTGCACACTTAAAAAGATTTCCAATTCAGCCAGCATATCAGCATCTTCATCCAGTAACATTTCTACGACTTCATTAGACGCCAATACCAAAATTGTTTGTACTTTGTACAGCCTAACTTCCCTAATGATTTCTCTAAAAATTTCTAAGCACATCGATTCTGCTGTTTTTAACACGCCTCTACCGCCACAGGCACTGCAAGGCTCACAGAGAATATGCTCAAGACTTTCACGCGTTCTTTTGCGAGTCATTTCAACTAGACCTAAAACCGACACTTCAGTAATTTTAGTTTTCGCGCGATCTTTTTCTAAATTTCGTTCTAAAGCTTGTAAGACTTGCTTCTTATGCTCTTCACTTTTCATATCGATAAAATCGATAATAATAATACCGCCCAAGTTTCTAAGCCTAAGCTGGCGAGCTATCGTTTGCGCAGCCTCAAGATTGGTCTTAAAGATGGTTTCTTCTAGGTTACGACCACCGACATAACCACCAGTATTAACATCAACCGTGGTCATGGCTTCAGTTTGATCAAAAATCAAATAACCACCGGATTTTAATTTAACCTTACGCTCTAAGGCTTTTTTTATTTCATCTTCTACACTGTAAATATCAAATACCGGACACTCACCAGAATAATGTTCGATAACGGGTACAATTTCAGGTACAAAAATCTCAGCAAAATCTAGCAATAATTGATAGGTTTCTTTTGAATCCACTCGAACTCTATCGATACCTTCTTTATATAAATCTCTTAAGGTTCTAATACTGAGTGGTAAATCTTTATGTATAAATTGCTTAGGTTTAGCACCCGCAATCTTTTCTGAAATTGATTCCCATAGCTTCAACAAAAACATCATATCGGCAGTCAATATCGATTCTTCAACACATTCTGCCGCTGTTCTTGCAATAAAGCCGCCACAGTTATTCTCTTGCCTAAAACCATCGAGACAGGCTCTTAACCGAATTCTCTCGGCTTCACATTCAATTCGTTGCGATACGCCGGTATTATTCGAATAAGGCATATAGACTTGATAACGCGAGGGAATTGATATTTCTGTCGTGAGACGTGCGCCTTTAGTCCCTAATGGATCCTTAACGACTTGCACAATAATATGCTGACCTTCATGCAAATAGTGCTCAATAATTTCAGTACCGCGTTTTTCCAAATCCTTAGCACATAAATCTGAAAGATGGATAAAAGCAGCCTTAGGTAAGCCTATATCAACAAAAGCCGCCTGCATCCCTGGCAACACTCGACACACTTCACCCTTATAAATATTGCCGACTAAACCTCGCTCACGGCTACGCTCAATAATGACTTCTTGCAAGACCCCGTTTTCAATAACAGCAACACGTGTTTCTGGGGGCGTGACATTAATTAAGATTTCTTCACTCATTTGAAAACTGCCACTCCTTGATTAGATAATAGTTCGACTGTCTCGAACAAAGGTAAACCCACTACCCCTGAAAAACTGCCTTTAATAGATTCAACAAATATGGCACCCAGTCCTTGTATGGCGTAACTGCCGGCCTTACCTAGCGGCTCACCAGTCTGCCAATAAGCTAATATTTCTTGTTCTTGCAAATGCCTAAAGGTAACCTCTGTCACGCTAACGGCCTTCCCATGCTCTCTGCCACGCACCGAAATAGCACTATAAACTAGATGAGTTTTTCCAGATAAGCGCATCAACATCGCCAAAGCATCTGCCTGATCTTTAGGTTTACCCATAATAATATCACCCAAAACTACCGAGGTATCTGCTGCTAAAATAGGTAACTCAGGATTCAACCGCGCCTTGCAGGCTGCAGACTTCTCTGCCGCTATTCGCTGCACATACTCTAAAGGTGATTCATCAGTTTTAGGCGTTTCATCAATATCTACTGGATAGACTTTATAAGTCACATTGATCTGGTCTAACAATTCTTGTCGACGAGGTGACGCTGAAGCGAGAATAATCTGTGCGGTCATTAACGATGATAGGGATGGTTATTAAGAATACTCCAAGCGCGATAAATCTGTTCAGCGACAATTATACGCACTAATGGATGCGGAAAGGTAAGCTTAGATAAACTCCACGACTCTCGTGCTAATTGTTTAACAGAATCAGCTAAACCTTCGGGGCCACCCACTAGAACAGCAACATGCTGACCGCCTTCCAACCAACGCTGCATAGACTGAGCTAACTCAGGCGTAGACCAAGGTTTACCGGGGATGTCCAAGGTTACAACATGCGTACCCTGAGGAATGGCCGCAATCATTCGCTCACCTTCCTCTTTAACAATTCGAGCAACATCGCTATTTTTTGTACGCTTACCCGGGGCAATTTCTTTAAGCACTAACTCGCACTCACGCGGCAAACGCTTGGCATATTCATCATAGCCTTGCTGCACCCAACTGGGCATACGGTTTCCTACTGAAATTAGATTTATTTGCATGGGTACGGAGGATACAGACAACATTGAATTGATGCAATAACGCGTATAAGACTAAGTCGCGAACTTAATACATACCAGCGATGAATTTAATAGTAATACTTAGCGTTGGAAAAAAATAGATTTTACAATTTATCTTATCCCTACTTATTCGCCTGAATAAAATGCTATGGAAATTTTACGGCTTAAATAAAATATGACTGACTGCTTTTTGAGGCTTATAAATCTTTTGCTGATCTCAAAAGAGAATTGTTTGATGTGCTTTCTAATATTGATATATCTTACAACGCAAACTTTTCTTAAAAAGTTAAATTATTTTCCAGAAGTACTTAATTTAATTAGCTCAAGCAAAGAGTTTTGCTGATGTAGCGGTTTAACGAACACGCGGTATTAAAACAATATGTAAAATAATTTGCCAATTACCAGAAACAAAACAGCTCAAAAAGAGAGTTGGCCTGTGTATTTTTTAATTCACTAGGCGCCAACAGGCCAATCAGAAACATCAACCGAATCCAACGGTAAAATTTGAATACCGCCTTGCCACTTGTTCATAAATAGCCCTTCCGGATCGTATTGCCGAGTTTGTTTCTCAAAATCAAAATGCCGTTTGCTGCGAGGATCAGCACCAACTCCGGCCAGATATTGCCAATTACCCCAGTTAGAAGCTACATCATAATCCAACAGTTGCTGCTCAAAATAGGCTGCACCATAACGCCAGTCCACAGCTAATTCATTGACCAGACAACTAGCAACGATCTGACGGCCACGGTTCGACATAAAGCCGGTAACATTCAATTGTTTCATACAAGCATTCACCAGTGGATACGGAGTGTTACCACTGCACCATTTTCGGAAGCGCTCGGGATAAAAACTGGTAAAGGGCTTTTGCTGCTTAATACCCTTAAAAGCAAACAAATGCTTTCCGTGACGATGGGCATACCATTGAAAATATTCGCGCCATAACAATTCAAAAAATAGCCAGTAGGTTGATTCGTTGGCACCAATTTGTTGTTCGTAATCATTTAGAATAAAACAAATTTGCCGAACTGATAGATTGCCGTTAGCCAGCCAAGGCGAAAATTTACTTGAATTCCCCCAACCGTCCAGTTCATTGCGCTGTTTTTGTAATGACTTGCACTATCGGAAGCAAAATAATGGCTTAACTGCTTGAGTCCCTCCGTTTCACCCCCATAAAAAATGATTTCATGCTCAGATATAGAATAATCTGGAAAACGGCTTACCCAGTTTGTTTTCAGTGCCGGACTGGATGGAAGAAAATCCACTGGAGGCTGAGGCTTTGCGACCGAACTTTGCTCTACGGTGTTTTTAAACTGGGTAAAGCTGTTCGGCAATTTTGCCAAAGGAAAAGGCAAGTGATGCAAGGCAAACAAACTATGGGTATCTGTTTCAACAAATTGAACCAATGGTAAGTTTTTTTGTAGAGCTAACCCTTGTTGATTCTCATAATATCCTGTTTGGCGACTACGATAAATAATCGACACTTTATGCAAACTGGCCAGATCGAAGATGGCTTTTACAGTCGGTTCATAACAAACCAAAAGATGCTGGCCAAGTTTTTGTAACTGCTTATCTAAATCGAGCAACGATTCTTTTAAAAACCGCCAACGATTAGCTGACATCGCTACCAAGCCATAACGATTGGGGCTTAGCCAGTGGGGATCGAGACAATAAATACACAGTAACTCGTCAACTTCAGCCGCAGCTTTTAATAAACCAACATTATCATGAAGCCGCAAATCATTACCAAACCAGTAAAGCCCAACTTTAAGCCTAGTCATTAACTCTTACTCCTAGCATTAACTTAAAAATCAGCAAGCAACTGAGATTTAAATTTATTTATTACTTAGTAATACGCTTATTTTAGAATCCAGTTGTTCGGGAGTGACATTACTAGCAAAAGCCTCAACAAATGAACCATCTGGACCAATCAGATATTTATAAAAATTCCATTGTGGCTCTTGTCCAGAAGACTTGATTAGTTTTTGAAAAAACTGATTGGCTGAAGCACCGGTAACAGCGCTTTTTTCCAACATAGGGAAAGTCACCCCGTAATTTATATAGCATACGTTCGCTGTTTTTTCAGGGGCATCGAACTCTTGATTAAAATCATTGGAAGGAAAACCGATAATCACCAGTCCTTTGTCTTTATATTTTTGATACAGAGCCTCTAGCCCTTTAAACTGTGGAGTGTAGCCGCAATTACTGGCAGTATTAACTGCCAAAATAACTTTACCTTGAAAGGCCTCACAAAAATCTAGCGTTTGTGCGGATCTTAATTTGTTCATTTTATAATTGAGTAAATCAGAACAAGATTGTGCTCCGCTTGCTGTAGCTGAAAATAACAACATACTTACTATTAAAACTAAATTATTCATAATCATATCCTTTAGACTTGTTTTCTTTTAGTTTACCCGCTCAGGATAAAAGTCAAGGACAATAAGGAACAGATCACTGTTTACATGATAATTGTTATAAGTCTTTGTTTTATAGATTAAAAATAGTAAGCGACCTCATCAACATTGTGGTGAAGACCGTAGGGGCGTATTGCATACGCCCTTATAAAATAAGCTTATAACATTGGACCTTCATGTTGGGCGTATGCAATACGCCCCTACGCTGATTTTTATCGTTTCCACGCCGATAAGAAACTTGTTTAGATACCTATGTACAAAGGGGGAAGCCAAAATCATAATACTTTCACAGTCTCTGTCGCGAAACCACCTTACGTCTGTATTATGGCGCACGACAAAAAAGCTTGCACACCACACAATCGACTCCGAATATATAGATCGCGACCTATCCCTACCTTTCGATCGGCATCCAGTACACCTTACTAAACGCTCAGCAGAGTTAACTGAGTGCTATGTCCATCCTAAATTTAAAAATTCTAACCTTTATAAGCGTTATTCAAAGCTGACCGAGTATTCTTCTAAGCTTGCTGAGTACTTAGCAAGCTTTGCGAAGCCTTTTTGAGCTCTAAAGAGCCCTCAGCGAAGCTACCATAAAACTCAGCACGGCTTGCTTAACGCTCAGCAAGACCTCAAGAGCCTTCTCGATAATTAAGGAGCGCTTAGCAAGACTTCAGTAGGACTCTGTTTGATTAAAAAAAGACTTAGCAAGCTTGCAAGAACACTCAGCTAGCTTAGAGTAATGCTCAGCAAGAGCTAGCTAACGCTCGGCCGTGTTTGCAGAGCACTATTCTAAGATTACTTAGGGTTCAAACGCTATTCCTGAAACCCATTTAAATAATCGCCAGCTCCTGCTCGGCTTCTATCGGACTGCATCTTGGTTTAGCTAAATGATGAGTTTTAAACTTGAATCTGCTTATCATTAAAAATACCTTGCCGACACCATTCTGCAAGGTGTAATCTTCGCTCGCAATTACAGCGCACTATCTTTAAAAACACTTACCGCACTTAAATCGAGAGACCCATAACACCCAATAAATTGATAGTTTAAGACATAACAACAAGCTTTTTTTCGGTTTTATGGATTTACCTGAGATAATAACAACAATTATTAACAATAACCCTTAACGAGGAGACGCAAACTATGTCAACATTTCCTATCGATCTTGCTGCTTATCAGCGCATAAGCTTAGATCCGAGCATTAGCACTCTTACTGACTCTCAAAGAGCCAGTCTTAAAGCCAACATCCAACTATGTCGTGATGCCATTGTATTCTTTACCGCGACAGGTGCAGCTCGAGGCGTGGGCGGACATACTGGCGGCCCTTATGATACCGTGCCTGAAGTTATGATCATGGATGCTTTATTTCGTGGCTCTGCTAGTCAATTTGTACCTATCTTTTTTGATGAAGCCGGTCACCGTGTCGCGACTCAATATTTGATGTCTACTCTTAATGGTGATTTACCTGCTGAACGTTTAATGGAATACCGCGCGGCTCATTCTCATTTACCTGGCCATCCAGAACTAGGTTTTACACCTGGCGTTAAATTTAGCTCAGGTCGTTTAGGACACATGTGGCCTTATGTTAATGGTGTGGCTATCGCAAATCCTCGTAAAGTTGTTTTTTGCCTAGGTTCTGATGGTTCACAACAAGAAGGCAACGACGCAGAAGCTGCTCGCTTAGCGGTTGCTCAAGGCCTAAATGTTAAACTTATCATTGACGACAATGATGTCACCATCGCTGGCCATCCTTCTAAATATCTAACAGGTTGCACAACTGCTAAAACTTTAGCTGGCCAAGGTGTCACTGTATTAGAAGGCGACGGCGAAGATCTTGACGATCTTTACAAACGTATTTGTACAGCTATCAATACTGACGGTCCTGTCGCTGTGATTAACCATCGTCCTATGTGCCCCGGCATCGTTGGTCTTGAAGGTTCAACTCATGGTCATGACGTTATCTCTGTCAAAGTCGCTGTTGAATATTTAGAATCACGCGGCCAACAAGCAGCTGCTGACCACTTAAAAGAAATCAAAGCACCTAAAAATGAAGCTGTTTTCTTAGGTTCTAGTGATCGTTGGGATGCTAACCGTAATGTATTCGGCGATGCGGCTGTTGAAATTTTAGGACGTTTAAGCGAAGCTGAACGTTACGAAAAAGTTCGCGTTATTGATAGTGATTTAGAAGGTTCATGCGGCCTGTTCAAAATCCACGCAGCTTACCCAGAAGTGTTTGTTTCTTCAGGCATTATGGAACGTGGCAACTTTTCTGCTGCGGCTGGTTTCGGTATGGAAGCAGGCAAGCAAGGTATTTTTGGTACCTTCAGTGCTTTCTTAGAAATGTTGATGTCTGAAATCACTATGGCACGTTTGAATAACTCAAACGTATTAAGTCATTTCTCACACTCAGGCATAGACGATATGGCTGATAACACCTGCCATTTTGGTATAAACAACTTCTTTGCTGACAATGGCTTAAGTGATGGTTATGCGACTAACCTTTACTTCCCTGCTGATCCTCTGCAAATGAAAGCCTGTCTTGAAACTATTTTCTTCAATCCTGGTTTACGTTTTGTATTCTCAACACGCTCTAAAGTACCAACGATTTTAAATACTGAAGGCCAAGATTACTTTGGTGGCGATTATAAGTTTGTCTCTGGTAAAGACGAAGTTATCCGCGAAGGTACACAAGGCTATATCGTCAGCTTCGGTGAATCTTTATACCGCGCCTTAGATGCAGTAGAACGTTTAAAACTTGAAGGCATTGATGTTGGTTTAATCAACAAGCCTACCTTGAATGTTATTGATGAAGACATGCTGGCTAAAATTGGTAACTCACCACTCGTATTAGTCGTTGAGTCTTATAACCGTAAAACTGGTTTAGGTAGTCGTTACGGTTCTTGGTTGCTAGAACGTGGTTTAACACCCAAGTTTGCGCACATTGCCACTCATAAAGAGGGCTGCGGCGGTCTTTGGGAACAATTCCCTCATCAAGGTCTTGATCCAGAAGGAATTATGGCTAAAGTTAAGGATATGTTGAACGCTTAAGGATTAAGCTATGAAAAGGGCGCAGAGTATGCGCCCTTTTTTTTGCCTAAAATTTATGGGCTACCAACTTAAGGCGGGACAGCTTCAACTCAGACGAAAGGCTCAAGGCGAAAGATTAAGGTCTAAGAGGTTAGCAATTTAAGGCGGTTGCAGATACTAGGCTTCACCCTTCGCCTTTTGCCTTTTGCCTTTTGCCTTTTGCCTGTTCTTAAAAGAACCCTGCTTAAAAGTGAACCATTAACCCGCCTTATGTTGGTAGTCCTAACATTTGCATTTATCGTTTTAATCCCATAGACTGCCTCACGATTTAACTTACGACAGCGACAACAATTCTTATGGTAAAAGAGCGTGTTATACAAATTAACCACGGTGGACTAGGACGCTTACTGAATAGCATCCAAACGCAGTTTATCGGAATGTTAAGAATATGGTCGATTCCGATTGTATTAATGCTCAGTATTGCCTCTGGATTTACCACCTACTATGGCTTATCTTATTTTATAGTGCCTTGGATTGCGCTGGTCATTACTATTGCCATTCAATCTATTATTGTTATTTGTTCATTAGAAATTGCTGGCATACACTGGAAAGCCAATCGCGTACGTTACCTTAGCGTACTCATGTCTTTGTTAGTGGCTATTACTGCCTCAATCACTTTTTCTTATTTTAAGTTTTATGAAGTTTCACAAAGTGAAACCATACAAATTGATCGAATTAATCAGATACGCAAAGAAGTTAATGATTATCTAGCTGCCATATTAATTAGCAAAAGTGAAATTTTAAAACTCGAAAACAATGAAGTCGATAAAGCTAGTAATGACTTATCCAAAGCTTATTTCGGCACCCATGAACAAACACCCCCAGAATATAAAAACAAAGTCGGTGAAGGTCCTTTTTGGAAACATTACAATCAACGCTATGAAGCTAAAAAAGAACACCTAGAAGACTTATATCAAGAATTTCATCAGCTTGATGAACATATACGCACGCTGCAAGCTAGCCTAAATCGCTTATCTAGTGATACAGAAAATAATTATCAAATGGCCATAAACGGCTTGCAAGAAGTACAGCTTAACTTTAATCAACTGGCTGCCAACGCGGGTGTTGCTGCACCTCCAGCACCCATCATAATGTCTTATAAGCAATTTATTCAAGGCGTAACACCTAGTTTTGCTATGTGGAGCAATTTCTCATTGTTTGCTTTTGCTTGTGCCGCTATGGTTGATTTTTTCACTTTCCTACTGTCTTTTCGACTAGAAAGCACTGCGCCAGGTCCATTATCAGACCAAGAACAAGAATTGGTTTTTGAATGCCTCAGACAATTTTCTGAATTTAGAATCAATGAAAATGATGAGCTGGAAATAGTCATTGAAAAATCTAACATTGAGCGCGCCAGACGTTACTCTGATTGGTCACGCATGTTTGCTGTGGGCTTTTTGTTAAGTCGTGGATTTTTACGTAAAATCGATCACCGCTCAGTTGAGTTTGCCCCTAACCTTTATCCTTTGATTGCCGAACGCATGAGCAGTCAACTACGAGCCATCAAAATAAAAGCCGAAACTTCTGAATTAAAACCGGTGCATTATGACCACTAATTTATCGCCTTTAGATGCCTGGCTAACAGGTGAACATAACGAGTCTATAAACAATGTTCAGTTTTGGGATCCTGGCTTCGATGCCGAGCGCAGAGTCGTAGTAAGTCATCTAGGGCCTTTTCATAAATTATTTGAACGCCCTGAAAATTTTATACCGCGTTTTTATCATCGAATTTATTCTTTACCTATCACTGACTGGCAACTGAATTTAAAAACTCGGCTTTACGATGGCTTTTGTACTATCAATACTGATCTAAATATCCATTTTCAAGCGACCTTGCAATACGCTGAAAAAAGCCAAGATAGCTTATCTGAAATTAATCAGCAGATTAAAACACGCTATGAAGGTTTAATTAAAGATGCCGTTAATGCTGAACTAAACCAGCTTAAAGATGGCTCATGGGTACAAACGGGCTTAACCGAAATGGAGCGAAATATTGAATCTATCCTGAATGAAACTCTGATTTCAAAACATATACAATGTCGCGTTTTATGTTCCTTAACACCCTATTTCTTAGAATTGACTGAAGATGAAAAACTTAATGGTCGCTTTACCCAAGAGGCTGTTTATTTGAACGTCATGCAAAAAAACTTTGAATTCCGTGAAAAACAAAGTTTAGAGTTATATAGGCAAGAAGCAGAGCTAGAAGCCTTGCGCTTAGAACATCAACAAAAACAATTAGAATCTATCTATCAAGACGATGAAATTGAACGTCAAAAACAAGCCATGGAAGCTAATGTCATCAAACGTCGCCTTGAAGATCAAGCCGCCCAACGCATAGAACAGCAATTACTAGAAACCCGCTTACACCAACAAAATATCGTTCATGATACTCAGTTACGAGAAATTGAATTAGCGGCAGAAATTAAATTTCAAGAAGATAAACTTAATCGCTTACACGTTGAAAAAACTAAACAGGAACTTCAATTACGAGAACTCGAACTCGCCGCCGAGATTCAATTTCAAAAAGACCAACAAAAGCAGTTACAAGAATTGGAACTTGAAAAACAATTTCAACAATTTGAACATGAGCGCTTGTTAAAAGAACGTCAGCAACAAGAAGCCGCCAAAGAGTCTGCTCAACAACATGAGGCTTGGCTAGCTCAAATAGCCCAAGAACAACGTATTAAACAATTAGAACTCGATACCGAACTTAAAATACTAGAAACCCAACAATTGAAGCGACAAGAACTAGAAGAAAAATTAGAAGCCAAAAAAATCAGCCATCAAAATCGTGTCCAACGCATGCAATTAGAAGCTGAAGCCAAAGAAAGAGAGCTACAGGCTGAGTCTATCAAAAATAAAGATGAGTATTTACGCCAAGAAATCGAATTTTTAGTCTTAGACAAACAACGCGCAGAACTTAGCAAATCCATTAGAGGCGCAAATCAAGATAACAAATAAATTGACCTGTAAGTCTTACCGCTAAGAAAAATAGTGGTTATCAACTTAAAGCGGGACAGTTTTAACCCAGACGAAAGGCTCAGGGCTAAAAATTAACAGGTCTGGTTAGCGATAGCGTAACCCGACAGGATGCAGGAAATGCTCGGCTTACGCTATCGCTACGCCAAGCAACAAAACTCGTGAGTTTTGACTCCATTAAAGGTTTGTAGGGGCGACAAATTCGCCACGTATCACAGGTCGAATGTACTGGGCGAATGAATTCGCCCCTACAGTATAATTCGCTGTTTATATACACATTTTAGTAGTAGGTCGGGTTAGCGATAGCGTAACCCGACAGAATGCGCAGGAAATGCTTGGCTTACGCTATCGCTACGCCAAG
>QVQD01000056.1 GCA_003584875.1 Methylococcales bacterium
CTGCTGCGCCGGAAACGCCGCCACACGCTAGGCTTGGGTGGTCTTATTCCGGTTTACAGACTGGGCGAATGAATTCGCCCCTACAGACATATGCCCTTAAACCTTGGCAAACCTCTTATTATTTACCTTGCCAAACTGCCTCTTTAACAACTATCGGTTTTGGGATTAAACCTAAAGCATGAATCGTGTCAGCAATTTTTTGTTGGGCTGCTATCACTTCTGTTGTTAGAGCGACTGGACCATAATTACTACGCTCTATGGCACGTTGTAAAATTTTGGCGTCAACGCCAGTTTGTGTTGCTAGTGATGTTGCTGCATCAGCAGGATTAGATACAATCCAAGCATCGGTTTTAGCGACTTCATCAACAATAGCTTTTACTGCTTCAGGATACTGTTCAGCAAAAGGACGTCTTGATATATAAAAAGCATGGTTATCAACGATACCTTCTCCATTAGTCAAAGTACGAACGCCTGCTTGTATTTCAGCAGAGGCATAAAAATAATCCCATACAGACCAAGCATCAACATGCCCCTGCTCTAAAGCGGCTCTTGCTTCTGCCGGTGGTAAATAAGTTGGAATAATATCGTTTAAGGTCAAACCTTCTTTTTCCAAGGCTTTAATCAAGAAATAATGCGAATTTGAACCTTTTGCGACCGCTACTTTTTTACCCTTCAATTCAACGATGCTTTTAATAGGCGAATCATTTTTAACTAGCAAACCTTCACCTTTGGGTGAAGCAGGTTCATTAGCCACATAAACGATTGATGAACCCGTAGCGGCTTGTGCGAAAACTGGAGGTGTTTCACCCACTATACCAAGATCAACTTTTCCTGCATTGACGGCTTCCAGCAATGGCGGACCAAATTGAAACTCTGCCCAGCTAACATTAACGCCATGCTCCTTGAAGCGTTTCTCAAGTTCACCCGTACCTTTTAAAATAATCAAGCTACCGTATTTTTGATAGCCTAAGGTGATTTGTTCTGGCCAACCTTTATCAGCGGCATTTGCTGTCGATAAGAATATGGCTATTAATGCCAGCAAGGTCATGCTTAACATCGACTTTAGCTTTGTGTTCATTCGTTTCTCCAATATGAGTGTAATTTATAAAAAGGATTTCTTGCCTTGATAGCATAACCATCTATAAAAGGTTTAAATTTAACTCCGTAAGGACAGGTCAAGACCTGACCTTACATTACGATCGTTCTTACTTATAATCAGCGCTATTACTTAATTATTCAGGCTGCCAAACAGCATCCTTAACAACTATGGCTTTAGGGATTAAACCCAAACTGAAAAAAGTATCAGCAAGCTTTTGCTGTGCAGCAATCACAGCAGGGGTAAGACTTTGAACACCATAGCCACTGCGACGAACAAATGCACGTTCAAATACCTTTGCATCGACGCCACTAGTTTTTGAAATAGCTTCTGCCGCTGAAATTGGATTTGCTTGCTCCCATTTATCGGTTCTATCTATTTCATCCAACACTTCTTTCAGTACGTTTGGATATTCATTTGCAAAATCACGTCTTGAGATATAAAAATAATTGTTATCTACAATCCCAGTACCATCAACTAACAAACGTGCACCCGCTTGTATTTCGGCCAAAGCATAGTGATAATCCCAAATAGCCCATGCAGAGACATCACCTTGCACTAATGCAGCCTTCGCTTCGGCTGGCGCTAAATAAGTCGCTTGAATATCATTAAGTGTTAAACCCGCTTTAGCCAAAGCTTGCACCAGAAAATAATGTGAGCTGGAACCTTTGGCTACCGCAACTTTTTTACCTTTTAACTCAGCGACATCTTTTATCGATGACTCTTTATCAATAAGCAAACCTTGACCTTTAGGCGATGACGGCTCATTGGCAACATAAACAATTGATGATCCTTGAGCTGCCTGTGCTATCACTGGCGGCGTCTCACCGACTATACCCAAATCCAATTTACCTGCATTTATCGCTTCAAGCATAGGCGGACCCGATTGGAATTCTGCCCAATTAACTTTAACGCCGAATTTTTCCAGTCGTTTTTCCAATTCACCGGTAGCTTTAAGAATAATTAGACTGCCAGATTTCTGATAACCCACATTAATTTCTTTAGGCCACGACTTATGCTCTTTAGCGTAAGCAGTTATTGTAAACAGCGATAAACTGCCAGCCAACATGGCTAGCAATAGAACAAAAAAGGGAACTTTTAAATGTAATTTATTTTTTCTCATCATAGTCACCTAAAACGATTTACAGGGGCGATTCGCCTTTAGAGCACTAGTCAACTATGTCTTAACCAGCGATACGATCTAACTGCAGAACTAGCTTTCCTTCTAGCTCAGCTATTTTTTCTTCAAATTTCAATTGAGCATTTTTATCTAACAGTAATTGTCCGTAGCGATCTCTTTCTACCTGTTCATCAGATACATATAAACCTGCCAAAACATGAATTGCACCTAAAGCCAATAAGGCTGGTTGCAATACCTTGTCTATCGCCAATAATTGGCTTTGAGATTCACCGGTAGTTATGGCTAGTACTATTTTTCCTGCAAGAGCTTTTTGAGGAAAAAACTCCAAAAAAGCCTTTAAGGCTTGACTATTAACTGCTTTGTAAAAAGGTATCGCAATAATAACGGCATCTGCACAGCTAAGTTGCTCAGCAACTTGCTTGAAATACAGGCTATCTTTTGCAGCACCCTCTACCAAATTATTGCTTAACATTTCTCGTACAGAAAAAATCTTGGTAGAAAACCCAGATGCTTCAACATGCCAGAGTGCAAGCTTTAATAACTCAGTTGATTTTGAATTTGTAGCGATACTTCCCGCTATAGCAACTACTTGGCTCATAGTGCTAACTCCTGAATTTAATATTGAACAGATAAAATTCTTATTGAGAGATCAACTAATGATCTAAAGTAAGGACGACACATCCGAAGCTGTGAAAGTATTTATGCGGGAGAGGATTTAGTCTCGATTACAAGGCTAAGGCCTCTCCCACATTATATAAGAACACCGAATTACAAAATTAAACTATTGTTTTTACATTTTTATCATAAAACTTTCACAGTCTCATTCGCCCTTACCAACAGAGCATCTTTTTTATTTTCCTGCTGCGTAGATCTTATCGAATACACCGTCATCAGCGAAATGCTTCTTTTGCGCTGCGCCCCAACCACCAAAGCTATCAATTTTAACTAACTCTAAGGGTTTAAAGTTTTTAGCATATTTTGCAGCGATTTCAGAATCAGTAGGTCGATAGAAGTTTTTACCAATAATTTCCTGAGCTTCTTTGCTATACAAATATTTCAGGTATTCAGTAGCGACTTCAGTGGTACCGTGTTTTCTAGCCACATCTTCAACCACTGCAACGGGGGGTTCCGCTAAGATACTCAATGAAGGTGTAACGATTTCAAACTTATCAGGACCAAATTCTTTCAACGCTAAGTAAGCTTCATTTTCCCAAGCAATTAAAACATCACCAATTTCACGCTCAATAAAAGTAGTCGTTGAGCCACGAGCACCGGTATCTAATACCGCAGCATTTTTGTATAACCTAGCAACAAAGGCTTGAGCCGCAGCTTCGTCATTGTTGTTATGTTTTAAAGCATAAGACCAAGCGGCTAAATAATTCCAACGTGCACCGCCAGATGTTTTAGGATTCGGTGTAACAACACTAACACCTGGTTTTACGATATCATCCCAATCTTTAATGTGCAGTGGATTACCTTTACGCACCAACAACACTATAGTCGATGTATAAGGCGAGCTATTATTAGGAAACAAACTTTGCCAGTTTTCTGGAATCAACTTACGTTTTTCATATAGTTGATCCACATCATAAGCTAAAGCTAAAGTTACAACATCAGCTTCCAAGCCTTCTAAGACAGAACGAGCCTGTTTACCAGAACCACCATGTGATTGACTAATAGACACATCATCGCCAGTCTTAGCTTTCCAATACTTAGCAAATAATGTGTTGTAATCTTTATACAATTCACGGGTAGGATCATAAGATACATTAAGTAACTTAACTTCAGCAGCCTGAGCAGTATAGGCAGAAAAACCTAACACTAATAAGGCTAATACACTTTTAACTTTATTATTCATAAATAACAACCTCAAGGGGGATAATTAAAATGCTAGTTGAAAACGTGTTGAGAAAACTTTTTCACTAGGTCGATTGGCAACTGCCGTTGAAGTACCCGCACCACCGGTGAATGAAACATTTTCAAAATCGGTACGTACAATGGTGTTTTTATTAAGGAACCAGTTAGCACCTATCGTCCATGCACTAGCTTTACTAGCCGATTGAGATGCATCTATTAATTTAAAGGTATCACTATCGACAGTCAACTCACTCCAACGTGCCGCTAATTGTAATGCGCCCCATGCACCTTTTGAAGGATCAAAATTACGCAGCGGTTTAATACCGGTAAAAGCATTGTCTTCACCAGTCACTACATAAGAAGCCTGAATTTGATAAGCTTTATTGGTCTGCCCAATCTCGTTAGCTCCTTTTTTACCGCCCAAAGTCGAAGATAAATGTTGACTAGACTCTACATACTCACCTAACAAACCAAGTGGTCCTGCATACCAAAAGGCTTGCGGATAAATACGTGACGTTGCGCCATTGGAGGTAATAACACTAGAATTAGCTGCGCCAGTTGTACCTATCGTTTTCGTATAATCTACGAACTGTGTTTGACCCAAAGCCGTTCTTTGAGCATTAAGGGCTTGATGATTTGGACTGCCAAAAGAGCCAGCAACACCCACACCAAAACCTTCTAGCCATTTATTACCAATATGTTGTAAGGGCTGAGCAAAGACACGGCCATCAAACTCTTTATTACCACTTAGCCCTGTATTTCCAGTAGTAAGATTACCACTATCTCCAGTACCATCGGTAAAACCAAGCTGATAAGTAAACGCATTTTTAGCGTCTATAGCACCAGCTACCTTTTCTCCATGATAACCTGGCAAGGCAAAGCCACCATGTAACTGAATACCCACATCACGATTCGGGGCCAAGTTGGTAGGTAATGCGCGTTCTAGGAATACCGTATCTGAATCACCTTGCAAACGCTCAAGACCGATAGAAGGTCTAAATTTACCAGCCAAAAGACTGGCATAAGAACGATAGGTATAATCAACATAGGCATCTGGTAGCATATTAGAGTTAGCAAAATCAGCCAAAACTCTAAAGTTAATATCTTTATAGGCATAACCATCTAATAACAAACGTGCTTGTCTAATCAAAATAGCGTCGGGCCCTGCAGGGAGTCTAACCGCAGCGCCACCAACAGAAGGAGTTGTTTCATTACTTAGAAAAAAACGACCATCCGTTTGCAAAGTGCCACCTACACGCAAAGCATGCTGCTTGTCATTTGAAGTGATTTTAAAACCATCAGGACCAGCATCAAATGTAGGTAATTTGCTAAAATTGCCAGTAGTTACCTCATCTTGAACTTCTATTTTACGCTCTAAGGTATTTACCTTACGCGTAAGCTTTTCAACTTCCGGCGTAACGACAGGAGCAGCAGTAACTTTTGCTGATGGGCTAGTCAAAGCATTTGCTTTATCAAGTTGTTCTAAACGTTTTTCTAGTTCATGAATGCGTTTTTCTAAAACACTAGTATCTGCAGCATAAACGTTGCCTGCACCTAATAAAGTCAAATTAATAATACTAGCTATAGCGGTACGTCGAAAGTTATTCATTTGTTTATCCTTTTTATCTTGAACCTCCGGTTATCCAGTCAGTTTTCTAATGATTTTGTATATCTTAATGTTGCTCGCCGTTAGTGAGGGTAGAGCGATTTGCGAATTATTTATGCTTACTTAGCATCAAAACGTATTTTTTCTTTGCGTTCAATTTGCACGACTTTGCCATCATGAATAACAATTTCAACTGACCCAAAACGAATGCCCTGCACTATCTGAGCAATCTGATCAGCAATATTGTTTTTTAATGACGTCGAGTTTTCTGCTTTAATATCTTGAATCACTTAGCACCTACAATTTTCTGTATTCAACAATACGTGTTTACTACGTTCACTTTTTTAAATGTTGGGTGCACTATATCAGCGAAAAATAAGATCACTTAACGATCAATTTTGATATATATATCTTTTTTGGTGATATTGGGGAGTTGGATTGGAAACAAGAGTGTGAAAAATTATTTTATTTGACCTCATTTAGCAAAGAGTGATTAGTGAAGATTTGAACTTTTAAAAATGAACATAAAATCGATCGTAATGTAAGGACAGGTCGAGACCTGTCCCTACTGTGCAAAATGTAGCAACAGATGTTACGCAGTAACGTGGCTTTACTCTAGTTTGCCGCGCCTAGCACCGCAAGTTTTGTTGTGATTGGCCACAATAGGGGCTCGGCATGGATACCGCGCGTCGGTAGGAGGGCAGGAAGCCCTCTCTACCGCCCCCCGATAAAACCGAGGAGCGCAGATTGAGCTACAATCTAGCCGCCTTTTCTTTGGATACTTTCTAAAGGCTGCGCAAAAGAAAGTATCTCGCCTTCGGATGCGATAACCCGATTAACACCTCATCGCGATAGCGACCTCATTTTGTGTGTTTTTTTAAACCGCTGAATGGCGACTTCGTAACATCAGTTATTTAGTGATAATAATATTTGCTGATATAGTACGCTCAACATTAAACCTAGATAAAACTTCCTAAAGCATCTATATTATGGCGAATATATTTATTATTCCCATACACCCATAGTTTAGCTATTGTCTGCTAGATAAACTTATGATGCGAATAAGTATTTGTCGAACGTAATCTAGAAGCTGATCGATATATAGGCACAGGTCGCTTTCTATCCTACGAATTTAATGTACCGATAATACGTTTTTTCCTATCCACGCAAAAACAATAAAATTGTGGTGGTGACGACCGAAGGGGCCTATTGCACACGGCCTTATAAAATAAGCCTTAACATCGAGTTTTCATAAATAGGCTTATGCAATAAGCCCCTACTAGCTGTCAATAGTTGATTAATTGATGAATTGAAATGAAAGAATTATCGAAATACCCTATTAAACCTACTGAATCTATACAATCATTCAGCTACGTAATTTTATCTGAGGAACATATTCCAGAGTGTATTCAGCTTGCTGTTGATAGCTTCGAAGATTTTAAAGTTCACCCCGATTCTATTGAACAGTGGTTTAAACAACGCATTGCTCACAATCCTTGGCAAAAAAACTTACCAGGAATCGGGATTGGCATTAAACATAATGGCCGCTTGATCGGTTTTCGCGCTATGTTTGCTCAACCTTGGTGGCTTAATGGCCAATCAACCATTATTGCCTTTTGTGCCAACACTAGCGTAGCTCAACAGTACCGAGGACAAGGTCTAGCTAGCCATTTAATCTACCATAGTAGTCAGTTTGCTTCGGTTACCGGCAGCACTACGGCTGGAATTATTACACAGAAAGCTTATAAGAAACTCGGCTATATTGAAGTCGGTGGCATAAGTAATGATTTTTTCAGTTTACGGGTAAGCTTTCAAGGCTCGTTAATCAAACGCTTTGGGAATCTATTAGGCTCATGGCTAGGGAGACTATTAGATTTATCATTACAAGTTAGAGATACTAAACTTCGGGCACAACCCAACTTTATTCTTAAGGAAATGTTTTATTGCGACGAACAATTTGATCAACTATGGGAACGGGAAAAACACGGCTATCATTCTTGTCTTGAACGTAGTAGCGCTTATTTAAACTGGCGATTGTTCGACGCACCTACTTGCCAGCTTCATTTAAGTGCTTTGTATGACAGTTCATCAACACTGCGCGGCTATGCTATTTGGCACGTTCAACACTTTTCCGACTCGGTTAGCATGGTAGTGTTAAGAGATGTCTTTTATCCTCAACGCGATCAAACCTGTTTGCGAACATTGCTGGCACTTTTAATTGAGCAGTGGCGAAATCAAGGTATTTCTTGGGCAAATTTGGAAGTGGCATCACCACAGCTTAAGGCATTATTTACACAACTAGGTTACGAAGCGCAACTCTCTCAGGGCAATCGCTATCAAATCTACAGCAAATTTTCGCTTAGTTCTGGAACCCTCGATAATTGGTTCAGAAGCGGTTTGGACGGTGATTATTTTGACTACTCTTTATGATTCGTTGATGGGTTTAGTACCACCTTATCGTTCACACTACACGTTACTATCCTAAGTTAAGTAATAGTTGAACTTATTGTAGGCCGGAATAAGACCACCCAAGCGTAGCGCGTGGTGGCGTTTCCGGCACAGGAGCCATCGATGCCGGAAAAGCATAAGGGAATGCATTTAGATCACTATAGATTCGAGCTAGTCTTTACAACTAACAAAAACTATTTTAATGACTTTATTTTTAACAGTAACACTGGAGTATAGCTATGCAAACTGAAACCATTGCGATAATTTCTACGGTTTTAAACGAAGTAAATAGCATCAAAAACTTATTGGATGATTTTTTAGCACAGACCCGCAAAGCTGAGCAAATAATCATCGTAGATGGCGGCTCAACGGATGGCACTTTAGAAATCTTACAAGATTACAAAAACAATAATCCCAGCATTCATTATATTGTTGCTAAAGGTGTGAATATTGCTCGGGGACGTAATATTGCCATAGCTCACGCTAACGTCAGTATTATTGCGGCAACCGATGGAGGATGTCACCCAGAACCAACCTGGCTTGAAGAATTAATAAAACCACTATTAGACAACCCGGATTTCGGCGCTGTTTCTGGGGTTCGTAAGATCGAATCTGTTAACTCATTTGAACTTTTTGCCGGAGCTTTATCGACATCGGGCAATTCCAGCAATGAAGAAGATCGCGTATTTCATGGTAGAAACTCATCGTTTAGAAAAAGTCTTTGGGCAGCGACGGGTGGTTATCCAGAATGGCTATATACTGCTGAAGACACGCTGTTTGCCCAAAAAGCCAAGTCGCTAGGCTATAAAGTTGCCTTAGCGTCAAAAGCAGTTGTTTCTTGGCGCCCCAGATCGAACTTAAAGAAATTAGCCAAACAGTATTTTTTATATGGCAGAGGTACTGGCCGAATAGCTCAGGCTGATTTAACAGCAGCATTATATCATTTACGTAATCATGCCATTTGGATAGGCACGTTTTTGCTGGGTTTCTACTCTTATTGGTTTTGGTTGCTAAGTTTCGCTACACTGTTTTTTATGTACCTGACTTTAGTCCGTCCTGTTTTGAACAATCTAAAAAAACAGGGTTATGATAAGTTTGGGCTTTATACCTATGTGCCGATAATTGTCATGACACGTAGCCTCTATAATAATATTGGACAAATCTATGGCCACTGGGAATATTGTCATGTGGAGCCTTTTAAAAGAAACCATGACCTGTATAGCTCTGGTCAGTGGAAAATGGCGAGCATTGAGGAATAATACATCTTATTAAGTATCTATTAAGCCCTTAACAAGACCGGCCATAGCTTTAACAAGCCCTATCGAGACATTAATAAGGGCGGTTTAGGTATCAATCAATAAGCTTTATCTTGATCTTGATCTTAATAGAACCAGTTATGGCTTTAAAAAGCCTACCAAATATTTAATTTGAGCTGTTAAGTTTTTTTAGCATAGGCATCGCACCTGTGCCAGAAACAGCACCACGCGCTACGTTAGAGATATAGGCAATTCCGCATTGCAGCGAATCTAAAAGCTTCTGATACAAACTGATTTAAGGAGTCAAAACTCACGAGTTTTGAGTTAATACGCAGCAAAGTGACAAAACTCGTGAATTTTGACTCCGATGCTAAGGGAAAGCAGGGTAACTACGGGGAACGTCAAGCCTCAGTTTGGCATTGGTTTCGTCGAGCTGAGGCTTGGCGTTTCTCCTTACGTTTATGGTTTCGAAATTATTGAAGCACCTAAACGTTTCGGTCGGGGTTGCAAACCCCGACCAGCTTGGAGTTTAAGGAGTCAAAACTCACGAGTTTTGAGTTAAAACGCAGCAAAGCGACAAAACTCGTGAGTTTTGACTCCAATACGAGTTTTGAGTTAAAACGCAACAAAGCAACAAAACTCGTGAGTTTTGACTCCGATACTAAGGGGAAGCAGGGGATCTATTGGGAACGCCAAGCCTCAGTTTGGCATTGGTTTCGTCAAGCTGAGGCTCAGCGTTTCTCCTTACGTTTATGGTTTCGAAATTATTGAAGCACCTAAACGTTTCGGTCGGGGTTTGCAACCCCGACCAGCACCACATTTGCGCCTGTGAATAAACCAAAACAGACCCATTCCGCAGCACATAGCAAACGTAAACAACAACGCCTCCATACTCCCATAACCCATGGCAGCGATAACAGCTCCTGGACAATAGCCAGACAATCCCCAGCCTATGCCAAATAAAGCAGCGCCAGTTAGCAATCGAGCATCAATATTTACCGCATCAGGCAAATGAAAACGCGGCTCCAAAATCGGCGCGGGTCTTCGAATAATTAGTCGATAGGCGAATCCGAATGTAATTAAAGCACTCACCATGACCAATGCTAAACTGGGATCCCAGTGCCCTGTGATATCAAGAAAAGCAAGCACCTTCTGCGGATTAATCATTTGCGCTATCACTAAGCCTAAACCAAACAAGATACCACAAAACAACGATGATAAATTCTTAAGCATGGTTTTATCCCTTAACGCCAAGCAAATGACGCACGATGAAGACAGTAATGCCGGCGACGGTCATGAAAACCAAGGTAGCAAATACTGATCGAGGTGAAAGCCTTGCAAGTCCACAAATCCCATGACCACTAGTACAGCCACCACCCATATTAGTGCCATAACCCACCAACAATCCTGCGATCAGCAGCACGGGCAATGAGGTTTCAAAATTAAAATCAAAAGGGATGCCGTTAACCACTCTTAAAATCATGGGCCCCAATAGCAATCCAGCCAGAAAATAAATACGCCAACTTAAATCATCCCGCTGCTCTGGGAATAGAGCTTTAGCGACAATACCTGAAATTCCAGCAATACGACCATTTAAAAATAATAGCAATGCAGCTGACAATCCAATTAATGCACCGCCAATGAGGGCTGAATAAGGTGTAAAGTTCTCCATCGAAATCCTGTGAGTAAATAAAAATAGAAGGTAGTCGTAGGTTGGGCAACGTTTTTCTGCCCAGCGTTTATATCGACAAAAGGCGGGCAAACGATAAAAATCACCGTAGGGGCGTATTGCATACGCCCAACATCGAAAGTCCAATGTTATAGAGCTTATTTTATAAGGGCGTATGCAATACGCCCCTACGATCTTCACCACAAGGTTATCGTTCGCGCGTGGGAATGCTAACAATTATTTGTGTAGATACCCATGGCTTAAGAGGGGGGGGGACATAAAAAGAATACTTTCACCGTCTCTAAAGCTGAATACCCACCCTACATGTTCATCCTTAGCTGTGGACAATTACATGATTAATTTGCTAGAACCCTACCCAACTACATTTTCACCCTAAACCAAGCGGCATAAAGCGCGGGTAAAAACAAAATAGTGAGTAACGTGGCAACGGCTAATCCGCCCATAATTGCGACTGCCATCGGGCCAAAGAATACGCTGCTGGTTAATGGTATCATCGCTAAAATGGCAGCAGCCGCTGTGAGAATAATAGGTCTAAACCTACGTAAAGTAGATTCTACTATGGCTTGCCAAGCTTCAATGCCTGTGGCTCTATCTTGTTCTATTTGATCTACTAAGATGACCGAATTACGCATAATCATCCCCGATAAGGCAATGGTGCCTAACATGGCGACAAAGCCAAAGGGCTTATCAAATAGTAATAATGCCAGCGTGACGCCAATCAGCCCTAAGGGCGCCGTTAATATCACTAAAAACACCCTAGAAAAACTTTGTAGTTGCATCATTAAGATGGTCAACACGGCAATTAAAAATAGCGGAAATCCGGCCGCTACTGACGCCCCACCCTTAGCCGATTCCTCAACCGCACCTCCCGTTTCTATACTGATTCCTGTAGGAAGGCTCGCTTTAATGTCAGTTAATTGTTGATCAATCTGACTTGAGACCACCGCTGCTTGTAAATCACCTTTTAAATTAGCCCTTACAATAATAGAAGGCTGGCGATCGCGTCTCCAAATAACACCTTCTTCAAAGGCTGAGCTAATAGTTGCTAGCTGAGAAAGTGGCACGGAACCTGAGCGCGTGCTAATCATTAAGTCCGGCAAATGTGATAAATGCGTACGCTCCCTCGCTGGACCTCGAGCAACTAAGTTGATACGCTCATTACCTTCCCTAAATTCAGTCACAAACAATTCCTGTGAGGCCGCATTGATGACAGTAGCAACATCAACGGTACTCACACCTAATAGACGTGCTTTTGCTTGATCAACCTCAACCTGAACTACTTTACTAGGCTCTTCCCAATTAAGTTGCACATTAATCAGATTGGCATTACCTCGCATAATTTCAGCCACTTGCCTGGCAAGGTCACGAATTTGGGTAATATTAGCACCAGAAACTCGAAATTGAACCGGGAAACCTACTGGCGGACCATTCTCTAAACGCAGTACTGAAGCGCGTAATTCAGGAAAGTCGTTCTCAAACAAGGATAGCAAATCTACCCGCAAAGCTTCTCTGGCAGCTAAGGTATTAGTCAGAATAACAAATTGACTAAAACCACGATGCGGCAATTGAATATCTAAGGGCAAATAAAAGCGTGGCGCACCGCTACCAATATAAGCCACGTAATTATCGAGACCTTGATGATGCTCTGACCACTGTTGCAACCAAAGCTCCAGTTTTTTAGCTTGTTCATTAGTAGCTGCATAAGAAGAACCTTCGGCCATACGTAAATCGACGACTAACTCTAAACGAGTAGAATCAGGAAAAAACTGTTGCTGTACTTTACCAAAACCGATAAGCGCCATAACAAACACCATTAAAGTAATGGCTAACACTGTTTTTCGATAGCGAACACAAAGAGTAACCAGTGCTCGTAAGCGTTGGTAAAAGGCTGTGTTATAAATATCGTGATGATCATCACTGACTTTCTTTTCTGCTAGCTTAAGACGCGTCCTTAACCAAACGCTCAGTTTTGATGGCGTAGGTGCCTCAGTGTAATTAGGTAATAAGTGATAACCTAAAAAAGGCACTAATATCACCGCCGCAAACCAAGAAATAATCAGGGCTATTGCCGATACTTGAAAAATAGACCGCGTATATTCACCCGTAGCAGAACTTGCGGTTGCAATTGGCAAAAATCCAGCGACAGTCACTAAAGTGCCAGTGAGCATAGGCATAGCCGTTGAACTATAAGCAAAAGAAGCGGCTTTAATACGGGTCCAACCTTGTTCCATTTTAGAGGACATCATTTCTACAGCGATTATGGCATCATCGACCAATAAGCCTAGGGCTAAAATCAAAGCACCTAGCGATATTTTGTGCAAGCCTATGCCATTCAAATACATCACTAAAAAGGTACTAGCCAACACCACAGGAATGGTAATTGCCACAACCAACCCGCTACGCCAGCCCAAGGAAAGTAAACTAACACTTAGCACGATTACTAACGCTTCTATCAAGGACTTTACAAAATCATTAACCGAATGAGCGACAATTTTGGGTTGTAAGGTAACCGGATTTAACGCTAAACCCACGGTTAATTGAGGCTGAATTTTTGCCATCACTTTATCTAGCTCATGACCTAAAGCTAGAATATCTCCGCCGTCTTTCATGCTGACACCCAAGAGCAAACTTTCTTTGCATTGATAGCGAATCCGTTTACGGGGCGGATCTTCATAGCCTTTGTGAATATTTGCTACATCACCCAGTCGAAATTCTTGATTGTTCGCACGTAAGCGTAATTGACTCAAATCCTCTACGCTATTGTAATGACCTGAAACGGCAATGCGGATGCGCTCGTCTGACGACTCAAAAGTACCGCTAGGTACCACCGCATTTTGTGCTTGCAAAATAGTTATTAAGTCATTGGCACTTAAACCCAAATTGACTAATTTAGCATTTGATAACTCTATAAATAAGCGCTGCTCTTGTTCACCAAAAAATTCGACTTTTGCAACGTCATCAATTTTTAATAGTTCCGTTCTGATAAATTCAGCCTGTTTCTTTAAGGCCGCATAATCAAAGCCATCACCTGTTAAGGCATACATACTGCCGTAAACATCACTAAATTCATCATTGAAGGTTAAGCTTTCAATGCCTTGTGGCAAGGTATGTCGAATATCGCCCACTTTTTTACGAACCTGATACCAAACCTCAGGAATATCTTTAGATAAAGTATCATCTTTAGCAACCAAAAATATCATTGACTCGCCAGGGCGCGAGAAGCTACTGGAATAATCTAAATGCGGCACTTCTTGAAGTTTTTTTTCTAACTTATCAGTGACCTGTTGCTCGACTTCTTGAGCACTTGCACCTGGCCAAGTGGCATGAACCAACATGACCTTGAACGTAAAGGGCGGATCTTCCGATTGACCTAGTTTTGTATATGAAAACAAGCCGGTAATAGTCAGCATCAGCATGAAATATAAAACTAATACCTGATGTTTTAGTGCCCAATCTGACATATTAAAGCGCGGATTGGAGAAAGCTTCTTGACTCATGGTGTTGTCTCTATCACAGGCTTAACCAGTTGATCTTTAATCAAAGTATGTACACCTGCTATCGCTACTTTTTCGCCAACCTGTAAGCCTTCTTTTATTAACACTCCATCTTCGGTATAAGGGCCAGCGATAACCTCACGCGGCTGCGCTTTATCATGTTCATCAATTACCCAGACTATCGATTTATTATTAATTTCAGTGAGTGCGCGACTAGGTATTAGATAACCAGTGTTATTTAAATCATCAGCCACTTTAAAATTAACAGCTGCGGTCATACCCAGCTTGATAGCTGCATCAGCATGATTAATAGTAATTCGTGCATTAAAAGCTCGCGTAGCGGCATCGGCGATAGGAGAAATTTCCCTAACTACACCCGTATAAATCTCGGTCTGATTGGCCCATAACTTAACAGCCACTTGCGCATTCAATTTAACTTCAGACATACGTGATTCAGGTACCGTTACAGAAACGTCAGTCGCATTGGTATCAGCAACCTTCACAACAACCTCACCGGCTTGAATGACTTGTCCTGGTTCAGCATGAATCATGGTAATCACGCCGTCACGATCTGAGCTTAAATTGACGTATTGCATTTGATTTTCTATCACCTGCGCTTGAGCCTTAACTTGATCTAACTTTGCGCTGGCCGTTATATATTGGGCTTCTTTGATATCCAAAGCTGAAGCCGATATAAATTTTTTGTCAAATAACTGTCGTTGACGTGTTAGCTCAGTAAAAGCCAAATTTTTATCAGCCTCTGCGGCACTGACAGTAGCCATAGCGGCCGTCGCATTTAAGTGATTATCCAATGGATCTAAGTAAGCTAATACCTGACCTTTTTTAATCAAGTCACCCACTTCGACATTACGCTTAATGATTTTGCCATTCACTCTAAAGCCTTGGCTAGACTCATAACGAGGACGCACTTCGCCAACTAAAATCATGCCATGAGCAAAGCTTTTTTCATTAATTTGAATTACCAAAGCGGGCTTAGGCGGTGTCGCAGGTGGTTGCGGCTTGCTACAGTCACTTAGCAATAATATTAATAAGCATCCTATGATTATTTTTTTCATAAAGGTTTCTAGTAACTGACTTTGGTTAGTATGGATAACGTTAAATCACGCTAAGGCTGAAGTTATTGAACGAGTTGCTGATTAATATCGACTAAATCACTTTCAGCAATCACGCCTGTGGCAGCTTTCAAGCGAATGATATTCACTAAATAATTAGTGCGAGCTTGAAGTAAATCACGCTTGGCACTAAATAATTGTTGTTGGGCATTGAGCACATCAACACTGGTGCGTAAGCCGACATCATAACTGACATGGGTAGAATCTAACTGACTTTGACTGCTGACTAAAGCTTGTTCGTAGGCTTTGACTTGAGCAATACTTGTCGTTAAGTTTAAATAAGCTCGTTGCGTCTCTTGAGTCATTTGTCTGCGAGCGACATCCACATCGTTAACCGCTTTTTGTTTATTTAACACAGCCTGCCGAACTCGAGAAGTCGTGCCGCCACCTTGATATAAAGGGACTTGTAGTTGCAACCCCACACTACCGATTTTAAGATCACTACCAAAGCCGTAATAACTGCCGCTGGCGTAATTATCAGAAACACTGGCAACAGCATCTAAAGTGGGCAAATGACCTGCATTAGCATGATCTATGGTTTGTTCAGATAATTTGACGTTATCTTGATGAATTTGAAGATTCAAATCATTTGCTGCGCCCACCTCTAGCCATTTATCTAAGCTTTGTTCTATGGCATGAGTTTTCATACTGCTATTGATGGGAGCTAAAGACTGCGGAGTTTCACCCGTAATTGCAAATACAGCTTGTTCAGCTATTTGCTGATCATTTATGGCAGCAAGCTCTTGGGCAACCACTATATCGTAACGAGCTTGCGCTTCGTTTACATCGGTACTGGTATTGGTACCGGCTTCAAAATTTGCTTTTGCTTGTTCTAGCTGGCTAAGAATCGCTGCTTTTTGTGCAGCTAATAACTCTCTTTTATCTTGCATTACTAACACATCAAAATACGCCAAGGTCGTACGTAACAATAAAGTTTGCTGTGTTAAATACAATTGTTTATCGGCCAAACTGACTTGAGTTTTAGCCTGCTCTATTTCGACTAAACTTTGTTGTCGATAAATCGGCTGATGCGCTTCTAAACTATATTGATAAGATGAAAAGGCTTGCGACCCACTGGGGAAAGGTACACGCGTAGTATTAAAGGCAATGTCAGTAGATGTAAGACTTGCACCTGCATTAAAACTAACCTGAGGTCGATAAAGCGCCTTAGCTTGTTGGATTATTTCTTGAGACGCTTGATTAGCCACCAATGACGATGCTAAGGTTGCATCATGCGCTAAAGCCAAATTATAAATATCAAGCAACGATTGCGGTTTGTTTTCAGCATGTACACTCAGTGTCATTGCAAAAAACACGGAAAGAATTGAAGTTGAGAGCAGGCGTTGCTTTAGCATATAAGATTTAGTATGCGAGTAAAGCATTCAATCATGATCGGCTTTTTGCCCATTGGGATTTATTTCTTGGGGTCATAATAATAGCCTTATTGTTAACTAGAGAGCTTTATCTGTCAACTATCGCTAAGAAACACCTATAAATTGTAATTCTTAAACACCTTAACAACGAAGCTTAAACTGACTAGGTATTTTTAACTGATACTATAAACTGTAGGCCGGAATAAGACTTTACGCGCGTAAGCAAGTAAAGCGTTTCCGGCATTGGTATCGACTTAATTAACAGAATCAAAATCTTTAAACTTTATCAATCACCCCCCTATTATTACCAACTACTGAGTCACAGATATTAATTCTTAGTCATTAAACACCTTAACAATTAAACTTGCGCTGACTAGGTATTTTTAGATTGATTAGTTCATTTTATTTAAAATCCAATTGACTTAGCGCTCAATAACAGCGTTAATAAAGCTTCATTCATAATAAATTATGTTTCACATAAGAACTATAAAAAGAAAGCAAATACCATGTCTATATCAGATTACATCTACAATTTTTTTCGCACAGGCGAATATTCAAATAGAGCTCTCATTAACAAACTAGGCGTCGGGGAATCATTAGTAGGTGATGGCAATGAAATTGCTCATATCGACCTTATTATTGGCCCTAGAAACTCTGTCGCTGAATCCGCTTTTGCTAATGCATTAACCAATAATAAGCATGGCTTCTCTACTTTGTTAGCCGTAGTTGCCCCTAACCTCATGGTTAAACCGGCTACTATATTATTTAATAAAGTGACTATTAAAGGCTCTAAACAAGCAGTACAAATGTTTGGCCCTGCGCAACGCGGTGTTGCAATGGCTGTAGCAGATTGCGTGGAAGATGGAACTATTCCAGCAGATGAAGCCGATGACCTATTTATTTGTGTCGGCGTATTTATTCATTGGCTCGCTGAAGATAACGCTTTAATCGAAAAATATAATTACGAAGCTACTAAAGAAGCATTAAAACGGGCAATTGCTGGAACACCCAGTGCTGCAGAAGTAGTAGCAGAAAAAGCTACGGCCTTACATCCATTTGCTGTTAACAGCGTAGATTAAAATTTTGTAGGGTGGATAAGCGCCAACGCATCCACCACGCATGATCGATTTCGCTTAGCCTACAACCTCGAAGATTGTTAGTCATAATACAATGTGTTGGTCGATGCGCTATCGAGACTGTGAAAGTATTATGATTTTAGCCTCCCCCTTTGTAAACATAGGTATCAACACAAATAATTGTTAGCATTCCTACGCGAGAACGATAACATTGTGGTGAACATCGTAGGGGCGTATTGCATACGCCCTTATAAAATAAGCGCTATAACATTGGACTTTCAATGTTGGGCGTATGCAATACGGCCCTACGGTGTTTTTTATCCTTTCCACGCCGATAAGAAACTTGTGAAGATACCTATGCTAAAGAGGGGGTGGGAAATAAAAAGAATACTTTTCACAATCTCTATCGCTTAATAACTAAAGCAAAAAAAGGGCCTTTCGGCCCTTTTTTATTAACTAAGATTATTAAGCTTCGTTATCTTCGTCTTTCTCTACTTCTTTAATACTTAATCTGACTCTACCTTGGCGGTCAATTTCAAGTACTTTAACTTTAACGATGTCGCCTTCATTTAAGCGATCGCTTACTTTATCGACATGCTCATCTGAAATTTGTGAAATATGCACTAAACCGTCTTTACCAGGCAATATAGTTACAAAAGCACCAAAGTCCATCAATCTAGCAACTTTACCTTCGTAGACTTTACCCACTTCAACTTCAGCTGTAATTTCTTCGATAAGGCGACGCGCCTCTTCACCAGCAGCTTTATCAACAGAGGCGACCTTAACTATGCCATCATCTGTTAAATCAACACTAGCACCCGTTTGTTCGGTAATACTACGGATTGTTGCACCCCCTTTACCAATCACTTCACGAATTTTCGCTGGATCAATTTTAAAAGTGATAATACGTGGAGCAAAGTCAGACATCTCATCGCGAGTTGTAGCCAAGGCTTTATTCATTTCGCCTAAGATATGCAAACGACCGTGTTTTGCTTGATCCAAAGCAGACTTCATAATTTCTGAAGTAATGCCATCAATCTTAATATCCATTTGCAGTGCTGTGATACCGTCTACAGAACCAGCCACTTTGAAGTCCATATCACCCAAATGATCTTCATCACCCATGATGTCAGATAAAACTGCAAAGTTATCGCCTTCTTTAATCAAGCCCATTGCGATACCCGCAACAGGTGAAGTAATAGGCACACCAGCATCCATTAACGCCAAACTACTGCCACAGACTGAAGCCATAGAGCTTGAGCCATTAGATTCAGTAATTTCAGACACCACACGAATGGTATAAGGGAACTCATCCATATTTGGCAAAACAGCGGCAACGCCACGCTTTGCTAAACGGCCATGACCAATTTCGCGACGTTTTGGTGAACCCACAAAACCCGTTTCACCCACGCTGTAGGGAGGGAAGTTGTAATGCAACATGAATGGTTCTTTATATTCACCAGCCAAGGCATCAATAATTTGTGCATCACGAGCAGTACCTAGGGTAGCAACAACTAAGGCCTGAGTTTCGCCGCGAGTAAACAAAGCAGATCCATGTGTTCTTGGTAATACACCTGTTCTGATAGTAATCGGTCTAATTTTATCTAAAGCGCGACCGTCAATACGCTTACCTTCATCAAGAATAGCGTTACGTACGATGCGATATTCTAAGTGCTCAATAATGCCTCTGATGTCTTTTTCGGCATAATTTTCCGATAACTTCTCAACAACCGCATTACGAATAGCTTTAAGTTGTTCTTGGCGAACTAATTTTTCAGCGATGGTATAAGCGTCTTTAATACCAGCTTCTACTTCATCTGTTACTAATTGAATCAGCTCATTATTAGCTTCTGGAGCAACCCACTCAACAACACCAGCTCCGGCATCATTAGCAAACTCGTTGATGGCGTTAATCGCCACTTGCATTTGTTCGTGCCCGAACAATACGGCACCCAACATGACTTCTTCAGAAAGACCCAACGCTTCAGATTCAACCATTAATACTGCATGAGCCGTACCTGCTACGACTAAGGTTAACTCTGATTCTTTTAAGGCACTAGGCGATGGATTTATTAAATAAGCACCGTCTTTATAACCGACACAAGCCGCACCGATAGGACCATTGAAAGGCAAGCCAGAAACTGCTAAAGCAGCTGATGCGCCTAACAAAGCAGGAATTTCTGGATCAATCTCTGGATTCAAAGAAATCACAGTAGCAATGATTTGAACTTCGTTGGTATAGCCTTCAGGAAATAGAGGACGTATCGGTCTATCAATCAGTCTTGAAGTTAAAGTCTCTTGTTCGCTAGGACGCCCTTCTCTTTTGAAGAATCCACCAGGAATTTTTCCCGCTGCATAGGCTTTTTCTTGATAATTAACGGTTAATGGAAAGAAATCTCCACCCGCCGCTTCTTTTTTACCAACGACAGTAACAAGTAAAGATGTACCATCAACATCAATGATGACAGCGCCGTCGGCTTGACGAGCTATTTCACCAGTTTCTAGACTAACGAGTTTATCGCCGTACTGAAATTCTTTCCTAATAGGATTCACTATTGGGTTCCTTTGTGTAAAGGTTATATAGAGGCAAGTATTGGGTTAGCGTTAACTAACCCAACCTACAGTGGTAGCGTTTATTTGGGGCTTTTATTTACGTAAACCTAAGCGCTCAATTAATGAACGGTAACGACTGATATCTTTATTTTTTAAATAATCCAACAATTTACGACGTTGATTAACCATACGCAACAAACCGCGACGTGAATGGTTGTCTTTTTTATGAGCTGCGAAATGAGGTGTTAAATGTGTGATGTGGGCTGTTAACAAAGCAACTTGTACTTCAGGTGAACCTGTATCAGTTTCAGATTGACGATAAGCTTCGACTACCGCTTTTTTTTGTTCTGCTGTAAATGGCATTTATAATCCCTAAGATTAAAATTAAAAATAAAAGCCGTCAAAAGACGGCTTTGAATTATATTGATTTCCACGTTAGGGTGTAGAAACCAACATCTGCAAAGTAGAAATTAACTACTTTGCTAGTGATTATCCATATTGAATAATCTCTTGGGAGCTATTTTACCATCCAAAAGCATTTCTCCCAAGCCTAAAAACACATCATCATTATATAAGCGCACTGTGCCTTCAATCAAACCCACCTCTAATTGCACCGATTGACCATATTTTATAGCAACTGTTTGCTGCTCAGATAACTGCACTGAAGGATAAGCTAATAGTGGCTTATCAATCGCTATCAAGGAGTTTTGTAATTCTTGAGCAGTCATTGCTGTAAGTTGCTCAATGGTTTTAGCCTGCGCTATATTAAATATTCCCGCCTCAAGCCTACGTAAAGCCAGTACTGTGCCACAACTTCCTAAAGCATCACCAATATCTTCAGCCAATGACCTTATATAAGTGCCTTTGGAGCAAAATACTTCCAAGATTAATTGATTAGTCCTATCCTGCCCCGTTAAGGAGCTCTCTAATAACACGAGATCAAAAATATTAATTCGTCTAGCTTTACGCTCAATAGAAATCCCCTCTCTTGCTAGTTCATAAAGCTTTTTACCATTATGTTTTAATGCAGAATACATAGGTGGGACTTGATCAATTTCACCCGTAAACTGCTGCAAACAGTGCATTAGCTCATTATTGCTAATATCAGGAACCTCAGCGGTTTTGATCACCTCCCCTTCAGCATCACCGGTATCGGTCATAACACCTAACTGAACCACGACTTGATAACGTTTATTATCATCCAGCATCAGCGCAGAAACCTTGGTTGCTTCACCAAAACATAGCGGCAATAAGCCTGTCGCCAGGGGATCAAGACTGCCAGTATGTCCCGCTTTGTTTGCATTAAATAAACGACGCACTTCTTGCAAGGCTTTATTTGATGAAACACCTAGTCGCTTATCTAATAATAGAATGCCATGCACATTAAGGCCGGACTTACGTTTACTCATAGTGATTCATACTCGATACTTTAAATATATAAGGCGGGACAGTTTAGCTCAAACATTCACTTTTAGACAGGTCGATATAGTGCAGGCAAAAGGCGAAAGATTAAAGGCTAAGAACTATGCCTAGCAGCTAACTTAATCCTTAGCCTTTAGCCTTTAGCCTTTAGCCTGCACCTAAACTATCCCACCTTAAGTTGAAAGCCGACTATTACAATCAGAATAACGAAAACCATCAATCTATAATCGCTTTATCCAGATTTTTACTTGAACTCAAGCCCTTCAATTTAGATTTATCTTTAATACCAGCAAAACGAGTTCCTGTTAAATCAGCTCCCGAAAAATTAGTATCTTCTAAGGTAGTTCCTGTTAAATCGGCTCCTGACAAATTAGCGCCCGTAAAATCAGCTCCTGATAAATCCACGCCGAATAACACCGCATTTTGTAGATTTGCGCCAGAAAAATTAGCATGGCGCATCAAAGCGCGATCAAAATTAGCATAGGAAAGATTGGCCGATGTTAAATCAACATTATTCAAACTTGCGCGCATCAAACCCATAGACTGATTTTTCATATCCGCACCCCATAAAGCGTGAGACAAATCAGCATGAGATAAATTAGCTCTATCCATCACACCAATAAAGCGACTATGACTCAAGTTTGCATCAGTTAAATTTGCACCACCAACATGAACACCAAAGATACTGGTCTTAGATAAATTGGCATGTTTGAAATTAACTTTCGATAACACCGACAAGTCTAAATTCAAACCAGACAAATCACTGTTACTAAAATTAGAGCGACGTAAATCCGAGCCCCATAAGTCAGCATTTTTAAAGTCTAAGTTAGATAGATCAATATCAGTTAAATCTTTTCTACGCAGATCTGCAAGTTGACTCTTATCGGCCTTAGCAAGGCGCTGCTCAACACTAGATCGATCTAAATCTGCGGCCATTGCCGACATGCAAAATAAAACCGCCAACACCGGCCAGTAAGCATAAATTTTCATGGACGACACCTTCAAATGAGTAAGTAAAAATATTCTGAATTAAAAACACCCGAGCAGACTTTAACGGCACATAAAGACTATTGCAAGGAAAGCTTAATAGAAGGCGAAAGGTTAAAGGCTAAAGGCTAAAGGCGAAAGGCTAAAGGCTAAAAGTTAAGCCTAACATTTGTGGCTACCAATTTAAAACGGGACACTAGCTTAATCGTTGACTTTTAGGCTTAAGAGCATAGGTATCTACACAAGTTTCTTATCGGCGTGAAAACGATAAAAAACACCGTAGGGGCGTATTGCATACGCCCAATATCGAAAGTCTAATGTTATAGAGCTTATTTTATAAGGGCGTATG
>QVQD01000217.1 GCA_003584875.1 Methylococcales bacterium
AACATCAACAGCCCCGCTGATGTACGTAATTTAAGTAAAGATCAGTTAAAGCCTTTAGCCAAAGAGTTGCGTGACTATTTAACGCATACCGTGAGCATTTCGGGTGGTCATTTTTCTGCAGGCTTAGGCACTGTTGAATTGACGGTGGCACTGCATTATGTTTTTGATACGCCTAGCGATCAATTGGTCTGGGATGTCGGTCATCAAGCTTACCCTCATAAAATCTTAACGGGTCGTAAAGAAAGAATGACCACTATCCGTACTCGAGATGGGGTCTCTGCTTTTCCTAATCGTTCAGAAAGTGAATATGATGCTTTTGGCGTAGGGCATTCTAGCACCTCTATCAGTGCCGCTTTAGGTATGGCTATCGCTTCTGAATTAAAAGGTGAAGATAAGCAGATGGTCGCCATTATTGGTGATGGCAGTATTACCGGTGGTATGGCTTTTGAAGCAATGAATCATGCGGGCTCTATTGATGCGAATCTACTGGTCATTTTAAACGATAATGAAATGTCAATTTCACCACCAGTAGGCGCTTTAAATAACTACCTGACTAAAATTTTATCCAGTAAATTCTATTCCTCCGTTCGCGAGGAAAGTAAAAAAGCCTTAAGTAAAATGCCGAGTGTTTGGGAATTGGCGCGTAAAACCGAAGAGCACATGAAAGGCATGATCGTGCCAGGCACGTTGTTTGAAGAATTAGGCTTTAATTATATTGGCCCGATTGATGGTCATGATTTAGATATGCTGGTGCCGACTTTAGAGAATCTTAAAGCGATTTCTGGCCCGCGTTTTTTACATATTGTCACTAAAAAAGGCAAAGGCTATGCACCTGCCGAAAAAGATCCGCTCGCTTATCATGGCGTACCGGCTTTTGATCCTAGCCAAGATAGTCTACCTAAATCGGCTGCATCTATACATCCGACTTACACGGAAGTATTTGGTAATTGGTTATGCGATATGGCTGCCAAAGATGAGCGTCTCTTAGGTATTACTCCTGCCATGCGTGAAGGTTCTGGTTTAGTTAAGTTTTCAGAACAATACCCTAAACGTTATTTTGATGTCGCGATTGCCGAACAACATGCGGTGACTTTAGCTGCCGGTCAAGCTTGCCAAGGTGCAAAGCCCGTCGTGGCTATTTATTCGACGTTCTTACAACGGGGTTATGATCAACTTATCCATGATGTCGCTTTACAAAATCTGGATGTGTTATTTGCCTTAGATCGTGCAGGTTTGGTAGGCCCAGATGGCCCAACACATGCCGGTAGTTTTGATTACAGTTATCTAAGCTGCATTCCTAATATGTTGGTCATGGCACCAGCCGATGAAAATGAATGTCGACAAATGCTTAGTACCGGTTATTTGTTCGAAGGGCCTGCTGCGGTTCGTTACCCACGCGGAAAAGGTCCTGGCGTTACAGTTCAAGCAAGCTTAGAGCCACTTGAAATCGGAAAAGCTGAAATTCGTCATCAAGGGAGTCGTATTGCTATTTTAGCGTGGGGCAGCATGGTTACACCAGCCTTAACGGTAGGAAAGCAACTTAATGCAACCGTGGTTAACATGCGTTTTATTAAGCCTATCGATGAACAGTTACTGCTAGACATAGCCAAAAGTTACGATGTATTGGTCACTGTTGAAGAAAATGTCATTGCTGGTGGCGCTGGCAGTGCAGTTAATAACTTTCTACAAGCCAAGCGCATATTAATGCCGGTCTTAAATATAGGCTTACCTGATAGTTTTGTCGAACAAGGCACGCGTGAAGAGTTATTGGCCGTCTGTGGGTTAGATGCTCAAAGTATCTTGGCAAAGATTGAAGCTTTTTGTGCTTGAGGGTAGTTTTTTATGCACACAAACAAGTAAAAAATATCATTCATCAATAACAAACTTATATAGATTACTTATGGTGCATGAGATTAACATTAATTATTAATGAATCTATATTAAGCCTGTGAAATTGTGCTCATCAGGCTTTAGTCAATTTTAAATATTTTTGATATAGCGATTCTTGATCTTCAACGTATTTTGGATCCTTATCTATACAATCTACAGGACATACTTCAATACATTGTGGTAAGCCGTGATGGCCAACACACTCAGTACATAAATCAGGATTGATAATATAAATATCTTCTCCTTGTGAGATTGCAGCGTTGGGGCATTCAGGCTCACAAACATCACAATTAATACATTCGTCATTTATAATAAGTGCCATTTAAAATCCTACTTAAACTTTTCAATTAAACGTTGATGTACTTTCTTAGGTACAAAACATGCTACATCACCTTTTAACATTGCTATCTCACGAATCATCGTTGAAGAAATAAACTCATATTGCTCAGCGGGTGTTAAAAACATAGTTTCTAGTTGTGGAGCAAGTCGTCTATTCATACCCGCCAATTGAAATTCATACTCAAAATCAGAAACCGCACGCAAGCCTCTAAGAATAACATTAGCACCTTGTTCTTGTGCACAATCCACCAATAAATTATCAAATCCTATAACACGCACATTAGAATACTCTGGAGTAACTAAACGAGCTAATTCAACTCGCTCATCAAGGGTAAATAACGGAGTTTTACCTCTATTTACAGCTACAGCTACAATAACTTCATCATAAAGTTTAGAAGCTCTAGATATAATATCCAAATGTCCATTGGTAATGGGATCAAATGTACCAGGATAAATCGCGATAATGTTCATAATATAGATTTAATAAAATACAATTGAACAGCTAAACTCTTGAATTTAAAACCGTCAACTTAAAAGAGAATCTTTTTGAGTAGCAATTAATTAGATAAAAAGAGCCATAAAAAAAGCCGATGTAGAGCATCGGCTTTTTTAAGATAAAGAAGTTTTTACTTATAAAGTATTAACAGCATTCAACTCTTTAAATGCTTGTTCTAAACGTACAACCATTCCAACTTCACCTTCACGTTGCCAGACACGTGGATCATAGAATTTTTTATTAGGTTTATCGTCGCCTTCTGGGTTTCCAATTTGACCTTGTAAGTAACCTTCGTTTTTCTTGTAGTAGTTCATAATACCTTCCCAAGTTGCCCATTGAGTATCAGTATCAATGTTCATTTTTACAACGCCGTAGCTAATTGATTCTTCAATTTCAGCAGCTGTTGAACCAGAACCACCATGAAATACGAAGTTTAATGTATTAGCAGGAACACCGTATTTTTCAGACACATACTTTTGTGAATTATCTAAAATAGTTGGCGTTAATTTAACGTTGCCTGGTTTATAAACACCATGTACGTTGCCAAAAGAAGCTGCGATTGTAAAATTAGGACTAATCTTGCTTAATTCTTCATACGCATAAGCTACATCTTCAGGTTGAGTGTAAAGCAATGAATGATCTAAATTGCTGTTATCAACTCCATCTTCTTCACCACCAGTTACACCTAACTCAATTTCAAGTGTCATGCCCATTTTAGACATACGCGCTAAATATTGACCACAAATTTCGATATTTTCTTTTAGGCTTTCTTCAGATAAATCTAACATGTGTGAACTGAACAATGGTTTACCAGTTTCTGCAAAGTGTTTTTCACCAGCATCTAATAAGCCATCAATCCATGGTAATAGTTTTTTAGCAGCATGATCAGTATGTAAAATAACTGGTACGCCATAAGCTTCAGCCATTAAGTGCACATGCTTAGCACCTGAGATAGCGCCTAAGATTGCAGCTTGTTGACCTTCAGCCTTTAAACCTTTACCAGCAACAAATGCAGCCCCACCGTTAGAGAATTGAACAAATACTGCTGATTTAACTTTAGCAGCTGCTTCTAAAACAGCATTGATTGAATCAGTATTGATTACGTTAACGGCAGGCAAAGCAAATTTATTTGCTTTGCAAATTTCAAAAACTTTTTGTACATCAGCACCAGTAACTACACCTGGTTTTACTACGTCTAATATTTTTTGTGACATTATGAGTCCTATTGAAGGTTATAGAAGTTAAAAGAAAATTAAAGCAATAAAAAAGGTGGCTATGAAATCATAACCACCATTATTGAATGCTTAAATAAATTAGCCTTCTAAACTAGCTAAACGGTTTGCAAGTAATTCTTCTAAAGCTTCTAAAGCAGTTGCGAAGCCGCTGATGCCTTCTGCCAATTTATCAGTAGCCATACGATTTTCTGCATGCATAGCATCGAAGGTAGCCTTATCTATTGATAATTTTTCAATAGTTAAGTTAGCAGCATTTTCTGGATCTAATTTACGTGGCAACTCACCTTCAGTCGCTTGTAACTCAGCCAATAATGAAGGAGCAATGGTTAATAAATCACTACCTGCTAATTCAGTGATTTCACCAACGTTACGGAAGCTTGCACCCATAACTTCTGTTTTATAACCAAATTTTTTGTAATAATTATAGATTTCAGTAACAGAAACGACACCTGGATCTTCAGTAGGAGCGTAAGAATCACGACCAGTATCTTTTTTGTACCAATCAAGAATACGACCTACGAAAGGAGAGATCAACGTAATGCCATTTTCAGCACATGCAACCGCTTGATGTAAACCAAACAATAAAGTTAAGTTAGTGTGAATACCTTCTTTTTCTAAAACTGCCGCAGCTTGAATACCCTCCCAAGTTGCAGCAATTTTGATTAATACGCGATCACGTGAAACGTTAGCAGCTTCGTATTGTGCGATTAAATCACGTCCTTTAGCTATAGTTGCATCAGTATCGAATGATAAACGCGCATCAACTTCAGTAGAAACTCGGCCAGGAATGATTTCAAGAATTTTAAGACCGAAAGAAACAGCAAGACGATCAAATGCTAACGTAACAACTTCTGTAGCAGTTGCGCCAGCACCTAATGTTTCACGCGCACCTTTTAATGTATCATCAACAATACCTTGGTACTGTGGCATTTGTGCAGCCGCAGTAATTAAGGAAGGATTAGTAGTTGCATCGCGAGGTTTAAATGTTTCAATGGCTTGAATATCACCAGTATCGGCAACGACTACAGTTACTGCTTTAAGTTGTTCTAGTAAATTTATACCCATGACAGGCCCTCTTTAAAATTAAGTTAAAATTAATGTAGCACCGTCATTCAACCCAGAATGAAATGCAACTATTTGAATTTTGGATGAAGATGAATAAGGTGTAAATGAAGAAAATCAATTATTACTGATCAAAACATTTGCTGTTTTTCTTTTCAATAAACAATAAAAACAGGCATCGTTTAGTTTAAACAAAAAAATACACCGTTATCAATTAGGATAACGGTGTATTTAAAAAACAGTTAATTAGCCTTGAATACGCATGTATTTGTCTACACTTGTTTCAGCAATAACAGGGATACTTTGTTCTAACAAAACTTGTCTTTTCATATATTTTTCAACCTTACTTGGTTGAGGCAAAGAAGCTTGATGATCTAAATATTTAGAAACACCAGTTAATTCATTCTTAGCAGTAACAATTACTGAATTAACTTTCTTTGCGTCTAAAATAGCTTGTTGTGCCAAATATTTCTCAACTTTACTCGGTTTTGGCATACTTTCTTGAAGATTTAAATATTTAGCCACACCAGAAAGTTGCACAGGAGCAACTTTAGCTTTTAAGACTTCAAGGGCAGCCTGCTTAGCCATATATTTAGCAACGTTACTAGGTTGTGGCAAACTAGCTTGATGCTTTAAATATTTAGCCACACCACTTAACTGGGGCGCATTATTACTGTTATTTTTTAAATATCTTTCGACACCAGAACCTTGATGAGCCTTGGATGTATTAATTTGTTGTCTTTCTACTATTGCCTGTCTAAGCATATATTTAGCCACACCAGTAACCTGAATTTTTTCTTGGCTGTCTAAATATTTTGATACGCTACTCTTCGATACTTCAGGTTGCTGCTTAGCAAGTTCATCAGCAAGCAATTGTGATTGCAAAACTTCATCTTGATAAGCTAAATATTTAGCAACACCTGTTAGTCCACTTGTGTCTTTATAAAAAACTGGATAATGCGTATGAACTACTTCATTAACACTAGGTCGCTTCATAAAAAAGAACAAACCGGCAACAGCAGGAAAAAGAAAACCACCCAAGTTATTTTGGCTCATTATTTATCCCCGATCACGCATATATTTTTCAACGCCAGTTGCAGCATTATTCACATTAGCTTTTGCTGCAATAGATTGTTTCGCCATATATTTAGCAACACCCGTAGAAACTGTTGCTACTTTGACATGCGATTCAAGATATCTTGAAACACCAGTGCCTGATACTTTATTTAAATATTTAGCTACACCTGTATTAAGAGCATAGGATTTTCTAACAGTAGTTGCAGGTATATTTGTTTTTTTCTGAGTTGTCGCTGCACTTTGTTTTCTTAAGAAAAAACCTGCACAAGCTAGCACAGCTAAACCTAATAGATAGGTTAATTCAGAAGAATCTTCTTTAGTCTCAGTAGACGTTGATTTTTTTACGTCTTCAGTAGCTGTAACTTTTGAAGTCACTGTTTGAGCTTTTGCTACAGGAGCTGGGCTTGGTTTATAATTTTTATCTTGATATAAAACTTCTGGCTGAAAATCAGCAGCTGGATATTTTGAGTCCACTTCTTGCTTTTTAGCAGAAACAGATTCAACTTTTTTTGATTCAGCTGGTTTTGCTGCAACAGAACTAGATGCACTGCCTTTAGCTATATAAGCGTTATCTTGAAAAACTACTTCCGGTTGGAAGTCTGCGGCTGGATATTTTTGATCTGCACTTACTACAGCATTTGCTAACAGCAACACAACAAATGCACCTTTGGTCAATTTATTCTTTTTCACTTTGCTCACCTAAAAGTCGTAAGAAGAGGGTAAATTTCTCGAATGTAGTAATAAATGCATCTACACTCGAGAATACTTTATCCAAATTAATATGTGTAACTTTTGTAAATCCTATAGAACTGCTTCTACGTTTTTAACTACATTTTCAACGGTGAAGCCGAACTCTTTGAAAAGCTGACCTGCAGGTGCAGACTCGCCAAAACGATCGAGACCAACAATTTTACCGTTAGTACCAACATACTTCCACCATCCATCAGTTACGCCCGCCTCAACTGCAACACGCTTAGTCACCGAAGATGGTAAAACAGATTCGCGATAATCAGCATCTTGAGCATCAAAAATATTTGTCGATGGCATAGAGACTACGCGTATATTTTTTCCTGCCGCCTTAAGTTCATCGGCTGCTTTCAAAGCTAACTCAACTTCTGAACCGGTAGCTATAATAATTGCTTCAGGCTGACCTACAGAATCACTTATCACATAGCCGCCTCGAGAAATATCAGCAATTTGTTGTTCTGTACGTGGCACATGCGGCAGATTTTGTCTTGAGAAAACCAAAATTGAAGGTCCATCCTGACGTTCAAAAGCAGATTTCCAAGAAACTGTCGTTTCTACTGCATCACAAGGACGCCAAACTTGAATACCAGGAATCAATCGAAGAGTTGCAGTTTGCTCTACTGGTTGATGAGTAGGACCGTCTTCACCTAAACCGATTGAGTCATGTGTATAGACAAAAATTGAACGAATCTTCATCAATGAAGCCATGCGTAAAGCATTACGCGCATATTCTGAAAACATCAAGAATGTCGCACCGAATGGAATAAATCCACCATGTAAAGCAATACCATTCATAATTGCTGACATACCAAACTCACGTACACCATAGTTTACGTAATTTGCATTTGGCTTATCTGCACGCATTGGTCTATAGGTAGACCATTCAGTCATATTTGAACAACCTAAGTCAGCAGAACCACCAAATATTTCAGGTAGTATTTTCGCAAAACCTTCGATTGCTGCTAATGAAGATAAGCGAGTCGCAGTTGTTTTAGCCTCTGCATTGACCGAACTTAAAAAAGCTTCAGCATCTGCTTGCCAAGTACTGGGTAAATCACCTGTTGTACGACGTATATATTCAGCAGCTAATTCAGGATAAGCAACTTGATATGCAGCAAATTTTTCATTCCATTGATTTTCTGCTGCTAAACCTTTTACTTTAGCATCCCAGCCTGCATAGACTTCAGCAGGAATTACAAATGCCTCATGATCCCAGCCTAAAGCAGCTTTGGTTAAGTTAATTTCATCTTGACCTAATGCTGCACCGTGACAAGCATGGCTACCAGCTTTATTAGGAGAACCAAAACCAATAGTTGTTTTACAGCAAATCATGGTTGGCTTATCTGTAATAGACTTAGCTAATTCAATTGCGTTAGAAATAGCTAAAGCATCATGACCATCAACGTCAGAAATTACATGCCATCCATACGCCTCAAATCGTTTTGGAGTATTGTCTGTGAACCAACCTTCAACATGACCATCAATGGAAATTCCATTATCGTCCCAAAATGCGATTAAATTACCTAGTCCTAGAGTTCCAGCTAATGAACAAGCTTCATGAGAAATACCTTCCATTAAACAACCATCACCTAAAAATACATAGGTATGGTGATCAACGATTTTATGTCCATCTTTATTAAATTGAGCCGCCAGTGCCTTTTCAGCAATAGCCATACCAACTGCATTAGTAATACCTTGACCTAATGGACCAGTGGTTGTTTCAACGCCCGGTGCATAACCATATTCTGGATGACCTGGTGTTTTTGAATGAAGTTGACGAAAGCTTTTCAGCTCTTCGATTGGTAAATCATAGCCAGTCAGGTGCAACAAAGAATAAATCAGCATTGAACCGTGGCCATTGGAAAGCACAAAACGATCTCGGTTTGACCATTGAGGATTAGTTGGATTATGGTTCAAAAAATCATTCCACAATACCTGGGCGATATCCGCCATCCCCATAGGAGCACCTGGATGTCCAGAGTTTGCTTTTTGTACGGCATCCATGCTTAAAGCGCGTATGGCGTTCGCTAATTCTCTACGCGAAGTCATATTATTCTCCTTCATTATTTTTTAAATTACATGTAATGACAAATTTCATTATTTAAAAACTTGTCACGAAATATTTTTAATATTGGATTGAAAAAACAGAACGAGCAGCAAAACCACTCGTTCTTTTGACATCACTCTAAGTTAGCATGCCTTTCTCTCATTATTTCTTCAGGAATACCTTTTTCATGGATAACATGAGAAATAGTAGCCTCTAAAAACAATAAGGTTGAAAGTTCAAATACAGTTCCCATAGGCATACCCAAAACTTTACCATATTGTTCTGAGCGTCCTATTTGAAATACTGCGTCGGCCATATCACCAATTGTTGACTCACTCTTAGCTGAAATCAACACGATTTTTGCACCGATTTTTTTTGCACTTTTAGTGAATGCTATCAATTGTTCAGTTTCTCCAGATCCGGAGATAATAATCAATAGATCACCATCTTTAATACTTGGTGTAACGATTTCGCCAACAACGCTTACATCATATCCACCATGCACCAATCTCATCGCAAAAAAATTGCCAACCAGCTTGGAGCGACCAGCACCTGCGATAAATATTCGTTTTGCACTATCAAGCAAAGAAGTTAGCTTAACGTCATACGAATCATCTGTTGCTTCAAGAATGCTTGAAATCTTTTCTATGATAAGTTGCTGATGCATAATTATACAGCGTCAACTAATTCGCGAATTTCACGAGCGGCATCAGCAGGTGATGCTGCACCGTAGATAGCTGCGCCAACTACGATAATGTTCGCACCGGCTCTTACTACGTCTTGTACAGTTGATGCTTTGATACCGCCAGCAACAGAAATTCTAACTGGTAAGCCCAGTGCTGCGATTTGATTCAAGTCAGCAAAAGGTGTGTGACCCGCTGCTTGTGCATCTAAACCTGTGTGAATACCCATGATTTGTGCACCAGCTTCGCAAGTTGCTTGTGCGCAAGCTGCTTTGTCATCAACATTAATTAAGTCGATTTGAGCTTCTGCGCCATGAGCGTTTGCTGCTTTGATTACACCTTGGCAAGTTGCCAAACCTGATACACCAAGAACTGTAACAATATCAGCGCCTGCTGCATAGAAAGGTGTTGCTTCATATTCGCCAGCATCCATTGTTTTAAGGTCTACTAGTAATAATTTTTCTGGGAATCTAGCTCTTAGTTCTCTTACCAGATTGATACCATTATGTTTGATACATGGAGTTCCGATTTCAAAAATATCAACATACGGTGCTACAGTGGTAGCAAGAGCTACTGTTGCGTCGAAATCCAGTGAATCTAATGCCATTTGAATTAATGCTTTTGCCATTTTATGTGCTCCGAAGGGTTATATTAATAGTTATAGTTGGTTACATACTTGTTTTGCGGACACAACTTTAAATGAGAATAGGGACAACTGTCAATCCAAAATATTTATGATCAATAGTTCATCCTTCTTAAATACATTTCCATAATTATTACTCACTTGACTTTCTAAAAATAAAACATTTAATAAGCAATAAGTTATCTAAAACCATTGCCGCCATCCCTTACCTCTCACCGAATTATTTAATTATATTGCCAGAAGTGATTATCTGTATTTTTTAAGCTAAATTTTTGTGCTGCATAGAAAATACTACAGCTTTTTTTTAAAAAGCATTAAGCTAGTCAATCTTCTTATTGGAATCTTGAGGACTGACTATGCCCTATAATAAAAATCTTGTAGACGAATTAAACATTCTTATCCGCTACAATTTAGATACGACGCTTGAAGGGATCAAAGTACATAAAACGGCAACAGAAGAAAACATCGCAGCAACACAACGCCTTTTTGACAAAGGTTTGATAACCCATGATGATGGTGGCTATTTAACTAGTCTTGGACATGAAGCTGCTGAACAGGCTCAATCCTTATTAAATTTGCTTAATCCAAGTTAAATCTTATCAAATGATATTAAGCCTTCCCCTATATATTAGGACGAAGGCTTTTTCCATCTTAAGAACTCATTAAATATTACTGCAAAATAACAGCAATTCTTATTTTTAAGAACACAAGCAAATACTAAAAATTATTGCTTACCACTCTCTAACGCACAACAGAAGTTTTTAATTTTTTCATTGCATTTTGTTCTAACTGCCTAATTCTCTCTGCAGATACGTTATAGCGATCAGCTAATTCATGCAAGGTTGCTTTTTTATCGACTAACCAACGACTAGTTAATATATCTAAACTACGAGGATCCAATTCTGACATAGCCTCTGCTAATAAATCTTGACCATGCCCCTCCCAATCCGCATTTTCAAGCAATTCCAATGGATCAGCGCCGTGTTGTTGAAGATAATTGACTGGCGCACAATATAACTCATCAGCTCCCTCATCAACCGGCATATCAAATGACATATCAGGACTGCCTAATCGTGTTTCCATTTCATAAACATCACTTAGACTAACATTCAAATCCTCTGCTATCGCCTTTGCCTCATCTCCTGACAACCAACCTATATCCTGCTTAGATTTCCGTAAATTAAAGAAAAGTTTACGTTGAGCTTTTGTTGTAGCAACTTTAACTATTCCCCAATTTTTAATAACATATTCGTGTATTTCAGCCTTGATCCAATGTACAGCAAATGAAACCAAACGCACACCAACATTAGGATCGAAACGTTTAACTGCTTTCATTAAGCCAATATTACCCTCTTGAATAATATCCGGCATTGATAAACCATAGCCGCTATAACCTCTAGCAACATGAACAACGAACCTCAAATTGCTCATCACTAAATCGCGTGCAGCGTCTAAATCTCCATGGTCTTTATATTTTAGCGTTAATTCACGCTCTTGATCTAAGGTCAGCCGAGGCATTTGACGCACTAAATTCAAGTAAGCATCAAATGTTCCAACTGATAAATTAATTGGTAAGGCTAAAGCAGTCATAGAATCTCCTTAAATAAAATTTTTGCAAATATTAGCACTCAATGCTTGCGAGTGCTAATAATTTTATTTAAGACCTAACTATCCATGCGATTTATTTAAAAAACACATTATGACCATTGTGAAAGAACAGATTGCTCATTGGCTTCTTATTTCTTTATAAATCTAAGCAGTGCTTGACGACCTACTCGCTCTCTCTGCAGAAAAACGAGCTTAAAGCCCATCATCAGTTACAAATTCATACTTTTAGGATTTTTTGCTTCTTTAAACGGGTAGTATGCATTTGATAGCTAATTACAGTCCAAGATGCAAAAACACCCAGTAACGAAGAGACAACTATCAATGTCAATGTATCTGTTAGACTCAAAAATAACATATGAAAACTTCCACCATAAAGACTGGATAGTTTCTCAACAGAATATCTCAATATAAGCATTAGCACCGTTACAATAAACCAAGCAAATATACTCGATATAAAACCTATCCAAAAACCAGCATACAAAAATGGACGCTGTATAAATGAATTTGTAGCTCCAACTAACTTTAGAATCACTACTTCTTCTCGACGATTGTGTAATTCTAAACGCACAGTGTTGCCAATAATGACTAATACTGCTACTCCCAACAATATACTTAGCATATTAGCGAACAATTTCACAACATTAGTTATGGATTGCAAACGCTCTATCCATTGCAAATCTATCTGAACAACATCAACCTCGGGTGATTGCTGAAATTCTTTTTGCAAAGCCTCCAATTCATGTATATCGTCTAAATTCTTTTTTGGCAAAACTTGCAAGACTATTGGTAATGGATTTTTTTCTAATTCATTGATTGCTGATCCAAATCCGCTATAAGTTTGGAATTCTGTTGCAGCTTCTTCTTTAGTTATTAGTTTGACGTTTTGTACATTACTATTTTTTCTAATACTTTCAGCTAATTTATTGGCATGAGCTTCAGAAACATCATCTCTTAAAAATAAAGATATTTGATTATTAGCTTCTATATGTACTGCTAATTGCTGTATGTTTACTTCCAAAATATAGAAACCACTTACAAATGATATTGCAATGGCTAGTACGGAAATAGTCATGATTAAATTAAAAGGTGCAGCAACAATACGCCCTAAACTTGAAAATAAAGCATGTGCATGCTGATCTCTATAAGCGTGTAATTTATCAACAAAATTACCTCCAGCAACTTTTGTTTGCCTATTAGCCTGCTTAGCAGAACTGTCTTGCACATTATTTCTAGCTTGATTTTTATTCCTGTATTTCATTTCTCAACTCGCAACTAATTGACCATGATCCAACTTTAACACTCGATGATTCAGTTGAGTAATCAAAGAAATATCATGAGATGCAATCAAAACCGTAACCCCAACCTGCTGAAATTGCTCAAACAATAGCATAATTTCAGCAGATAATTCTGGATCTAAATTTCCTGTTGGCTCATCGGCTATAATAATAGGGGGTTTATTGACTACAGCTCTTGCAATACCAACTCGCTGCTGCTCGCCTCCAGATAAAGCCAATGGGTATTTCTTTTCTTTGCCAGTCAAATTAACTTTATCTAATGCCGCACGTACTCTACGAGTTACTTCATAATGCCCATATCCGGCAATAACAAGAGGTAGCGCTACATTATCAAATACAGTTCTATCGTAAAGTAACTTATAGTCTTGATATATAACGCCCATTTTTCTTCTTATAAAGGGCAATTGATGCTCTTTAGCTAGCCCTAGATCTTGGCCATCTAATATAACTCTGCCCCGACTACTGCGCTCCATTGCAGTAATTAATCTCAATAAGGTACTTTTTCCAGCACCTGAGTGGCCCGTTAAAAATGTTATTTCACCTTTCTGTAGATGAAAGCTTACATTTCGCAATACGTCTCCAGTTTCGGGATATCGCATAGTGACCGAATCGAAATTAATCATGCCTTAGTCCTTTATGAATAGAGCATCAACAAATTGATCAGCATTAAAGTCTTGTAAATCATCAATGCCCTCACCTATTCCAATAAATCTAATAGGGATACCTGTATGTTTAGCCAAAGCAAAAATAACCCCACCTTTTGCAGTACCATCTAACTTCGTTAATGCCATGCCCGTTAAAGACACTGCTTCATTAAATAATTTGGCTTGTGACAAGGCATTCTGACCAGTACCCGCATCTAAGACCAATAATACTTCATGAGGCGCAGCACTATCTAACTTACCCATAATACGCTTTACTTTTTTTAACTCATCCATCAAATGTGACTTGGTATGTAATCGACCTGCAGTATCAGCAATTAATACATCAATACCTTTTGCTTGTGCCGATTGCAGAGCATCATAAATAACCGATGCTGAGTCAGCTCCTGTATGCTGAGCAACCACATGAATATTATTACGCTCACCCCAAACTTGTAACTGCTCAACTGCAGCTGCTCTAAAAGTATCACCAGCAGCTAACATGACAGAATGACCTTGAGCCTGAAGTCGCTTGGCTAATTTACCAATTGTTGTCGTCTTACCTGCCCCATTTACACCCACCACCAATATTACAAATGGCCCATCTTGTTTTGGAATATGTAGCGGAATATTGCAAGGTTTTAATATAGCAAGCAATTCTGCTTTTATTGCTGTTGATAAGGCTAAACCATCATTCAATTGATGGCGTTCAAGCCCTTGCTTCAAGCGATTAATTATTTCTGTTGTTGCATCAATACCGACGTCCGCCATGATTAAACTGGCTTCTATATCCTCAAGCAACTCATCACTAATCGATTGCTGACTGATAGGGAGACTTGCTAGTATGCTATTTAGCCCAGAACGTGTTCGCTTTAACTGAGATTTTAGACGCAAATAGAGTGATTCAGCAGGCAACTCTACATAAACTGCCTCAGAAATATCATCAGGAACTGATGGCACAACAAGTTCCGACTCAGCTACAACATCAATAATGGGTGATAACTGATCTCCAACGCCAAATCGGCTATAAAAACTAATCGCTATCAAAGGCAGCATCAATAAAGCAGCTGTTACATGATGAGCAATAGCCATCCATAGCGGCATATTTTGTTTAATGCCAACGATACCCAGCCCTATTTCGGCAAACATCAAGAAACCCAACCAATAACCTGCTGTTTTTAATGGTTTTGATGAGTAAGTAGCCGTTGCACTAAACATTAACAAGCTGAGCAATACAAAGCTGGGTAATGCACTGATTCTATGCAACCAGTTTGCAGCTACTTGGGCATTAAATGAAATTACACCGGTATAGCCTGTTACTAAGCCATTAAAAAAGTTTAATGCTTGTTGATAATCTCCTACTGGCCACCAAGATCCATTGCATTGAGGGAAAGTGTTGCAAGCCAAAGCCGCATGATTAGCGCTAACCCACACACCTAGAAAAATCTGTATCAATACAACAAACACAGACAATTGTGCAAGCAAACCTAAGCCCTTACGTCTATTACTGAGCAGAACTGTAGCAGCAGGATTACTGCGCAAATAGAGTCCAAAAAACAACCCAAGAGTTAGCACGCTCAACAACACTTGTGTGGTGATGATAATAGGCATCGCATTTATAGCATGCGCCCAAAAACCTAAAGCTGATTGCAAACTTATCAATAGAACTATGACTAGAGATGTCGTTATAACGGCAATTTTGCGTGGTTGAAATCGCCAAGATAATAAAAACAAAACTAACGTTAGCAGAGCTGAAATAGATGATAAACCGACATGAACACTGCCTTTTAAAATATCGATAACTGGAGCAGTCAGTTCAAGGCCCGATAAACGAGCAAATGAACCTAAGAGAATAATAACTAACGTTAAAACAACGCCAAATAGACTTAATTTTCTAAACATGTGTCTGCCACTAACCAATTTGTGAAATTTTGAGTAAATGCATAAGATCTTCTTTTACTTTGTAAGCATTAAATCCTGGAGAATACTGCATCATTAAGTTACCTAGCGGATCTATTAAAAACAACGTGCCATCCGATATCGAATTTCCCTGACTAATGTCGGTCAATTTTTTTAACAATTCATTGCTGGGCTTTACCCTGATTAAATCGGAACTAAGTGCAAACTCCTTATCTTCCCCGCCAATTAATCTTTGAATCAATGCCTCATCTAATTTATTTTCTTCATGCAGTAAACTTAAAAACAAAGCATCATCAGTTGGGTTCTTTGTACGGTGTAATCTTGATAATAAGCTATCTTTTAACCACCATTGATTTTGCACTGCTTCAGAAGACTCTTTAAGCACCAAAACAACTCGGCGTGTACGAGGCAATTCTTTATTTAACATCAATCTTAATTGTTTGCTTTTTATTAATGCATCAAGACAAACCTCATTACATGCAGCTTCTGGTATAACATTAACTACCAACCAATGCCCTGAAAGCTCCTGTATATTTTTAGAAGAAAAATCATCTAATCCTATATAGTCAGCGCGTTCGGTAGTAACTGGAGGAATGATGAGTTGTCCACTATTGGTCCTACCTTTTAGAATACTAGGATATTCCTTTAATCCCCAAGCGATTAAAAAAGGAATAATAGTCAAACCAAAAATTGCCAGTATTAATAATTGATTCTTCTTTTGTTGTTTATTTATCATTTTTTTTATAACTATACCCAATAAATAGTATTGTGAGCGTTATTGCCAGAGCAAACCATTGTATAGCATAAGCGATATGTTGTTCAGGCAACATAATAGTTATTGCTTGCCATTCCCGCTTATAACCGCCTTGCTGATCTTGATCTAATTCTATTTGAAAAGGCATTAAGGAATAAGTCAATTTTTTTGACAATACCTCCGTATCCACCACTTGTAAAACTGATGGCCAGCTTTCAGTAGGTATTTCTGCACCCACTAATTTAATCCCCACACTTGGAAAGTTATTTATCCGACCACTAATATTAATAGATTCGCTTTTGATCTCTACTTCAGGCAGAACCTTTCTATCAAGATTTAACGGCAACCATCCTCTATTAACTAAAACAGCTACTGATTCACCCTCAAGAATAAACGGAGTTAATACTAAATAACCCACCTTCCCTGCACTGAATTGGTTATCTATTAAGAATTGATGAGCACTATCATAATGCCCCGTTACCTGGGTTTTTTTATACCGGTGTTTATCAGCATTAAAAACCGTATTACTCGATAAAGTTATAATTTCAGTTGAAGTTGAGCCTTGAGCTTGCTGCTCAATAAACTGCCTCTTTTGTTCTGCTCGGCCTAATTGCCAAACACCCAGACTACACAACACCGCCAACGACAGCAAATAAGCCAAACTAGGAAACTTTTCAAATCTCATAAGCATCATTTTGCAAATAAACAGCTAGTGTTAAATTTAGCTATTGGCACAAAGTCATTATTAAACGAGAATACTACCCGCCCTATCACTAACAAAATTCTTATCATGATTATTAAAAGCCTCATCATTATTGCCTTTATCCTGATACTTATCAGCCTCGGCTCTGCATTGTTTCACCTTATCAACAGAAAAGAAGGAGAACAATCTAAAAAAACCCTTAGAGATCTGACCTTTCGTATTGGCCTCTCGATGTTGTTATTTATTTTTCTTTTTATAGCTGTCGCTACTGGTATTTTTACGCCACATGGAATAGGCGAAGGCATGCAAATGCAAAAACCCGTTCAAGCTAAAGCTGTTAATTAAAGACTTCTTAACTTTCCTTCATTCAACATCATACAGCATCGACTTAAACCTACAGATTCCGGCTTGCGTGTTGTCTTGCTTTTTTGAATCAAAACTCATGAGTTTTGACTCTGTTAATTCAGCGTTCTACCTAGCTTTTGCTAACAAACAATTTCTAATCAATGTGGCAAAAAAAAAGCGCGGACTATTAAGTCCGCGCTTTCTTTAATACAGTCATTTACATCAAATAAACGAATATAAACAATCCTAACCAAACCACGTCAACAAAGTGCCAATACCAAGCAGCTGCTTCAAATGCGAAATGATTTTCTGGTTTAAAGTGGCCTCTAGCACTACGAAATAACACCACACTCAAAATAATAGCACCCACGCAAACATGGAAACCATGAAAGCCTGTCAACATAAAGAACGTAGATCCATAGATACCTGATCCTAAAGTCAAGCCCATTTCAGTGTAAGCTTCATGGTATTCCATAGCCTGAAAGCCAACAAATAGAAGCCCTAAGAACACAGTAGCTGCCAAGCCTTTAATCAATTGATCTCTATGATTAGCCAATAGACCATGATGAGCCCAGGTACAAGTCACTCCACTCGACAATAGAAGCAAAGTATTAACAAAAGGTAATCCCCATGCACCCATAGGTTCAAAATGACCGCCGACATTACCTGGACCATTAGTAGGCCAAGTTGATTGATAAGCAGAATATAAAATTTCTTTGGTTGCTCCCGAACCTAACCAAGGCACGGACAAATTACGCGTGTACCATAAGGTGCCAAAAAACACCCCAAAAAATGCGATCTCTGAAAAAATGAACCACATCATTCCCATACGGTAAGAAATACCTACCCCATGACTATACATGCCCGATTCACTTTCCTTGGCTTGCAAGGTAAACCAACCCACCAACATGACGATAAAAATAATCAGACCTATCACCATCATAGTAGGTCCAATAGAAGAACCATTTAAATAATTTGCAAAACCAGCCAGCATAATCATTAAACCAATCGTGCCTATAACCGGCCAGGTCGCTTTATGCGGAATGTAATAAGCGGTATTTGTAGACATCAGCTTCCCCTTTATTTATTTACTGATTTATCAGTATTATCAAAAAATGTGTATGACAAAGTAATTGTTTTATAACTTACAGGTAAATCAGGATTAATAACAAAGCGCATCGGCATTATTTTAATTTCTTTAGGTTGAAAAGTTTGCTCTGAAAAACAAAAACATTGAGTCTTTTCAAAGTAACTACTGGTTAGAGCTGGCGAAAAGCTAGCAATTGCTCTAGAAACCATCACCTTATTCGCTTTATTTTCAGCATAAAAATTCACAGTATGATATTCACCCGGATGAACTTTTAATTGCTTAACTTCAGGATGAAACTCCATCGGCGTAGATTCATTCAAAGTAGTGATAAATTCTACGGTGATTTCTCTATCCAAATCGATTTTATAGGTCGCTTCAGAAACCTGCTTTATATCATCAGGCCTATCACGTTCTATCCATTTCCATTCACATAACACGTCGTAAATGGGAACCAAAGCATATCCAAAACCGAACATAGCAACAGCTACGAATACCAATATTCGAACTAGCTTAGTATGTTTTTTACTAAGCTCTTCACTCATTGAGAAACCGCTTGAGCTACCGCAAATAAATAAACTATTAACGCGACAGCAACCAAAATAACCGCTGTTAGTAAGTTTTTATTTTTTATTGTCATTATATGTAGTGGCTATCTAGCCCTTTATTGAAAAGGCTAGATATATTCCCATTATGTTAGTGAGTATCTAAAACATGCTCAGTTGGCACGGCGCTTGGTGGTGTAGTCCAAGTATGATAAGGAACCGGACTAGGCAAAGTCCATTCTAAGCCATGCTTAGAAGCATCTTCCCAAACTTCATCCGTTACTTTTTCGCCTGTACCACCTTTAATGGTGTCATACACGATATATAAGAATAATAACTGACTGGCGCCAAAAATAAAGCCACCGATACTCGAAATCATATTCCAATCAGCAAATTGAATTGCATAATCAGGAATACGACGTGGCATACCTGCTAAGCCTAAAAAGTGTTGTGGAAAGAACAATATGTTCACTGAAATAACAGACAACCAAAAATGCAATTGACCAATTTTTTCATTGTACATATGGCCTGTCCATTTAGGTAGCCAAAAGTAACCCGCCGCCATCAAAATAAAGATAGACGCAGGCACCAAAGTGTAATGAAAGTGAGCAACAATAAAATAAGTATCGTGATACTGAAAATCTGAAGGCGCAATAGACATCATCAAGCCAGTAAAGCCACCCATGGTAAATAACACCACAAAAGCGATAGAAAACAGCATTGGAGTTTCAAAGGTCATTGCACCTTTCCACATAGTCGCCGTCCAGTTAAAGACCTTAACGCCGGTAGGCACAGCAATAATCATAGTAGCATACATAAAGTACAACTCACCCGCTATAGGCATACCCACAGTAAACATGTGATGCGCCCAAACGATGAATGAAAGAAACGCGATAGAAGCAGTCGCCCAAACCATAGAGGCATAACCAAATAAAGGCTTACGCGCAAACACTGGAATAATAGTTGATGCCACACCAAAGGTAGGCAAAATCATGATATAAACTTCTGGGTGACCAAAGAACCAAAAAATATGTTCATAAAGAACAGGATCGCCACCACCAGCCGCATTAAAGAAGCTAGTATGGAAAAACTTATCAGTCAACAACATCGTTACTGCGCCTGCAAAAACTGGCATAACAGCAATCAATAAAAAGGCAGTGATCAACCAAGTCCATACAAATAATGGCATGTCCATCAAACGCATGGCTGGCGCACGCATGTTCAATATAGTCGCGATAATATTAATCGCGCCCATAATTGAGGAAATACCTAATAAATGCACAGAGAAAATAGCGAATGGTAAAGCTTTACCTACGGTGATAGGTTGCAAAACTAGTGGTGGATATAAAGTCCAACCGCCATTAGGTGCACCGCCTTCCATAAATAAAGTACTGGCTAGTAATAACACACCAGCAACCAACATCCAAAAACTCATATTATTCATACGAGGTAAAGCCATATCGGCCGCACCAATCATCAAAGGAATTTGCCAGTTTGCCAATCCTACGAACGCTGGCATAACTGCACCAAATACCATGACTAAAGCGTGCATAGTCGTCATTGAATTAAAGAAAGCAGGATCTACAAATTGTAGACCTGGCTCAAATAATTCAGCACGGATAACCATAGCCATTGAACCACCCACAAAAAACATGGCTAAGGCAAACAATAAATATAAGGTACCAATATCTTTGTGATTAGTGGTAATTACCCATCTTAACAGCCCTTTAGCGGGGCCATGATCGTGATCATCATGATGATCATGATGATCGTCATGTTCGGCTACTGCTGACATAATTTATACCTCAAGAATTATTAAAAAATGTTGGGCTAAGATGATAAAAGACTTATTCATCGTCATCATCAGGAAGTGCAGTTTGCTTAGGCTGTAATATTTCGCCGACGTTATTGCCCAAATTATTACGCACATAGGTCATTAACTCTGCAAATTCTTTACCGTTCAATTTGTCAAACTTAGGCATTTTTGAAGTACCTGCACGTAAGAAGCCGTCTAAAGACTCCCATTTTCCTGTGGCTATAGCACTACCTGTTAAAGCAGGTATTAAACCAGGAACGCCTGCACCATTAATTTGGTGACAGCCTACGCAATTCTTTAAATATACTGATTCACCATGAGCCATTAATTGCTCGCGAGTTTGATCACTTAAATCTGGTTTTTGCTTTTGTTGATCTAAAGTCTTTTTAACCCAGGCATCATAGTCTGGTTGCTCCATAGCAATAACTACAATAGGCATAAAACCATGATCTCGGCCACATAATTCAGTACATTGACCACGGTAAGTACCAGGTTTTTCAACTAAAGTCCAAGCTTCGTTGATGAAACCAGGATTAGCATCTTTTTTCCAACCTAAATCAGGTACCCACCAAGAATGGATAACATCTGTTGAAGTCAACACAAAACGTACCTTAGTTTTAACAGGAATCACTAAAGGCTTATCAACATTTAATAAATAATGTGGCACTAAGCGTGGATCTGCACCTACGGTACGATGAGCTTTTTCACTCGCCTCATCTAAGTGACTTTCAAAATGGATATCAGTATTTAGATACTTATAATCCCAATACCACTGCTTACCAGTGACTTGGATAGTCATATCTGATTCTTTTACATCATTGAGTTCCAACATTGTTTTTGTTGCTGGAATCGCCATACCCACTAAAATTAATGTTGGAATAATAGTCCAAATAATTTCTACAGTAGTATTTTCATGAAACTGTGCAGCTTGATGTCCTTTCGATTTACGATGATGGAAAATTGAATAAAACATAGCGCCAAACACAATGACACCAATAATTACACAAATCCATAATATCAGCATGTGTAGGTCATAAATGTCATTACTGACCTTTGTAACCCCTTTCATTAAATTGAGCGTATAGTCCGCCTGAGCTGATTCTAACCCTAAAGATATTAGAATAAGACCTGCGAATAGTTGCTTGACTGTTTTCACGGAGCCGCCTCTTCGATGGTAAGTTATAAACCTTAATAAATGTAATATATTATCGCAAACTCAAGAATAAACAAAAGCTTACCTTGAATCATTTAACTTATAATTATTACAAAAAACCTGTGAATATTAACCTATGACGCCTATCTATGCCAGCGGTCCTTTTTAATTCACTCATTTTTTATAAAAAAACATCATCAAATCAATTAACTAACAAAAACTTAAATTATTTGTCACTATTTAAAATTTAGGCTAATCCTATAACACAAAGCTGTACACTCAGCATAAGGTCGACACACTTTGCATCACACCTATTAATGATAATATCGCTATAGCCATAGAAAATAAACTTCTAAACAACAATGGAGTCCTTCGCTATATTATAAAAAATGCTTTTATGCAATTGTGTAACATTCAACTTAGGCTAAACAAAAAAATGACTAACCCAACTAATCCTATAACAAGGTCGATTAAACATTTAACACGATCTACTTTTGCTTTAACAAGGTCGATTAAACATTTAACACGACCTACTTTTGCTTTAGCAAGGTCGATTAAACATTCAACACAGTCTACTTTTGCTTTAACAAGGTCGATTAAGCATTTAATACGGTCTACTTTTGCTTTAACAAGGTCGATTAAGCATTTAATACGGTCTACTTTTGCTTTAACAAGGTCGATTAAGCATTTAATACGGTCTACTTTTGCTTTAACAAGGTCGATTAAGCATTTAATACGGTCTACTTTTGCTTTAACAAGGTCGATTAAGCATTTAATACGGTCTACT
>QVQD01000055.1 GCA_003584875.1 Methylococcales bacterium
ATTCGACCTGTGATACGTGGCGAATTTGTCGCCCCTACAGTATGATTTCCGCAGTGACTTTGTCGGGTTACGCTAACGTTAACCCGATCTACGCCTACAAACCTTTAATGGAGTCAAAACTCACGAGTTTTGTTGCTTGGCGTAGCGATAGCGTAAGCCAAGCATTTCCCTCGCATCCTGTCGGGTTACGCTAACGCTAACCCTATCTAAGTCTGTTGCGCTATTAGGTGTCTATTCCGCAATATTAATCATCTTTATTAGTAGTAAATATTCTTATATATCCTACGAATAAAGGGCTACAATTTTTTGTTACAACTTTACGTCAGATATGATAATTTATGAAATTTTTAATAATTGAGAATCAACTTAGTGCAAAATATCAATGAAGAAAAATTTCGTTTGTTATTTGAGCAAAACCCAGAGGCTTTAATACTTTCAAACGCCAATGCTTTTATTGATTGCAATCTAGCTGCACTTAAAGTGTTTGGCTGTAAAACAGTTGAGCAGTTTTGCAATCTGCATCCTTCTGAGTTATCACCCGAACGTCAGCCGGATAACGAAAATTCTTCTCAGAAAGCGAATATAAAAATTGAACTAGCTCTTACGGCAGGTGTTCAGTTTTTTGAGTGGGAATATAAGCGTTATGATTCAGGTGAAAGTTTTATAGCAGAGGTCTTTCTAAGTTGTATTTTTATTAACGACGAGCCTGTTTTTCAGGCGATAGTTCGAGACATAACAGAACGAAAGCATAGGGAACAAAATCTTAATCAAGCAATGATTGTCGCTGAAGAGTCGGTAAATGAACTTCGTGTGAAGAATGATGGGCTTGCCACCTTACTTAATAATTCTGGACAAGGCTTTTTTTCTTTCGGTGCTGATTTAAAAATTGTTGGTGAATATAGTCAAGCATGTATTCACTTACTAGGCCAAATTCCTACGGGTCTTGATGCCGATAGTGTATTGTTTCCTTTTACCGACGATCACTATAATCGCAAGTTAATGCGATCTTGTATAGAAGATGCCTTGCAGGCTAGTAGTCCTGATTTAGCGAGGATGTTTCTTGATCTCATTCCAACTGAACTGATAGGTAATGGTAAAGTCCTTAATGCTCAATATATCCCGATTAAAACCGGCATTATGGTAGTGCTGACTGATGTAACGGCAGAAGTGGAGCTTAAAAAGAGTGCAGAATTGGAAAGCAAGCGTATGGCGATGATTCTGGCCGCCGTGACTGATGGCCCTGAATTTATGGCTACCATAGATGATTTTTTATCTTTTTGTAAGGCGGGTCCTGAGCCCTGGTTAACGCAAAAGGTTGCAAGCCTTTATCGAGCTATCCATACCTTTAAAGGTAGTTTCAATCAATTTCGTTTTACACATGTACCGACAGAATTACATCAGCTTGAAGCCTTTCTTCAGGATCTACCTATATTGCAAAACTTGTTAAGTGATAGTTCTGCAGGTGGAATACTGGATATCGTCTTTGAAACCAATTGGAAAGTGTTGCTAAATCGTGATCTTGGCATCGTGACCTCAGTGTTGGGTGATAAGTATTTGCGTCGTACTAGTATTATTCCTTTACCAAAAGAGAATGCTCGAGCCATTGAACAAATGGCTAATGAGTTGCTTGATATTAAAAAAGTTAAATTTGGGCATGAGATATTGTTAAAAGAGTTGTCCGAACTTCGCTATATCTCTTTACACGAGGAACTGGCTAATTTTAGTAAGCTGGTGCAGCAAGTTGCCGTGAAATTGGAAAAAGAGTTACTGCCACTGGAAATAAATGGCCATGATCTGCGCCTAGATCCAGATATTTATAGACAATTTCTCTTAACTTTAGGGCATGTTATGCGAAATGCCATTGATCATGGTATTGAAGATCCAGAAACTCGTTATGAGAAAGGCAAAAACGAGGCTGGCACTATTCACTGCACAACCCAGCGTATAGCTAATGAGTTTGAATTAACTATTCAGGATGATGGGGCGGGTATCAACGAAACCATACTGCGATTACATGCGTCTAAAAAGCTGAACATTAATGTCGATAGTTTAACTTTAACGGATTTAATCTTCGCCGATGGTTTTTCTAGCCGCGAAACTGCGACCGAAATTTCTGGGCGCGGCATAGGAATGGCGGCTGTTCGCGAGGAAGTTGAGCGATTAGGTGGCAGTATTGCCATTGAAACCGTTATTGATCAAGGAACCCGATTTATTTTTCGTATTCCTATTTTAAAGAATATTGCCGTTGCGTAGGTCGGGTTAGCGTTAGAGTAACCCAACCTAATACTACAAGGGTTTGTTATAGCTAAGGTTGGTTGTTTAAAAACCAAAATACAAAAAAATAAGCATTACTCTTTAGGGGCGATTCATTCGCCCTGTACATTCGAGCTGTGATACGTGGCGAATTTGTCGCCCCTACAGTATGATTTCCGCAGTGACTTTATCGGGTTACGCTAACGCTAACCCGACCTACGTCTGAGCTTAGGAACGCTGAGTCCCAGCTCGGCGTTCCCATAAAAGATTATGACTTTAAACCAGCGAAATGACGGTTTTATGGGCTAAATTTTTTAGGATGTCTAAGCCGGCATTGATGATAAGTTCAGGATTTGGGTGTTGAGATTCTATCGCGACTTGCTGTAAACAATCGGCTGTTAATATAGCGTCTTGTACTTGAATAATTTCTAACAAGCGATAGGTCATGGCGGTAATTTCTATGAAATTAACCTCATCATCAGCATCTCGATAAACAACGATAAAAGTCGGTTGTGTGGGTGCTTCTAAAGGTAAAAAGTCAGGGCCTATTTTGTGGACGGGGTATTGATACACTAAAGGCCAAGCCAGCGCTGACAGTGCTATAGATTGATTGAGTAGTTCATCCAGATGCTTATCATGACCGATAACTTCGTTTTCTGAAGTGGCTAAGGCCATTTCTACCCATTCATAATGAGCCAGTTCCAGCATAAAGGGTAAGTCATCTTCGCAGTGGCGTTCATGTTGTAAGTATGAAAGAAATTCTGCGGGTATTTGTAAAAAATACGGTGTCTGGCAGGGGTGTTTGGCGTAAAAGTCTTGGACTAAGTCTAACCATTGCTGGTCATCAAGTAGGGCGCGTAACACAGGAAAATTGCCGGACAAAAAGCCATCAATATTGTTGAAGAATAGGCTTCTGTACATAGCCATGCGCGGTTTCGCGACATCAACAGGGATAGGGTTTGTTTGTGGGTCTCTGATATAAGCGGCAAAGGCTTGTTGAGTGCTTTTAAAGTCTAGCTTATTGTTCATGTCGTGTACCCATGAGCACTTTGTAGAGTTTTGATAGTGTGTATTTCTTGCAGTAATTCGGGTAGGGCAGGGAGATTGAAGTCACGTTCTAGCAAAGTCGGAAATACACCATAAAGTTGGTAAGCTTGGTCTAACAGTTTCCAGACTGGGTCGATAATATCGGCACCGTGGGTATCAACTAAAAAATCATCGGCTTCTTTATAATGTCCAGCAATATGAGCGTAAGCAATGCGTGTTGCGGGCATAGCTTTTAAAAAGGTTTCAGCGTCATAACCATGATTGATGCTATTAACATAAATATTATTAACATCGAGCAATACCTGGCAGTCAGCTTCAGCAACGACGGCATTAAAGAAATCAATTTCGGTCATTTCTTGGCCGGGCGCCGCGTAATAAGATACGTTTTCGATAGCGATTTTTTGTTCTAGGATATCTTGCACACGTTTAATGCGCGTGGCGACATGTGATACGGCTTCGGCAGTAAAAGGTATAGGCATCAGATCATATAGATGTCCGCCTAGGCTGCAATAACTGAGATGTTCGCTGTAGAGTTTAATCTGATGTTCGGCTATGAAGCGTTTAATGTCATGAACGAGTTGCTCATCTAGTGCATCAGTACTGCCTATGGATAAGGATAAGCCATGACAAATAAAGTCATAGCGTTCGGTCATTGCGCGCAAGGCTTTACCCGATTTTCCGCCCATGGAAATCCAGTTTTCTGGAGCGATCTCATAAAAACTAACTTCTTGAGGGGGGGTAGCCAGTATTTGATTTAACAGGGGGCGTCTTAAGCCTAAACCTGCACCATGAATAAGCTGAGGAGTGCTGTCCATAAGAACATCTGGGTGATAGTCTAAAAATTGGAAGGCATGATACCCATGCCTTCCTTTTAAACGTTAATGTAGAGTCGTACTACTTATTAACGTTTATTTTGCATGGATTACTACGGGTGCTGGCATATTCATGCCTGCGCCACAAGCGCCTTCTTTACCTTTCATGGATTCATTTTTCATCATTTCACCACAAGCGCCTTCTTTACCTTTCATCATGGCACCGCAAGCTTGTTCCATACCTGGTTTCATTTTGCCGTCTTTCATCATGTCGCCGCATGAACCTTCAGTAGCTTTTGCTGCTGGTGCAGGCGCTGCTGCCGCTGGTTTTGCATGTCCTGCACAAGCACCTTCTGGAGCTTTAGGCTTAGCCATGCCGCCCATAGCTGCGCCACAGGCCATTTCAGCCGCCGCTTCAGCTACTTGCATATAACCGCTGTTAAGTTCAGTCATGCCGAAAGGATTGGCTTCTGCGTTAACGTTAGTTGCAGCAAAAGTTGAAAGTAAAGCGGCGCCCATTGCTGCAGCTAAAGGTGATTTATTCATTGTTTTCATGTTAACTCCCGTTTTTGTTATAGGTATTCGACCATTACAAAGAGTCGAATGGCGCTATCATACCAAAGACCCATTAATAAAGAATGAATATCCTTAGAATAAAAGTGTATTGGTAGGACTGATTTGAAAAAATAGACTTTTCGTTTACTCTAAGTGAGTATTGTCATGCCCTGATTATATCGTTCCCACTCAGCGTCTCAGTGTATCGTTGCCTCGCTCTGCGTCAAGTAAGTTGGAGACTAATGGGATGTGTAATAACCATGAGCACTCTATTTTTATGTAGGTGAGCATGTAGGTCGGGTTACGCTATCGCTAACCCGATGTAACTGCCCACAGTTAAGGATATGAAAAAAGCGATTCACCTGTAGGGGCGACAGATTCGCCCAGTAATCCGATGCTCTGCGTCAAGTAATTAACTCATATAGAAATTTACCATGAATAAAATCAAACGTCAGGCAATTTTTGATAAATTGGCTGAGGCGATACCTGACCCTCAAACAGAGTTAAATTATAGTAGTCCCTTTGAACTACTGATCGCCGTGGTTTTATCAGCACAAGCTACGGATAAAGGTGTTAACAAAGCGACGGCTAAGTTATTTACTGTTGCTAATACGCCAGAGACACTATTGGCTCTGGGGGTGCAAAGCTTAAAAACATATATTAATAGCATCGGTTTATTTAACAGCAAGGCTGAACATATCATTAAGCTTTGCGAACAATTAATACGTTTACATGCGGGGCAAGTCCCTGAAACGCGCGTTGAGCTTGAGGCTCTGCCCGGAGTCGGCAGAAAAACAGCTAATGTCATTTTAAATACGGCCTTTGGTCAGCCCACTATCGCTGTGGATACTCATATTTTCAGAGTCGCTAATCGTACGAAGATTGCCACTGGTAAGAATGTAATAATAGTAGAGCAAAATTTGGAGAAGACTGTGCCTAAAGCGCATAAGTTAAATGCGCATCATTTGCTGATATTACATGGCCGTTATACTTGCATTGCCAGAAAGCCGCGTTGCCAGAGTTGTGTGATTGCAGATTTGTGTGAGTTTGAGAGTAAGTTGTTAGATTAACGATATATCGTTCTTATGCTCAGGAAATGTTTGGCTTACGCTATCGCTACGCCAAACAACAAAACTCGTGAGTTTTGACTCCATTGCAAAGGTTTGTAGGCGGTCGGGTTAGCGATAGCGTAACCCGACAAAATCACCGGTGAATCGTAGGGTTATGTCATTCGCCACGTTCAACAGACGAATGTACTGGGCGAATCTGTCACCCCTACAGGATAGTTGAGATTGATGGGTTTCACCTTGTTCTACCCATCCTACCCGCTACTACTTAGCTCATTTGTAGGTCGGAATAAGACCACCCCAGCTTAGCGCGTGTTGGCGTTTCCGGCACCGTAGCCATGTAGATGCCGGAAACGCTTTGCTCGCTTACGCTTTCAAAGCTTTATTCTGGCCTACAACTAAAACTTTATTTATGAATATTACCAAGGAGTTTATATATGAAACAGCATCAGACGATGCGCTCTGCTGAGCAGCAATCATTAGTCATTCCTAAGGCAGGATTTAGAGAATTATTGGCTTGGGCTTTTTATGATTTTGCTAACTCGGGTTATACCACGGTGGTACAAACCACCATTTTTAGTGCTTTTTTTGTGGGTGTAGTGGCGGGTGCTGAACAAGGCGCTACTCCTGGGTTATCAACATTGTTATGGTCTTTGGCGATTGGACTGGCTAATTTTGTGGTGATGATCAGTGGACCTTTACTAGGTGCTATTGCCGATCATCGAGCTTGTAAGAAACGCTTTCTATTAATCTCATCTATAGGCTGTATTACCGCTACTGCTAGTTTGGCATGGGTAGGGCCGGGGGATGTAGCGATGGGCATGGTCTTAGTGACGTTATCTGCCATCATGTTTGCGAGTGGTGAAAATCTGATTGCCGCCTTTTTGCCAGAACTCGTGCCTGAAGAAAGCATGGGGCGCTTGTCGGGTTATGGTTGGGGATTAGGTTATGTGGGGGGGTTACTGACTTTAGGTATCTGTTTAGCCTATATCACTTGGGCTAAGCAACAAGGTTTGGCTGCCACTCATTATGTGCCTGTGTCCTTACTTATTACCGCGCTCATTTTTGCTTTGGCAGCTCTGCCTACTTTTATCTGGTTACGTGAGCGAGCCATTCCCGCAGTATGGGATAAAAGTCGTAGCAGTTTACAGATCAGTTTTGCAAGATTACTCCATACCTTTAAAGAAGCGGCTCGCTTTCAGGATTTACTGTGGTTTTTGATAACCTTAGGGGTGTATCAATCGGGCGTGAGTACGGTGATTGTTTTGGCGGCTATTTATGCACAGGAAGTGATGGGCTTTGATACACAAGCCTTGATAATCTTGATTATGGTGGTGAATGTGACAGCGGCAGTAGGTGCTTTGATTTGCGGACATTTGCAAGATCGAATGGGCTCAGTGCCAACACTCGCTATCACTCTAGTTATATGGATTATTGCAGTGATCGTCGCTTTGTTAGCACATGAAAGCATCGATATGTGGATCGCTGGTAATCTAATTGGTTTGGCAATGGGGGCGAGTCAGGCGGTAGGACGGGCTTTAGTGAGTAAATTCTCACCTGTGGAACGTACCGGTGAGTTTTTAGGTTTATGGGGCTTGGTTAATCGATTGTCAGCTATCATTGGGCCGTTGAGCTACGGTTTGATTAATTATGCGAGTCAAGGAAATCACCGCATGTCTTTATTATCGACCTTGGTGTTTTTTATAGTTGGCTTAGCGTTATTAGTTAAAGTCAATGAAAGTCGGGGTAAAGCAGTTGCGACTTTGAAAGTATTATAATTTTAGCTTGCCCATCGGTACATTTCACATCGTAGGGGCGTATTGCATACGCCCTTATAAAATAAGCTCTATAACATTGGACTTTCAATGTTGGGCGTATGCAATACGCCCCTACGGTGATTTTTATCGTTTCCACGCCGATAAGAAACTTGTGTAGATACCTATGTTGCTAAAGAGGGGAATAAAAAGAATACTTTCACATTCTCAGTTGCTAATATCAATTCCACTCAATAGCGTGCAATCAACTATGCTAACAATTGTATATTGATCGATTATTCTCTATGATTGCGCCCTGTAGTCAATATCATAATAACCGAGAGCAAAAATGAAATTAATAACTGCGATTATCAAGCCATTTAAAATGGATGATGTAAGAGAGGCATTGTCTGAAATAGGCGTTGCTGGTGTCACTGCTACTGAAGTTAAAGGCTTTGGTCGTCAAAAAGGTCATACTGAGTTGTATCGCGGCGCTGAGTATGTCGTCGATTTTTTACCTAAAATAAAGTTAGAAATTGCTGTCGCAGATGAGATGCTTGAAAAAGCGGTCAGCACTATAGTGAAAGCCGCTAATACTGGAAAAATAGGCGATGGAAAAATATTTGTATCTAACTTAGATCAAGTCATTCGTATTAGAACTGGAGAAACAGGAGAGGACGCGATTTAAGTCGCTTACCAACGAAATAATGCTTAAAAATTATAATAATAACAGAAATTGGCTGCTGGCAGCCTTGCTATTACTACCCACAATAGCGTCAGCAGCAGAGTTGAATCAAGCAAATACAGCCTGGATATTAACTTCAACAGCCTTGGTGTTGTTTATGACGATCCCAGGTTTGTCTTTGTTTTATGCTGGTTTAGTCAGAAGTAAAAACGTATTGTCAGTGTTGATGCAGTGTTTTGCAATTACTTGTGTCGTATCGATACTTTGGTTGGCAGGTGTTTACAGTTTTATTTTTACCGATGGCGGTAGTTTACAGGCGTTTATCGGTGGTGCTTCTAAAGTCTTTTTGCCGGGTATCGGTACAAGTTCAATGACTGGTGATATTCCTGAGTCAGTTTATTTCATGTTTCAAATGACCTTCGCCATTATTACCCCAGCTTTAATTGTGGGCGCTTTTGCTGAGCGTATGAAGTTTTCTTCTATGCTTGCCTTTAGCAGTTTATGGTTAATTATAGTCTATATGCCAGTTTGTCATTGGATCTGGGGCAATGGCTGGCTCGCTAGTATGGGCGTCATGGATTTTGCAGGGGGTATAGTTATTCATGTTAATGCCGGTGTCGCTGCTTTAGTCTCTGCTTTGGTATTAGGAAAAAGAAAAGGTTTTCCTACAACCGGGATGCCTCCACATAATATGACCATGGTGGTAACTGGTGCTGGCATGTTATGGGTCGGTTGGTTCGGCTTTAATGCCGGCAGTGCTTTGACTGCTGATGGCCGTGCGGGGATGGCTATGTTAGCTACTCATATTGGTGCTGCTTCGGGTGCATTAACGTGGATGATTATCGAATGGAAACGGTATGGTAAACCCAGTGTGTTAGGCATAGTGACGGGTATGGTTGCAGGTTTAGGCACTATTACTCCCGCGTCTGGTTTTGTCGGTCCTTTCGGTGCTTTAGTAATTGGCGTAACAGCGGGTATTGTGTGTTTTTATGCCACTCAATATGTTAAACGTAAATTGATCATTGATGATTCCTTAGATGTATTTCCTGTACATGGCATAGGGGGTATTACTGGATCATTATTAACAGGTGTGTTTGCAGCCAGCAGTTTAGGTGGCTTAGGTCTACCTGATGGCGTTTCTATGATGAGTCAAGTAGGCGTGCAAGCTTTAGCTATATTAGTGACTATTGTTTGGAGTGCCTTATTTAGTTATCTGATTTTAAAAGTTTTAGATAAATGGATAGGCCTACGCGTAACACCTGATGAAGAAGTGCAAGGTTTAGATACCGTGTTACACGAAGAAACAGGCTATCTTGATTTATAAGTAGTGGCTGACGACTTAAGGGTGGCTTGTTTTGAGCGCAGACAAAGGGCTCAGTGTTAGGACTGGCTCTATCCCTTTAGTTATTAGTCTAAACATGACTAAATTGTAATCTATACATGAAAGGCGGCTTAGTTAAGTCGCCTTTTTTGTTTAAAAATTTATCGTTTCCACCTAGAGCGCCACTGCCCAGAGTTAAGGCATAGGTATCTAGACAAGTTTCTTATCGGCGTGGAAACGATAAAAATCACCGTAGGGGCGTATTGCATACGCCCAGCATTGAAAGTCCAATGTTATACAGCTTATTTTATAAGGGCGTATGCAATACGCCCCTACGATCTTCACCACAATGTTATCGTTCGTGTGTGGGAATGATAACAATTACTTGTGTAGATAGCTTTTCAGGGGAGTGAGTTATCATACGCAGGACATGAATAGTCAATTAACTCAATGAGAACTTATGAGACGGTTAATATCTAACATTAAAATCCCTGCTGTCGTTATAAGCTGTTTAATGCTTATTTATGTTGGCTTTAGTGTTGTTATCCTGCCTAAATTATTAGCTTCAAAAATTCCTGAATTGATTGCAAATGAGACGGGTAGAAAAGCGCTCGTTGCAAAAATTCAGATTCAGCCTTTTCCTTTAGCTATTAACATTCAGGGCTTTGAACTGCAGGAAGTTGATGGCTCTATATTTACTCGATTTTCTGATTTTTATATCCGTTTAGGATTTGTTCAATCGCTAAAACAGTCAGCGTTGGTGATCGAGGAACTGAGTCTGACTAAACCTTTAGTTCATATTACCAGACACAAACAAGGTGATTTCAATTTTCAAAATTTAGTTAAGTTTAAAGCAGATGATAAGCAAAGTAAGACGACGTTTTTTCCTTTAACTATACTGCAAATTAAGATGATTGATGGGCAGTTGAACTGGGAAGACTATAGTTCTGGTCAAGCATTAAAAGAAACGCTATCAACGATTAACTTAACGCTAGAAAATTTATCAACAAAATCAGATCAGCAAGCGCAGGTCAATTTGTCGGCAAGTTTAAGTTCGGGTGGCGCTCTGGGTTGGCAAGGGTCGGTGGCTTTAAACCCTATTGTGTCGGATGGGCATCTGCAATTAGATCATCTGCAATTGAATAATTTATTAGCCTTGGCTAATCAAAATCTAGCGCAGATTAAGATAACAGGGACGGAATTATTCTCTGCTGATTATAAGCTGACTGATACTGATTTAGGTCTAAACTTTATCGTCACTAAAGCTGAACTAGCACTACATGATGTTCAAGTGTTAGAAAAAGCTACCGCAAAGCCACTTATTAATTTGCCTATTTTTGCACTACACGACTTAGAAATTGATCTTGAAAAACATCATCTCTTGATTGGGTCTGTATCCGTTGATAATGCTGATATTCAAGCTAGATTAACACCTGAAGGTGTTATTAATTATCAAACGTTATTTCCAACTGATGTTGCTACAAATAACGTAGTGACTCCTATTGATGCAGTGCAAAAAACAGCTTGGCTAATTAAGGTAAATAACCTCGCTATTAATAATGCTGCTTTGAATTTTGAAGATCAAACCTTAAAAAAACCGCTGACCATTGCCATTAAACCCATTGCTTTTAAGTTTAGCAATTTAAGTAATCAAGCTGATGCTCAAATGCCTGTTCAACTTAGCATGGGTATTAATCAAGCCGGTTCGATTACGTTGAGCGGTAGCGCGACTCTTATGCCGCTGTCTGCTAATTTGGCGGTGGATATTAAAAAGTTAGAACTAGAAGACTTCCAGTCTTATGTTGATAAATATGTACATTTAGATGTCATTGATGGCGGTTTGCAGGTGAGTGGTCAGTTATCGCTTGCAGGTCTTGATAAAGATAAACCCGATATTAAATTTAAAGGTGATGCTGGGTTAGATCGTTTATTAACGCGCGATAAAACGCTACGTAAAGATTTTATAAAATGGGCGAGACTGACTTTATCAGATTTGGATATTGATGTGTCGGCTCAGCGTTATACGGCAACAACTTTGTCGATTGATAAGCCTTATGTCAGAGTGACCATCAACAAAGACAAAACCACTAACTTTAGTGATATTGTTGTCCAGAATAAAAGCAATTCGCCAATGCCGGTTAATACTGAAAGCACAGCACAGTCTTTAGCCAATCCCGTGTATTTTAAATTGGATAAGATTCAAGTGACGGATGGCTCTTCAGATTTTTCTGATCTTTCACTGATTCTGCCTTTTGCAGCAGAAATTAAAAATTTAGAGGGTGGGGCTAGTGGGTTTTCTTCTGAGCAAACATCGACCATTAAACTAGCTTTGGCTGGCAATGCTTATGATTTAGCTCCGGTTAACATTAAGGGTGAAATGAGTCCTTACTTGGGCGACTTTAATGTTGCAATTAATTTTAATGATCTACCTATGCCTTTGGTATCGCCTTATATGGTGCAGTTTGCAGGCTATAGAGTTGAAAAAGGTCAAATGACTCTAGGGCTAAAATATAATGTGAGTCATCATGACTTGACGGCGACTAATACTATTTTAATTAATCAATTTGAGCTGGGCGATAAAGTTGAAAACCCTAATGCGGTTTCTTTACCGCTTAAGTTGGCGGTAGCTTTGCTGAAAGACGCAGATGGTAAAATAAAAATAGAAGTGCCTATTTCTGGTAGTTTGGATGACCCTAAGTTCAGTGTAAACGCTTTAATTAAAGATGCGTTCCTGAATATGCTGAGTAAAGTAATTACTTCACCGTTTCGAGCTTTGGCCGCACTTGTTGGTAGTGAAGTAGATTTAAGTAACATTAGTTTCCCTGCGGGTCATTCGTATTTGACTAAAGCACAGCAGGTTAAATTAGATAGTTTGGCGCAAGCCCTTAAGGCTAGGTCTAGTCTAAATTTAGATATTAAAGGAGCGGCGTTTATCGATCAAGATTGGTTGATTGTTAGAGAAGATGCCTTATATGAGCAACTTAAAAGACGTAGAGCCTTAGAAATCAATCAAAATACCGATAAAAAAATACGTCATGAATATGTTGAGTTATCGGATGATGATTACAAACGTTTATTGGCAGATATGTTTATAGAAAAATTTCCTTTGTTGGCAGATAGGTCGTTGCTAGGTTCGCCTCAGTTGAAAAATGCTAAATCCGATGATTTTTATGAGGCTGCCAAACAAAAGCTCTTTACTATTATTAAGCCAGAAGAAGACAGGCTTAAACGCTTAGCGACTGCAAGAGCTCAGGTGATAGCTAATTATATGGTTCAGCAAGGTATAGTTAATGAGCGTTTATTCATATTAGATACCGTGATTAATTCTGATCCAAACAGCAAAGAGTTCTCTGTTGTTTTGTCGTTGAATAGTAACTGATGTTATCCAGCCATTCAGGGGTTTATAAAAAACAAACAAAGAGGTCGCTATCGCGACGATTATTTTTAATCGGGTAATCCCACCCGAGGGCGAGATACTTTCTTTTGCGCAGCCCTTTAGGAAGTATCCAAAGAAAAGGCGGCTCGATTACCGTTTCACCTGTAGGGGCTGTAAATGCTTAACTGTGGGCAGTGACGCTTCGCGTGGGAATGATGAAAATAGCTGCGTAACAGCAGTTAATAATACGACTATGATTTATAGCCATACATTAGGGCGCTTGATGAAAGAAGAAAAATACCAAGGTTTTATTCGTGTAAAGCCTGGAGAAGTTATATGTCTTAAAGATTGTCCTACTGGATGGGCTCAGACTGAGGCGCTTAAATCCGTCGGGAAGGAAAAATCTAAACTGCATGCAGAGATGCGTCTTGAGCAAGATTTAGCGGAATTGGCTAAGGTTCAGCAATTACTGTATGTCGATGATCGTTATTCGGTCTTAATTGTCTTTCAGGCTATGGATGCAGCTGGAAAAGATAGCACCATTAAGCATGTTATGTCTGGAGTTAATCCACAGGGGTGCCAAGTATTCAGTTTTAAGCAGCCTTCGAATGAAGAGTTAAATCATAATTTTCTTTGGCGCTATATGAAAAAAGTACCCGAGAGAGGTCATATTGGTATTTTCAATCGCTCTTATTACGAAGATGTGCTAATTGCAAAAGTTCATCCTGAGTTGTTACAAAAATTAACTGAAGACAAAAAAAATAAAGCATTCTGGGACGCTAGGTACCAAGATATTAATGCTTTTGAGCAGCATTTGGCGCGTAATGGAACGGTTATACTTAAGTTTTTTTTGCATGTATCAAAAGAAGTGCAAAAAAAACGTTTTATAGAGCGCTTAGATCGTCCCGAAAAAAACTGGAAGTTTTCAATGGCAGATCTTGCCGAGCGAGAGCGCTGGGATGATTACATGAAAGCTTATGAGCAAGCGATAAATAGCACTAATACTGAATGTGCGCCTTGGCATATTATTCCAGCAGATGATAAATGGGCAATGCGAGCTGCTGTTGCTGATATTATTACTACCCGATTGCATAATCTTAGCTTAAGCTATCCCACATTAACTGAAACTCAAATTACTCTGTTAGCAACTGCGCGTAAACAGCTTGAGAATGAATAGGTTTTGGGTAAAATTTGATACTAGCAGATAGTTATCTGAAGCCGATCGTATTTTACGGACAGGTCGCAGGCTTTACGGGTTTTATTTGAACTTGTGTAAATAGCTATCCTTTGCGCGAGGTAGATGTCAGTCATCTAGTTGTTTTTATGACAGTTACAATTTACATTCAGCTAATTTATTGTTTTCAAGGACTAAGGCATTTATTTATTAATAGTCTAAAGGTATGGTTTTTAATTGGGATTAATCCATGAGTTTCTTAAGTAAAACAGGTCGATGGTTCGCTAAAGAAAATAGTCGAAGAATTAGTTTTATTGTTGTTTTTATTATAGTGGCTGTTGTGGGTGGTCGTATCACTCACCTTTATGATGTCTCTAAGAAACCTAAGGTCGTAGTTGAACAATCCATAGTTGAAGGGGATAACGCTTTAAATATTGGTCGTTATGCTGAAGCTGAGCGAATTTTTGCTGCGGAATTTAAGGGTAATAGCAAAAATAACGCGGCTGAATGGGGAGTGAAAATAGCGAAAGTTAGGCAGGCACTATTAATGCCAACCTTTAAGGCTGATCTTGATGTGCTTTATCAAGAAGATCCTGATGATTCCTACGTAAATTTTTTTATGGGTGAGTATTATGTGGCTAATCAACAGTTTGATAAGGCTATGCTCTATTATGATAGGGCTATCGCTTTAAACTCAAGGTTGGCTGAAGCGCATTTTAAGTTAGCCGAGCTTTATGAGCAGCAAGGTCTATCAGAAGCGACCACAGTTGAATTGCTTAAAGCTATAGATATCGCGCCTATTAATAAGTACCGAAATAAATTGGGTACGCTGTATTTTAAGCAAAAGCGTTATGAAACAGCAATCAAAGAATTTGGAAAAAACCAAGCTTATCCGCTTTCAGCTCTTGAAAGCGCTATGATTTACTGGCAACTTCAATATTTAAGTCAAGCCTTAAGTTATCAAAAGCAGGCCCTAGATTTACTTGAAAATGAAGAGCTGATGACTAAGCCTGAAAATCAAGAGCCTTGGTATTTTGAGATTGCGCCTAAAAAAGTCATTCGTTTGAGTGAGCTAAATCAAAAAATAGCCTATGCCTATTATGGTTTGTCAGTGAGTTTTTATTTACAAAGTGATGCTGTAAGGGCAGAAAACGCAGTACAAAAACTACCTGAATTAAGCCCAGTCCAGCAACGTGATCTTAAGCTTTTAGTGGCCGCCGATTTGGAGTCGCTAGTCAAAGCAAATGGTGGTTTCTTGGATCAAGTTGAGGCTTATAAGCTTCGTTATCTTGAGGCGCCTAGCAAAGAACAAAAATAAGCTAAAAAAATTGATAGTTCATAGTTTGGTTTGTCCGCAAGCAATTTATATAGTTAGCAGTATCCTTTTAATATTTTTAGGCAATAAAAAAGGCCTAGATATTTCTATCTAGGCCTTTAAATTATTTGGAGCTAGTGAGGGGATTCGAACTCCTGACCGGCTGATTACAAATCAGCTGCTCTACCGACTGAGCTACACCAGCAAAATTTGGGCGTTATGCGTAATATTTTATTATGCTTATACTAGCTATTTCAGCTATTAAAAAAGGTCTAGATATTTCTATCTAGACCTTTGGATTCTTTGGAGCTAGTGAGGGGATTCGAACTCCTGACCGGCTGATTACAAATCAGCTGCTCTACCGACTGAGCTACACCAGCAAAGAAGCGGGTATTATACACAATGTTTTTTCTTTGCAAACCTCTTTTTGTTATTTTTTTTGCTTTCCCGCAAATTTGTTTTTGCTGGAAGCCTTTTCATTGCGCTTATTATCGAAGCCTGTGTACTTGGTTTTAAAGGTTTGAGTTTTGGTTGGCGCTTCGATTGTGCCTTTAGGTTGATAAGACGGAATTAAATGCTGCTTACCATTGCCGATTAGATCATTTCGTCCCATGGCATTTAGAGCGTCGCGTAATAAAGGCCAGTTTTTAGGGTCGTGATAACGTAAAAAGGCTTTATGTAAACGACGTTGTTTAAAGCTTTTTGGTATCGGCATATCTTCAGCTTTACGACTCACTTTATGCAAGGTATCTTTGCCTGAGTGGTACATGGCTGTAGCAATGGACATCGGTGAGGGTAAGAAAGCTTGTACTTGATCGGCTCTAAAACCATTGCGTTTTAGCCATAAAGCTAAATTAAGCATGTCGAGATCAGTTGTACCAGGATGTGCAGCGATAAAATACGGAATTAGGTATTGTTCTTTGCCCGCTTCTTTGGAATATTTATCAAACATCTCCTTAAAGCGATCATAGGTACCCATGCCGGGCTTCATCATTTTTGATAACACGCCTTGCTCAGTATGTTCTGGGGCAATTTTAAGGTAGCCACCAACATGGTGAGTGACCAATTCTTTAACATACTCCGGTGATTCTACTGCTAAATCGTAACGTAGGCCTGAGGCGATAAATATCTTTTTAATACCGGGTAAAGCACGAGCTCTTCGATACAGCTTTATCAACGAACTATGGTCCGTATTCAAATTAGGGCAGATACCCGGATAGACGCAGGAAGGCAAGCGACAAGCGGCTTCAACTTTAGGGTCTTTACAGGCCAAACGATACATATTAGCGGTAGGGCCGCCTAAATCAGAAATATGACCCGTAAAGGTTGGTGAGGTGTCTCGTATGGCTTCAATTTCTTTGATAATAGAATCTTCTGAACGACTTTGAATGATACGGCCTTCATGCTCAGTGATTGAACAAAAAGTACAGCCACCAAAACAACCGCGCATGATATTCACAGAATGTTGGATCATTTCAAAAGCTGGCACATTAGCGCTGCCATATTCTTTGTGAGGTACCCGCGAATAAGGTAAGTCAAATACGCCATCCATTTCTTTAGTTGAAAGTGGGATAGGTGGTGGATTAACCCAAAGTTGACGTGTGCCATGTTGCTGAATCAATGCTCTAGCATTCCCTGGATTGGTTTCGCCGTGCATAACACGAGAAGCGTGAGCATATAAAATGGCATCGTCTTTAACCGCTTCATAAGCTGGCAAACGAATAACCGTTTGCGTACGCTGAGTCTTTCGTAGCAATGACTTATCAAAATGAATGATTTTTTCATTGCTATCACTGGGTTCTGGTTTCGTATCACAGGCAGGTTGCTCTTGATAAGGATCGACAACAGCCATCGGGGCGCCTGGCTTATCAATATCGGTAGAATCTTTAACTAACCAATCCGCAGGGATTTGTTTAACAAAATGCACAGTGCCGCGTATGCCTTTTAAATCGGCAATACTTTCACCATTAGCCAAGCGATGAGCTATTTCAACGACCTGTCGTTCAGCATTGCCATAGACTAATAAATCAGCTTTGGCATCCAGTAGCACTGACTTACGTACTTTATCGGACCAATAATCATAATGGGCAATACGTCGTAAGCTGGCTTCAATGCCACCTATAATAATAGGTGCTTCTTTAAAGGCTTCGCGGCAGCGATGCGAATAAACATTGACCGCACGATCAGGACGTTTGCCAGCAATGCCATTTGCAGTATAAGCATCGTTAGAGCGAATTTTTTTATCAGAGGTATAGCGATTAACCATGGAATCCATGTTGCCGCCAGTTACCCCAAAGAATAAATTAGGCTTACCTAACTTTTTAAAATCTTCAGCACTGGTCCAATCAGGCTGAGAAATAATGCCGACTCTAAAACCTTGTGCTTCTAATAAGCGACCAATCAGTGCCATGCCAAAACTGGGGTGATCAATGTAAGCATCGCCTGTGACTAAAATGACATCGCAGCTATCCCAGCCCAGCTCATCCATTTCTGCTCGACTCATAGGCAATACTGGCGCCACACCAAAGCGTTGCGCCCAGTATTTGCGATAACTGAACAGGTTGGGGGCGTCGGGCATTGCTGAGCTTGTCATGGTTTTATCACTAATTTGAAGGTGCTGCTGTTATGTTTTTTAAGTTCTTTTAAGAAATAAGGGAAATCAATTTGGTACTGTTGCTTAAGTGCTACGGCGTAATTTTTTAAGTCTTGCAAGTTAAGAATAGGCTCGTAATCGTTAAATGCTAAAGCAATAATGTTGCCTCTATCTTGCACAGGCAGAAATAGCGTTTGCCAATTAAAACTATCACCTATCCATTGTGAAACTTGCTGAAATTCGGGATTATTAGTGCCACCCCAAAGATTAACCACCAGTATGCCGTCTTTTTTTAACAGGGCTTTACAAGCATCAAAGAAAGCTGGATTACGAATAGACGGAGACAGTCCCTCATGATCAAAGGCGTCAATAAATAATAAACTATAGTGTTCTGGATAGGTTTCTGCACGTTGACGGATGTACTGTCCGCCATCATCAATAATAATTTTTAAGCGTGGATCTAAGGGTAAGTCGAAATAGCTACGAGCAACCTTAACCACGCTTTTTCTGTACTCGATGGCTTTTAAGCGGCAGCCTGGAAAATGTTCTAGCAAGTGCTTAGTTAACGAGCCGCCACCTAAACCAACAATCAAGACATCATCAGTCAAGGATTGTTTGAATAGCATCCAAGCGGTCATGGTTTTTACATACTCTAACTCTAGCAGGTGAGGATCGCTAAGGCGAATGCTGCTTTGCCTAGAATAGGAGCCGAAATGTAGTGATCTGACCCCATCTTTAGACTCAATAACTTCTATAATCCCTTCATCATCATGACTCTCGTGGATTAGCAGTCCCTGATATTTATACATAGCAGATTTGTAACTTACAAATAAAGACATTATACACGAGGCTAGCATTTAATTAATGGCATTGATTCTTATTTACTCATTAACGCTTAATTATTCAGGCACCAATATCTATGAGATAAGTATAAGGTATAGAGCTGAGCGTGAGAACGATAGGTATTATTGGGTATTCGGGACAGATCTCAAGATCTGTCACTACGATGTTTGAACACATAAGTTGTTAAACAATAGCGGTGGTTGTAGTTGTAGACCGGATTGAGATTTTGCTAGCGTAAGCGAGCAAAGCGTTTCCGGCATTTTCATTGATCCTGTGCCGTAAACGCCAGTACGCGCTACGCTGGGGTGGTCTTATTCCGGCCCACAATTCATTAACGTAGCCTCCAAGACAACGTTTCACCAGCTTTAAGTGGCGTAATGCTATGATCAGCGTCTCCATAAATCGATGGAACCGTCCACGTTTGTTTTTCTAAAGTGATGGTCTCGGTATTTCTGGGTAAACGATAAAAATCTGCACCATAAAAGCTGGCAAAACCCTCTAGTTTATCCAGCGCATCAGCGCGTTCGAAAGCTTCGGCATAAAGCTCTATCGCTGCATGGGCGCTGTAACAACCTGCGCAGCCACAAGCTGTTTCTTTTAATGAGCTCAAATGAGGTGCACTGTCTGTCCCTAAAAAGAACTTTGGATTGCCACTCATTGCTGCTGCCACTAAAGCTAAGCGATGCTGTTCGCGCTTAAGTATCGGCAAACAATAAAAATGTGGACGTATGCCGCCAGCCAGTAAGGCATTGCGATTAAATAACAGATGTTGCGGCGTAATTGTGGCAGCAACCGTATTAGCGGCGGCTTTAACAAAGTCTACGGCTTCGCTAGTCGTCACATGTTCCAAGACAATGCGCAAAGCTGGGAAGTTTTTAACGATAGTGTTTAAGTGCGTTTCTATAAACAATCGTTCACGATCGAATATGTCGCAGTGCTCATCAGTCACTTCACCATGTATCAATAAAGGCAGATCATATTTTTCTAATGCAGACAGTGCAGGAAAAATAGCCGTAATATTAGCAACTCCTGCATCTGAATTAGTCGTCGCGCCGGCTGGATAGAGTTTAAAGGCAACAACCGCGTCAGACTCTGCGGCTAATTTTATATCAGCCTCGCTAGTCGTACCGGTTAAATACAAAGTCATCAGCGGCGTAAAATCTATATCGGCAGGTAGTGCTTGCAATATTTCATCTTTGTAGATTAAAGCCTGAGCCACAGTGATGACTGGCGGCTTTAGATTTGGCATGATAATAGCACGGGCAAATTGCTTGGCAGTATGCGGCAATACGGTTTTTAAAAGTGCTCCGTTTCTAACGTGAGTATGCCAATCATCGGGACGAGTAATGGTTAATGTTTTCATTGTTGGCGCTGTGTCTGTAAAATAGCGGGTTATTTTATAGTAAGTGCTTGGAAAAGCTAAATACAGTCCTTATTGTAGTTATTATTTTGTTATCGGAGTGGTTAATGCCAATTTACGAATATCAATGTCAATCTTGTGGTCATGAGCATGAAGCCTTACAAAAACTCAATGCTGAGCCACTTTTGATTTGCCCGGCCTGCACTAAGCCGGAACTCATGAAAAAAATATCTGCCGCTGGCTTTCGTCTAAAAGGTACAGGTTGGTACGAAACCGATTTTAAGAGCGGTACCAAGAAAAACGTAGCGGGCGAAGCCTCGCCAAAAGCTAGCACACCTAAAGCTGAAAGCAGCGCTAGCTCTAAAAATTAATTAATAAAGCAGGTGCAAGGCACAAGGCTAAAGGCGAAAAAACATGCTTTGCCTTGCGCCTTTAGTCTTGTGCCTTTTTACTTTTCATTTTAACTTTACATCACAGGGAAAATTATGCGTACCCACAAGTGCGGAGAATTAAATACACAACAGCTAGGCGAAACCGTTTCAATTTGTGGTTGGGTACACAGACGTCGTGATCACGGTGGCGTTATTTTTATTGATTTACGTGACCGTGCTGGCTTAGTGCAGGTTGTTGTCGACCCTGATGTCGAAGCGACCTTTGCGATTGCTGAGCAAGTGCGTAGTGAGTATGTGCTAAAAATTACAGGTCTAGTGCGTGATCGTCCAGCAGGCACTTTGAATGCCAATATGCATTCAGGTGCGATTGAAATATTAGCTAAAGACATTGAAGTTTTAAATGAATCTGAAACACCTCCGTTCCCTATCGAAAGCGAAATAGAAGTCAACGAGGAATTACGCTTACGTTATCGCTATATCGATTTACGTCGTACCGTCATGCAAGAAAAGATGAAAGTACGTCGTGATGTAACGCGCATATTAAGAAACTTCTTAGATGATAATGAGTTTTTTGAAATTGAAACGCCTTATTTAACGAAAGCAACACCAGAAGGTGCGCGTGATTACATCGTGCCTAGTCGTACTCACGAAAACTCCTTTTTTGCCTTGCCACAATCACCACAGCTTTATAAGCAAATGTTGATGGTTGCGGGTATGGATCGTTATTATCAAGTCGTGCGTTGTTTTCGTGATGAAGATTTACGCGCCGACAGACAGCCAGAATTTACTCAGCTTGATATAGAAACCTCGTTTATGGATGAAAACGAGATCATGGTCATCATGGAAGAAATGATCAGACAATTATTTGCGAAAGTGATTGATGTTGACTTAGGTGCTGAATTTCCGCGCATGAGTTATCAAGAATCTATTTCCCGTTATGGTGTTGATCGTCCTGATTTACGAATTCCATTAGAATTGGTCGATATTGCCGAAGACATGAAAGACGTAGACTTTAAAGTCTTTTCTGCGCCAGCTAATGACCCTAAAGGTCGCGTGGTCGCCATGCGCGTTCCTAATGCCGGTGACTTAAGTCGTAAAGATATCGAAGACTTAACTAAATTCGTGAGCATTTATGGTGCAAGAGGTTTGGCTTATATTAAAGTCAATGATTTAGCCGCCGGCATCGATGGCTTGCAATCGCCTATCGTTAAGTTTGCACCCGCAGAAGTTTGGGCGAGTGTCTTAGCTAAAACCGGTGCTCAAACTGGTGATTTAATTTTCTTTGGTGCTGATAAAGCGAGCATTGTTAACGAAGCCATGGGTGCTTTGCGCGTTAAATTAGGACATGATCTTAACTTGCTACAAGGTGAGTGGAAACCTGTTTGGGTTGTTGATTTCCCCATGTTTGACTGGGATGAGAAAAGCGGCCGCTTTAATGCGATCCATCATCCGTTTACCGCGCCCAGTTGCTCGGTAGAAGAGTTGATCGCTAATCCAGGCACGGCTTTATCACGCGCTTATGACTTAGTGTTAAATGGAACAGAAGTCGGTGGTGGCTCTATTCGTATTAACCGCATGGCTATGCAACAAACCGTATTTGAAATTTTAGGTATAGGCGAAGACGAAGCGAGAGAAAAATTCGGCTTCTTGTTAGATGCCTTAAAATACGGTGCGCCTCCCCACGGTGGTTTAGCGTTTGGTTTAGACCGATTAGTGATGTTAATGACCGGTTCTACCTCCATACGCGATGTTATTGCTTTCCCTAAAACTCAATCGGCAGCTTGTCCTTTAGTCAGCGCCCCTGCGGTAGTTACTGATGAGCAATTGAAAGAATTGGGTATCCGTTTGATTAAACCTGAAGGGAAAGAAAAAGCTAAGCAAGACTAAGGTATTGTAGGGACGGGTCTCGACCTGTCCCTAAGGCGCTTAATTGTTATTTAAGTCAAAAGCCTTGATGAGTTAAAGCGGAATCGAGGAATTCGATTCTTTTATCTTTGATTCCACTCTTTTGCATACTAT
>QVQD01000169.1 GCA_003584875.1 Methylococcales bacterium
AATGAGGCAATTTCAATTTCAGCATCAAAATGACCTATGTTGCAAACAATAGCTTGATCGCGCATAGCCAGCATGTGTGCATGAGTGATGATGCTGAAGTTTCCTGTTGCAGTCACAAAAATATTGGCAATAGGTGCGGCTTCATCCATAGTGACAACTCGGAAACCTTCCATTGCAGCTTGTAGTGCGCAGATAGGGTCGATTTCTGTGATCAAAACTGTTGCACCTAGGCCACGTAAAGATTGAGCACAGCCTTTGCCCACATCACCATAACCACAAACTACGGCAATTTTTCCGGCTATCATGACATCGGTTGCTCGCTTAATGCCATCAACTAAAGATTCGCGGCAACCGTATAAGTTGTCAAATTTTGACTTAGTCACTGAATCGTTGACGTTAAAAGCTGGTACTTTGAGTGAGCCATTAGCAACCATTTCATAAAGACGCAATACGCCTGTAGTGGTCTCTTCAGATAAGCCTTTTACATCAGCCATTAATTCAGGGTAGTTGTTATGCATCATAGTGGTTAAATCACCACCATCATCCAGAATCATGTTGGGATGCCAACCATTTAATCCATCTATGGTTTGGGCGATACACCATTCTGCTTCTTCTTCAGTTTCGCCTTTCCATGCAAAAACCGGGATGCCTGCTGCTGCAATGGCTGCTGCAGCATGATCTTGAGTAGAGAAAATATTACATGAAGACCAACGTACTTCAGCGCCTAAAGCTGTTAGTGTTTCAATAAGAACTGCTGTTTGAATGGTCATGTGTAAGCAACCAGCAATACGGGCACCTTTGAGCGGTTGCTCTTGTCCATACTCCTTACGCAATGCCATTAAGCCAGGCATTTCTGTTTCAGCAATATTAATTTCTTTGCGGCCCCAGTCTGCTAAGGACATGTCGGCAATTTTATAATCTTGAAAGCTCATTTTAGATCCTGTGTTAGTTTTTGATTAAAGACCTGCGGCATCTTTTAATGCGTCAACCTTGTCTGTTTTTTCCCAGCTAAATGAGTCCTCTGTGCGACCAAAATGACCATAAGCTGCTGTGATTTGATAAATGGGCTTTAATAAATCTAAAGTAGCAATTAAGCCTTTAGGTCTTAGGTCAAAATTATCTCTGACTATTTGTACTAATCTATCTTCGCTAAGCTTACTAGTGCCAAAAGTTTCAACGGTGATTGATGTCGGTTCTGCAACACCTATTGCATAAGATACTTGGATTTCACAACGATCAGCAAGACCTGCGGCAACAATGTTTTTTGCTACGTAACGAGCCATGTAGGCTGCTGAGCGATCAACTTTAGAAGGGTCTTTTCCAGAAAATGCACCGCCACCATGTCTTGCCATGCCGCCGTATGAATCTACAATGATTTTGCGACCTGTCAAGCCGCAATCACCAACAGGTCCACCTATGATGAATTGTCCGGTAGGATTAATAAAGAATTTAGTATCTTTATGTAGCCATTCTTTAGGCAGTACCGGCAGGATGATTTCATCCATGACAGCTTCATGTAGAGCTTTGTTGCTGATTTCAGGTGAATGCTGAGTAGAAAGTACCACTGCATCAATGGCTACTGGCTTGTTATTCTCGTATCTGAAAGTAATTTGGCTTTTAGCATCTGGGCGTAACCAAGGTAGCGTATTGTTTTTACGTACATCTGCTTGACGCTTAACGAGTAAGTGTGAGTAAGTAATCGGTGCTGGCATGAGTACATCGGTTTCATTGCTAGCATAACCAAACATTAAGCCTTGGTCACCGGCGCCTTGCTCATGATTTTCACCTTCATCTACGCCCATGGCAATATCAGAGGATTGTTTGCCTATGGCATTTAATACAGCGCAACTATTACCGTCAAAGCCTATGTCGCCATGGTCATAACCGATATCGCAAACTACTTTTCTAACTAAAGCTTCAAGATCAACCCAAGCATGTGTGGTTACTTCTCCGGCTAAAACAACCATGCCTGTTTTGACTAGTGTTTCACAAGCAACTCTAGATTTTGGGTCTTGGGCTAATAAAGCGTCAAGGACAGCATCAGAGATTTGATCTGCGACTTTGTCGGGATGGCCTTCTGAAACAGATTCTGAGGTAAAAATAAAGTTATTGCTCATGGAGTCACCTAATAAAATAAATCTTACATATAGAAAAGGCTGCGTTAGCAGCCTTTTTTCATTCTAAATTAATGGTGGGCCCTGTAGGACTTGAACCTACGACCTGCCGATTATGAGTCGGACGCTCTAACCAACTGAGCTAAGGGCCCTAATTACTTATTCGCCGTCAAGAAAACATCTTAGTTGTTCTGAGCGAGAGGGGTGTCTTAATTTTCTTAATGCCTTGGCTTCAATTTGACGAATGCGTTCGCGTGTTACATCAAATTGTTTGCCTACCTCTTCTAGGGTATGGTCAGTATTCATGTTGATGCCGAAACGCATACGTAATACTTTTGCTTCTCTTGCAGTTAATCCAGCAAGTACGTTTTGTGTTGATTCTCTTAAGCCTGCGATCGTTGCCGCTTCTACAGGAGACAATACTTTAGCATCTTCTATGAAATCTCCCAAATGAGAATCTTCGTCATCACCAATAGGGGTTTCCATTGAAATGGGTTCTTTGGCAATTTTTAATACTTTACGAACTTTATCTTCTGGCATTTCCATGCGCTCAGCAAGTTCTTCGGGTGTTGCTTCGCGTCCCATTTCTTGCAGTATTTGCCTTGAAATTCGATTCAGTTTATTGATGGTTTCAATCATATGAACTGGGATACGAATTGTTCTTGCTTGGTCTGCAATAGAACGTGTGATGGCTTGTCTGATCCACCAAGTCGCATAAGTTGAGAACTTATAACCGCGACGATATTCAAATTTATCGACGGCCTTCATTAGGCCTATATTGCCTTCTTGGATTAAATCTAAGAACTGTAAACCGCGATTAGTATATTTTTTGGCAATGGAAATAACAAGCCTTAAATTGGCCTCTATCATTTCTTTTTTAGCGCGCCTAGCCTTGGCTTCACCTATAGACATGCGGCGATTAATATCTTTCAAAGTATTAATGTTTACGCCAAATTCAGCTTCTAATTCAGCTAATTGTCGCTGTGCTTTTCTTAGATCTTTTTCGCGTTTTTTTAAGGCTTCTGAATAAGGGTTCTCATTATTCAAGTAATTATCTAACCACTCAGCATTAAATTCTTTTTCAGTGAATGCAGTAATAAATTCTTTGCGTGGCATTCCTGCATCTTTAGTAAAGATTTCTAGAATTAATTTTTCATGTTCTCGAACACTAGCAATACCTGTTGGAATGATAGCTGTTAATCTTTTTAAATATTGTGGAGTCCATTTAAATTCCATGAACAATTCAGCTAATGTTTCAAAAGATTTTTCTGTTTTATCGTTCGTATAGCCATGTTTTTTAATTAAAACAGAGGTTGCTTTAAGCTGCTTTCTAAGGGCTTCAACTTTTTCTAGGACTTCTTCTTGGTTTATGCCCTTTGCTTCCTCTTCAACTGCTTCAGTGACTTCTTCTGCGCCTTCGGGAATAGGAAGTGCTGCGATTAAATCGCCTGTATCGCTTAGGTCAACAAAGCCAGAGATTAGGTCAATGAGTCTGGTTTCTGATCCTTCTTCAGAGATAGAATCATAGCATTCCAGAAAGTTTTCTACGACAATACTTGAGCGAGAAATGGCTTTAACAAGTTGTTGTTGGCCATCTTCAATACGTTTGGCGATTTTTAGCTCATCCGCGCGAGTTAAGAGTTCGACTGAACCCATTTCGCGCATATACATGCGAACAGGGTCGGTAGTTCTGCCGAATTCACTGTCAACTGATGCTAGAGCGGCAACTTCTTCTGCATCTTCATCGTCAGTTGTGACGGCAGCAGAATCTGTAATTAATGAGTCTTCGTCCGGCGCTGATTCGTAGACTTTGATGCCCATTTCATTGATCATGCCAATGATGTCATCGATTTGCTCTGGATCAACAATGTCACTGGGGAGGTGATCATTAACCTCGGCATAAGTCAGGTAGCCCTGCATTTTGCCTTTAGCTATTAACTGTTTTAACTGAGACTGTTGTTGTTCTTGATTCATTATTTACTTATTTGAGTACGACATACCAACAGAGAATATTACTATAATAATATCTTTTTAGCATTAAATTATTTGTCTGTTAATAATTTAATTAATAATTGTTGTTCTTGAATGTCTAGTCCTTGGTTTTGTGCCTTAGTTTCTAGCTTAGCAATCGTTGCGTATTTTCCTTGTTTAAGTAATGAGTTAAGTGCATCTGCAAAGATTGTGTCTATGTTATTTTCAGAAACATATAAGTCTAGCGTGGCGAGGGTTTTGATAGTTTTTTCATCGGCAGTATTGCGATAATGCTCTATTAATACCGCTGTATTGATAGCGTTTTTGTTTAATATGACATGTTGTATGTTTTTAAATAAATCTATGCCCGGTATTTCAAGTTCATCCCAATTAAATTCTTTCTGATTTATGTTGTGTATGAGTCTGGGATTTTGTAGTAATAATGCGGTAGCTGTGCTGGCTGATTTTGCAGGTGCCGAATGATTAGATATCTTGGTTGTCTTTTTTTCTATATAAAGATTGTTAGGTTTGGTTGTTTTGTTTGGTGTGTTGAGTGATGGTATTCCTGAGATTGCTTTTAAGCGATCAAGCATCATTTCACGAAATATACCTTCGGGTAGTTTTTCTATATAAGGTTTGGCTTTGCCAACTAGCTGGGCTCGGCCTTCCATTTCGGATAGATTTAAGTTTTCTGATATTTGTTCAAAAAAGTAATCTGATAAAGCTTGAGCAGTTTTTACCCTTAGAGTGAAGTTTGATAAACCTTCTTCACGAATTAGAGAGTCTGGATCATGATTTTGAGGCAGCATCATTATTCGGCAGGAGCGATTATCTTTAAGGCTTAAGAAAACCGCTTCCATTGCTTTCCAGGCAGCATTGCGTCCAGCTTTGTCACCATCAAAGCATAAGACTATTTCCGTTGAGAATCGAAATAATAAGTTTAGGTGCGCTAGTGATGTTGCAGTACCTAAAGCAGCAACGGCATAATTTATGCCAAATTGGGACAAGCTAATAACGTCCATGTAGCCTTCAACTATAAGAATTTGTGCTGGTTTTGGGTTTTTCTTTAGTAGTTCATGAAGGCCGTATACTTCATTCCCTTTATGAAATAGGGGAGTTTCAGGGGAGTTTAAATATTTAGGTAGTGTATCATCTAGGACGCGCCCCCCAAAGCCAATAATACGGCCGCGTTTATCGCGAATAGGGAAGATAATTCTGTTGCGAAAGCGGTCGTATACCTGTCCGTCATCTTTATTAACAAGCAAGCCTGCTTTAATTAAGGCGTTATGATCAAAAGAGTTGGCTAATGCTTTCCATTCGTTAGGTGCGTATCCCAATAGAAATTCATTGGCACAGTCGCCGTTGATGCCGCGAGCTTTTAAATATTCAACTGCTTTTTTTCCTTCATCGCTGCTTCTTAGTTGCTGTACATAAAAGTCTGCGGCCTGATCCATCAGTAGATAAAGGTTGTTTAAATCATCTTTTTTTTCTATGGCTTGCGGACTGTTTACTTCTCTAGGTACTTCGATTCCGGCAAAGGCGGCAAGATCTTCAACGGCTTCAACGAAGTCTAAGTTATTTAGCATCATTAGAAAGCTGATAGCATTTCCGCTGACTCCGCAGCCGAAGCAGTGAAAGAATTGCTTGTTTCTGGTTACAGAAAAGCTAGGTGTTTTTTCGGTATGAAAAGGACAGCAGGCAACATAATTAGTACCTGTTTTTTTGAGGGGGGTGTGCGAATCGATTAAGTCGACTATATCAACTCGCACCAATAGATCATCTATAAAATCTCTAGGGATTCTACCTGACATTTTTTTCTTGGGTAAAATTATTCAGCTAATGCCGCCTTTATTTTGTTACTGACTAATGACATATCGGCTCGACCTTGCATGTTTTCTTTAAGTATAGCCATTACTTTGCCCATATCTTTAACAGATTCTGCTTTGGATAGGAGTATTGCTTCACTTACCATGCTATCAATTTCTTGTTCGCTCAATGGTTGAGGTAGAAAATCTTGAATGACTAATATTTCAGCTTCTTCAATGACGGCTAAATCAAGTCGGTTGGCATCAGTGTATTGCTTTATAGATTCGCGGCGCTGTTTGAGCATTTTGTCGAGTACTAGAATAACTCGATTGTTGTCAAGTTGGATGCGCTCATCAACTTCTACTTGTTTAATGGCGGCTAAAATTAAGCGGATTACACCTAATCTTGCTTTATTACCTCCTTTCATGGAGGCTTTCATATCTTCCTTGATAGTATCCGTTAGTAAATCCATTATGATTGCCTACTTACAGAACTGGACGTCCACGGCGTAGATTTTTTAAAGCATAACGTTCGCGAGCTAATTTTTTCAAGTGACGTTTAACAGCTGCTGCGCCTTTGCGTTTACGTTCAGCAGTTGGTTTTTCGTAGAACTCACGGCGACGAACTTCAGCCAATACACCGGCTTTTTCGCAAGCGCGTTTGAAACGACGTATAGCAATATCAAACGGTTCGTTTTCTTTAATTTTCACTGACGGCATTATATGATTCCAATTATGTTAATATTGATTGCAGGATAACAACTATCCACGGATTAAATACAATCAGCAATTATACATTCACTTTTCTAATTTTCAAAAAAATCAATGTACGTTTTAGGAATAGAAACCTCTTGCGATGAAACTGGCGTAGCCATTTATCATGCTGAGAAAGGTTTAATTAATCATGTTTTATACAGTCAAATCGAGATGCACAGTGAATATGGGGGCGTTGTTCCTGAATTAGCTTCACGTGATCACATCCGTAAACTGGTGCCACTTATTAAGCAATTAATGCAAGAAAGTAAGCTGTCGGCTGCCGATATTAATGGCATTGCTTATACTGCAGGTCCTGGATTGATGGGGGCTTTATTGGTAGGTGCTTCAACTGCACGGAGTTTAGCGTGGGCGTGGAATATTCCCGCCATCGCTGTCCATCACATGGAAGGTCATCTGCTCGCGCCTATGTTGGAAGAAAATTCCCCTGAATTTCCGTTTGTCGCTTTATTGATTTCCGGTGGTCATACCTTGCTGGTGCAGGTCAACCAGATAGGTGCTTATCAATTACTTGGAGAGTCGCTTGATGATGCGGCGGGAGAGGCCTTTGATAAAACAGCAAAATTGTTGGGACTGAGTTATCCAGGAGGACCTAAGCTTTCAAAGTTAGCTGAGCAAGGATATCCGAAAATTAAATTTCCGCGGCCTATGACTGATCGTCCTGGCTTGGACTTTAGTTTTAGTGGCTTAAAAACCTTTGCGCTTAATACGATTAATGCTTCTGATAAAACAGAGCAAGATAAGGCTGATATCGCGGCTGCGTTTCAATTAGCCGTTGCCGAAACGCTTGCCATAAAATGTAAACGCGCTTTGCAACAAACCGGTTTAAAAAGATTAGTTGTTGCTGGTGGTGTTAGTGCCAATTCTCAAATTCGAGCATTATTAATGGATATGGCTGTAAAAGAGCAGGCTGAAATCTATTTCCCAAGACCTGAATTTTGTACAGATAATGGCGCTATGATTGCCTATGCGGGTTGTCAACGCTTAATGCTTGGACAGCAACAAGGCTTGGATATATTTGCAAGACCCCGTTGGCCGATGAGTGAGCTGCATTAAAATTTGAGGGTAAGGATGGCTGTTTTTGTTGGGTTTGGCCCGTAGGGCATAGGTATCTTCCCAAATAATGGTTAGCATTCCCACGCGCGAACGATAACATTGTGGTGAAGATCGTAGGGGCGTATTGCATACGCCCTTATAAAATAAGCTCCATAACATTGGACTTTCGATGTTGGGCGTATGCAATACGCCCCTACGGTGATTTTTAACGTGTCCACGCCGTAAGAAACTTGTGTAGATACCTATGCCCATAGGGGGGGGCGGCATGGATGTCGTGTGTCGGTAGGAGGGCTGGAAGCCTTCTCTACCGTCACCCCTACAAAACGGAGGAGCACAGGAGGAAGCGACAATCGAGTCTCCTTCGGGTGCGATACCCGATTAAATCTATTGTCGCCATAGCGACCTCATTATTTGTTTTTAAACCGCTGAGTAACTGCGTAGCATCAGTTAATTATTCTTCGCCTGCTAATAGTCGTTTAATATTACTTTCATGGCGCCAAAGCAACAATAACATCATGATAGTTGATGCTCCGATTATGTAACTATCGCCTACTATAAGCCAAGCATAAATCGGTGATAATAAAGAAGCGATTAACGCAGATGCGGAAGATATCTTGCCGATTTTGTATATAAGCAGCCATGTTGCAGTAAAAGCAAGCCCTAGTAGCCATGAGAAGCCTAGTAATACACCGATTGAGGTTGCAACACCCTTACCACCTTTAAATTTAAAGAAGATTGGATAAAGGTGTCCTATGAAAGCAGCAAGTCCAATACTTGCTAATAGTAATGTAGAACCATCTAATAAATTCGCGATATAAACAGGGATAAAACCTTTAAGTAAATCTCCAAGCAAAGTAATTCCTGCTGCTTTTTTTCCGCCTATGCGCATAACATTGGTTGCGCCTGGATTGCCTGAGCCTTGCTCGCGTGGATCAGGTAAACCCATCAAGCGACATATTATAATTGCACTTGAAATAGAGCCTATAAGATAAGCAATTGGAACAATCAGCCATTCAAACATAAAGCGTTTTCCTTATTCAGAACTTGTAAGCGGATCATATTTACCTGATACTTACCGATTATTAAAAATAACACATCATAACCGGAAACAATCATGGACATCATTTTTTTAGGCGGACTTGAAATTGAAACTATCATCGGTATTTACGATTGGGAAAGAGAAACTAAGCAAACGGTAGTGCTTGATATTGAGATGGCCTTTGATATAAGAAAAGCAGCCGAAACCGATGATATACAATATACGCTTGATTATAAAGCAGTCTCCAAACGGATTATCTCTTTTGTTGAGGGTAGTCAGTTTTTTTTAGTAGAAAAGTTAATTACTGAGATAGCTGAGATTATTCTTAATGAATTTGATACGACTTGGGTGCGCATTTCTTTAAATAAAAAAGGTGCAATCAGCGGTGCAAGTGATGTTGGGATTGTTATTGAAAGAGGTGAAAAATAATCTATGTCTCAGGGCTACATTAGCATAGGTAGTAATATCGACAAGGAAATTTATATTCCTGCTAGCATCAAAGCGCTAAGTCAGCTTTTTGGTGAGCTGATTATTTCAAGTGTTTATAGCTCAGAGTCTGTTGGTTTTACTGGGGATAGTTTTTATAATCTGGTGATTGGTTTTAGTTCTGAACTCACTGTTAAAGAAGTCGCCAAACACTTAAGAAATATCGAGTTAGCTAATGGTCGCACCCAAGAAAGTCAGAAGTTTTCTTCACGTACGCTCGATTTAGATCTTCTTTTATATGATGATTTAATCATTAACGATGGCCGCTTACAGATACCTCGTGATGAAATTCAGTCTTATGCTTTTGTGCTTGAACCTTTAGCGGAGGTTGCTCCTACATTGAGGCACCCAGTAAATGGTTTAAGTTATGCCGAGCTCTGGGATAGATTTGATAAATCTGATCTTAAGCAACATAAGATTTTACCGTCGTGGGCTTAGTTACTGATGTTACACAACCATACAGCGGTTTAAAAAATAAATAATGAGGTCGCTATCGCGACGATGTTTTAATCGGGTATTCGCACCCGATGGCGAGATACTTTCTTTTGCTCCGCCAAAAGAAAGTATCCAAAGAAAAGGCGGCTCGATTGCCGCTGCTTCCTGCGCTCCTAGGTTTTGTCGGGGGTCGGTAGAGAGGGCGTCCAGCCCTCCTACCGACGCGCGGCATCCATGCCGCGCCCCTTCGGGCTAATCCCAACAAAACCTGCGGTGCTCGGCGCGGCAAACGAGAGTAAAGGGACTATACTACCTAACCTCAGTCAATAGAATAAAGTCCGTCCACCATCGACCGTGAGTATTTGCCCTGTCATATAATCTGCATCATTGATTAAAAACCAAATAGCCTTGGCTATGTCTAAAGGTTCACCGCATCGTTCTAAGGCGATACGTTGTAAGATTTCATTTTGATCTTGTTCGTTGCTAGCATTGCTAGGCCATAAAATAGCCCCTGGAGCTACGCCATTAACGCGTATCGAAGGGGCTAATTCTTTTGCCATTATTTTAGTCATTGCCTGTAATCCAGCTTTAGCAATGCAGTAAACAGAGTGACCAGGAAGGCCACGTTCAGCATGAATATCGATAATATTAATGATGGAGCCTTTATTAACAGCCAATGTATCAGCTAAAGACTGAGCTAAGAAAAAAGGTGCTTTTAAATTACTGCCCAGTAATTCATCCCATTGTTGTTCAGATACATTAGATATTCCTGTTGGATAAAAAGACGAGGCATTATTGATTAACACATCTATACCGCCCCATGCCAAGCTAGCAGTTTGAGCGAGTGCGGTAAGTTGCTCTTCAATGAGAAGATCCGCCTGCATAATGAACGAGGAATTTGCTCTTTTTAAATTGAACTGATTGTAAAGCTCAATAGCTTCAGCTTCTGAGGTTTTGTAATGTAAGAATACATTGCAGCCTTGATCATGTAGGTGTTGAGCGCAGGCAGCGCCTATGCGTTTAGCAGCGCCGGTGATTAATACATTTTTTTGCATGTCGTTACATTCTCAGTTGTTAAGGCAAAGCAGGTATTGCAATCATTATCCTGAAAAAATCACATCAAATTGGTGCATGTGTTCGGCTATGTCTTTGCGTAGGATGGTTTGCACAGGCAAACATAAATCATCGACGCTGAGTCCGCGTTCATACAAGGATTCATATTCACTGTAAATATCGTTGATGTCGTATAGCTCAAGCGCATGAAAGATAGCTGCAATATCTTTCATGCCGTATTTTTCTGGAGATTGATGTTTTTTCAACTGAAAAACGCTGTCATCCAATAACAATAGGCTTACATGCTGATCAAAAGCCGCGCTTGTTAAAATAATGTCGAGCATTTCTTGTGCATAAGTGCCGCTATGTGCCGCTTTACGCAATATGAATAAGTAACGTTTAGTCAAGGTTCATCCAAATATCATAAATCGATCAGCTACTAAAGTGGCTTCAAGTAATTGCCCTAAGCCAGAAATACGAAAACCATCCGCTAAATCATTATCTTGTTTGCCTTGTCTACTCGCTTCATCAGTATGCAATAAACCGCGTCGTTGTGCAGCAGAAATGCACACGACTAAATCGATATTATACTGCTGAGCTAATTCGCTCCAAAGTCTTGTTAGTTGCTGTTCATCGTCAGGAGGTGTTGTGTATTTCAAAGCATGATAGATACCGTCATGGTAGAAAAATACCCGAAATATTTCATGGCCTAGTTCTAGCGCTGCCTTAATAAAATAATAAGCGCTCTGTCCAGCATTACAATGATTGGGACTAGAGTTGACCTGTATAGCAAATTTCATGGTAGTGCGGCAATTGTTGAATAGGGTTTAAGTAAGGTGTTTTATAATAACATATGATCAGTAACTTCTTAGACTTATCAAACGCTTAAGTCTTATTTTTGATCTTAACGACTTAAAGTTTTTTGTTGAGCGGAATAAAATCAGATAATATCAATGAAAATCATTGAAGGCTGCGAACTTAAAACGGGACAGATCAAGTGCAGACTAAAGATTCAGGGCAAAAGTTTAAGTCTAGGAAGCTAGCTACTTAAGGTGCAGATACTAGGCTTAACTTTTTGCCTTTAGCCCTTCGCCTTTTGTCTGCGCCTAGTAGAGGTCTGTCTAAAAATAAGTATTTAAGCTAAACTGCCACTGACTTAAGTTGTTGACCTAATTTCAATAATTAAACACTCCCTGCCAACCTACATATCTATAGTAATCTAAGAACCCATGTTTAAACGCTCTGCAATTATTTTAGCCCTAAGTCTTGCTCTATTTCCTGTATTACCCCAAGCGGTTGAGATCAGTAAAATAGAATTGCCGGATATGGGTGATTCCTCGGGTACTTTAATATCGCCTGCTGAAGAGAAGGAGTTTGGTGAAGAGTTTTTTAGAAGCTTACATTCACAGATTACGGTTAATGAAGATGCTGAAATCCAAGAGTATATTCAATCGATAGGTAGAAAGTTAGCGGCTAATAGCGATAATCCTGGGCATCCGTTTCATTTTTTTGTGGTTATGGAAAATGATATTAATGCTTTCGCAGGCCCTGGTGGCTATATCGGTGTTAACTCTGGCTTGATTTTAATGACTGAAGCTGAAAGTGAATTGGCGTCAGTTATTGCGCATGAAATTTCACATATTACCCAGCGACATTTATTCCGTGCTGCAGAAGCTTCAAGTCGATTATCTATTCCAACGGCGGCGGGTATGTTAGGCGCCATCTTATTGGGTACACGTTCTGCTCAAATGGGGCAGGCAGCTATTATGGCCATTATGGGTGGTAGCGTGCAATTTCAGATTAACTTCACGCGTGAAAATGAAGCTGAAGCCGATCGAGTCGGTATGCAGACCTTAGCGGCTACGCGTTTTGATCCTCGCAGTATGCCGACTTTCTTTGAGCGACTTCAGCAAGCTACTCGATTTGCAGGGCAGGGCATACCCGAATTTTTAAGGACTCACCCTGTTACCGAATCGCGTATTTCAGATACACGAGGACGTGCTGAAACGTATCCTTATAAACAATATCCAGACTCGCTGGCTTATCAGTTAACTAAAACCAAGATTCGTATTTTAACGACAGCGGACCCGCTCTTTTTAGAGCAATATATAAGGTCCAAATTAAATCAAGGTACCTTGGAGCAGCGCACAGTCGCGCTTTATGGCTTAGGTTTGTTCTTGTTAAAGACTGAAAAATTTAAAGAAGCTGAAGCGATTTTCCAAGGTTTAACGAAACAATATCCAGAGCAATCACAATATTCATCTGCACTAGCTAAGACCGCTTTGAATGCTAGAGATTTTAACACAGCGGCACTACGCTATCAAAAGTTGACCGAGCAATTTCCTGATAACTCAGCGCTTAAGCTGGAATACATTAACGCCTTGTTAAAACAAGATAAAGCCGATCTAGCTAGAAAATACTTACTTGCACTCAGTCCTCAAGAACAGCAAATGACTGTTTATTGGAGTTTGTTGGCTGAAGCTTATAACAAAAGTAATCAACCGGCTGAATCTCATCGCTATCTAGCTGAATATTACTTTGAAATGGGACAAACTAAAGATGCTATTTATCAGATTCGTATGGCCTTAGAATCAAAAGGACTGAGCTTTCAATTATCTTCAATTTTAAGTGATCGCCTCAACTTCTTTCAAAATCAATTGCAAGAAGCCAAGGCTAATAGATAGGGATTGATGAGCTTGGCTACAAGCTTAACTTTAGATAGGCTCTTTTGAGATCAGACAAAAGGCAAAGGGTTAAAGGCGAAGGATTCGCACAAACATTGGTTTTGTAGGGTGGATAAGCGATAGCGTATCCACCTATTAATCCGATGCCGGTCAGGGTTGCAAATCCCGTCCCGCTTACGTTACTGCGTAACATCAGTTATTTAATAGAATTCCCTGCTTTTTGAAGTCCATTAATAAGTTTTCGCCCCAGCGTAATGCTAGGTATTTCAATATAATAGTACGATAGCAAAGACAGTAGCTGAACACTAATCACAGTCAAAAACCAAGCGCTTAACCAAAGCCAGAGATGATTTGCGCTGATTAGCTCTAGCTGAGTTAATAGATAGGGTGTCAGGCATAGTAATATCAACATATGAATCAAATAGGCGCTGTAAGAAACTTTGCCTAACTGACGCAATATTGGCTGCTCTAATAACGCTTGTGTTCGATGGGAACTTAAGGTGTAAATAATAATGAGTCCTGCGCCTGAACCCGTCACTAGCCACATAAAGGTTTCGCTAAATAGATGGTTGGTGGTACTAATAGCCGTATAAAAAAGCAAACCTACAATCAGTATAAACCTACGTAAGCCAGGTCTAGGCATTAAGTAATTAGCTATATCGTTATAATAACGAGCAATTAATAAACCCAAGGCAAAATGTAATAGAAACGGTGATACATCTAGCAAGAACACGGCAATTATAGAAAATACACCTAACCATAAAGATCCTTGTCGAGCGAGTAATAAGCCTATGGGTAATAACAGCGATAACACCAATTCAATGGTTAAGGTCCAAGCTTGTGGTAGCAAAACAACCATGGCGGGTAAGCTCAATAAAAAACTTTCCCGCAACATGGCTGTCGGCGTTAAGGGGTGATTACGCCACATATTAACGATCCATTCACTGGGTGGTAGGGCTGTTTTTAACAATGGGCTATTAATTGTGTAGTAGTAAAAGCCTGCGCTCATAAGCAAGATGAGTACATAAGGCAACCAAATCCTGAAAAGTCGGCTTGTCATATAGGGCATTAGCTTAAAGCTATTTAAGTCGGCTTGATGCCCTACACGAAAGTATTTAAGTGATAACACTAAGCCACTTAACACAAAAAACATAGATACTGCAGCACTGCCATCCCACCAAATATGCAGCGGAGAATAATCTAATAGGTGTTTACAAACACTATCTTCACACGGCAAGTCATAAGCGGTGACAAAATGATCATTAATGACCGTAAAAGCGGCAAGACCCCGGATGGAGTCTAAATAAGTGATATGCGTTTTAGCGGGTGCAGACATTAGATGGCAGACTAATTTAAAAAGATGAGTGCAGCAAAAGCCTTATAAATTTCATAGAAAAGCGGGGAGCTTTCTAGGCAATAGAGCCCATAGTTGAAGCTTATAAAACGAGGCTACCAAATTAATACGGGGCAAGGCACTTAAGTAGGTCGGGTTAGGCACTAGCCGTAACCCGACACACTACGACACAATGTCGGGTTACGCTGTCGCTAACCCGACCTACACCCCTACCCACTTAACACGCGACAACTGGCGGTGTAGGTTGGGTTGCATGCTTTTCGCAACCCACACTACTCGGCATCAATGTTGGGTTAACGATAGAGCCGTTAGCCCAACCTACTGCAACATCTACGCAAGCGCTTTGTCCTATGTTAAGTGGGTAGCCAATATTTAGTTAATTAAGATAGCTTTTTATACTTCAAACGCTGTGGTGTATCAGCATCACTACCTAAGCGGCGATGACGATCGGCTTCATAATCTTCGTAATTGCCTTCAAACCAAACGACTTGGCTATCACCTTCAAAAGCCAAGATATGAGTAGCGATTCTGTCTAAAAACCAACGATCATGCGAAATAACCACAGCGCAGCCTGGGAATGCTAGTAAGGCATCTTCTAAGGCGCGTAAGGTTTCAACATCTAAATCATTGGTCGGCTCATCGAGTAATAGGACATTGCCGCCCGATTTTAATAACTTGGCCATGTGTACGCGATTGCGTTCACCGCCTGATAGATCACCAATGCGTTTGCCTTGATCGGCACCTTTAAAATTAAAGCGTCCTACATACGCGCGTGAAGGTGTTTCATATTTGCCGACTGTGATTAAGTCTAGGCCGTCAGAAATCTCTTCAAAGACCGTTTTCTTAGGATCAAGATCGTCACGTAACTGATCGACATAAGCTAGTTCAACGGTTTGTCCTAAGGTTAAAGTGCCTGTGTCGGGTTTTTCAAAGCCCGCCATCATACGAAATAGTGTGGTTTTACCAGCACCGTTAGGGCCGATAATCCCCACGATACCGCCGGGAGGTAATTTAAAGCTTAAGTCATTAACCAGTAATTTGTCGCCAAAGGCTTTGCTAATGTTCTCAGCCTCAATAACGACATCACCTAAACGAGGCCCTGGTGGTATATATATTTCTTGAGTTTCATTGCGTTTTTGGACATCGGAAGACGATAGCTCATCAAAACGCGCTAAACGGGCTTTGCTTTTCGCATGACGACCTTTGGGATTAGAACGCACCCATTCCAATTCTTCTTTCATGGCTTTTTGGCGAGAAGACTCTTGTTTTTCTTCTTGCAATAAGCGGTTACTTTTTTGCTCTAGCCAGCTAGAGTAATTGCCTTCCCAGGGTATGCCAGAGCCTCTGTCTAATTCCAAAATCCAACCGGCGACATTATCTAAGAAATATCGATCATGGGTTACCGCAACAACAGTGCCGGTATAATCATGCAGAAAGCGTTCTAGCCATGCCACCGATTCAGCATCTAAATGGTTGGTAGGTTCGTCCAGCAATAACATGTCTGGGTTAGATAATAATAAGCGACATAAAGCTACGCGGCGTTTTTCACCACCAGATAATTTAGTGACATCAGCATCCCAATCGGGTAGGCGTAATGCGTCTGCAGCAACTTCTAGTCTACGATCTAAATTATGGCCATCACAGGCATTGATAATATCTTCAAGACGGGCTTGATCAGCCGCTAATTTATCAAAATCAGCATCAGGATCGGCATAAGCGGCGTATACGGCATCCAGTTGAGCTAAAGCATTTTTGACGTCAGCGACGGCTTCTTCAACATTGCCACGTACGGTTTTTTCAGGATCCAATTGTGGTTCTTGGGGCAGATAACCTATGTTGATACCTTTTTGTGGGATAGCTTCGCCTTCAATTTCTTTGTCCAGCCCGGCCATAATCCGCAACAATGTTGATTTACCTGAACCGTTTAAGCCCAAGACACCGATTTTGGCACCAGGGAAGAAAGACAGTGAAATATCCTTTAGGATGTATTTTTTGGGCGGTACGATTTTGCCGACCCGATTCATTGAATAAATATATTGCGCCATGATGATCTTGTTTAGCTGGTTAAAGTTAAAGTGAGAGATAGCTTATTCAGGCTATTATGTTATGTTAAATCATAATTATAATCTACATATCGTTCCAAGGCTGAGCATTACTAATCACAGTTAAGAATAGGAAAAAGCGTAACACCTGTAGGGGCGACAAATTCGCCCAGTAATCCGATGTTCCAAAATACAGGGCGAATTTGTCGCCCCTACAATTGCTAATTGTAGGGCAGTGACGCAAAGTGTGGGACGATACAGTTTCACGATTAAGGCTATTATTTCATGTTAAATCATAATCATTAAGTATTGATTATCGCGTACCTTTTTTTGCTTTAGGTCGGCTGTTTTTATCGCCGGGTTTTGGCTTTTGTGTCCGCGTAGTTGCTTTGGCGGCCGGTTTCTTAGTATGTCGAAAATCTTTCTTGCCTGTGGTTTTGTTCGGCGCATTTTTCTTGGGTGCATCAATGACTTTTAAAGAAACTGGCTCATAGCCAGTATCTTCAATGCGGGGAATTTGGCGCTTTAATAGCTTTTCAATTTCTACCAATTGCCAGGCTTCCTCAGGGCAGACTAAAGATATAGCAACGCCACTTGAACCTGCGCGTCCGGTACGGCCGATGCGATGTATGTAATCTTCAGGGACTTGCGGCACATCGTAATTGATCACATGGGGTAAGTCTTCAATATCTAAACCACGCGCTGCGATATCGGTTGCTACCAATACTGATACTTTGCCTGTTTTGAAATATTCTAAAGCTTTATTTCTAGCGCCTTGGGTTTTGTCGCCATGTAAGGCCACGGAACGAATGCCATCTTCAATGAGTTGTTTTTCTAAGCGATCAGCGCCATGTTTAGTGCGAACAAAAACCAGTACTTGTTTCCAATTGTTGCTACCTATTAAATAAGAGAGGAGTTCGCGTTTATACTCTCTGCCTATGCCGTAAACTTGTTCCGATACATTTTCAGCCGTTGCATTTTGTTTAGCGACTTCAACTTCAACGGGATTATTTAATGCCGATGCGGCTAAGGCTTTAATGGCATTAGGTACGGTCGCTGAAAATAACAAGGTTTGCCGCACTTTAGGCAACAACGCCATGACTTGTTTAACATCGGGCATAAAGCCCATGTCCAACATGCGATCCGCTTCATCTAATACTAACATTTCTATATTGGCGAGACTGACGTTACGTTGCTTAATATGATCGATTAAACGACCGGGCGTTGCCACGATAATGTCACAACCCCTACGTAATTGGCGAGTTTGTATGCCGACACTAGCGCCACCAATAATAGGTTCGACTTGTAAGGATAAATATTTGCCATAGGCTAAGACGCTTTCATAGACTTGAGCAGCGAGTTCGCGGGTAGGCACTAATATTAGGGCTCTAACACGACGTGGATTCTGATGGGGATCAGTGTTTGCTGCTAAGCGTTGTAATAAGGGGAGAGTAAAGCTGGCCGTTTTTCCTGTTCCAGTTTGAGCGCCGGCTAACACATCACGGCCTGCTAAAATGAGTGGGATTGCTTTTTCTTGTACGGGAGTAGGTAAGGTATAACCTTGATCGGCAATGGCTTTTAGAAGCTCATCTGTTAAGCCGAGTTTTGCGAATGTCATTAAAAACCTCTGAAAAATAAAACGAGTTTATAAGCTGGAGTGCGGACTAAAAAGTGGGGCGCTTACTGAAAACATGAAATAGTGTAAACTAAACACCGATCTATTAATGAATGTAACACAATTATTTTGCAATACGGATGATTTTCGGGTTTTATTGTAAAGTTTGTCATCAATAGGTCATCTATATATAGTATTTTCTAAGCTATGGAGCGTCACCGAAATATCAACCACTTAGGCTTTAGATCAAAGCCTATTTACCGATAAACCCAACGAAACCTTATAGACTATGACTCAAAAACCTATTGTTTTAAAAGAGCTTACTCCCCCTATTAAAGTCTTATTTACCGGTTATCTTTGTACTGTGGGCATCGGTTATATGTTTGCTTTAATTCAAATTTTATTTACTCACGGTATGGCAGATGGCAAATTCGGCTTATCTGTTGATGATATTGTATACAGCTATTATGGCAACCGTTCAGGAACAGTGCTTGAACAACAGCTAAATGGTGCCATGAAAGAAAATGCTCCAGAACAAGAGCGTTTTAAGATCATGGAATGGGTTAGATCGGGTGCCGATGCTTATGATTATAAAGATGACGGCATCGAAAAAATAGTCCAAACCCGTTGCGTTATGTGTCACAACAAAGATGCGACAAGTTTGCCCAATTTTACTACGCTTGAAGGTTTGAAGCCTTATACAGCGCAGGATACAGGAGCTACTTTTGCCTCATTGACACGAGTTTCCCATGTGCACATGTTTGGTATCAGTTTTATCTTTATGTTTGTCGGGCTTATTTTTAGTTTTTCAGAAACGACGACTAATCAATATAAATGTATTGCTATCGGTATGCCTTATGTGTTCTTAGTGGCAGATATTTTGTCATGGTGGCTCACCAAAATTGATCCAGTATTTGCTTGGCTGGTTATTTTGGCGGGTATGGGTATGGCGACGTCCTTTATCTTTATGTGGGTTATCTCGTTATTAGAAATGTGGCTATTTACAACGGTATTTGTAAATCGTCTAGATTCTAGCTATTTAAAATGGCGCGATAGCAGCGAACCTTCTGCTGTTGATCAGTTATGGTCGTTGGCAAAGACTTTGCCTAGCAAACTTAGACCGCTCGCCGTGACGGCAACTGAGCAATGGTCGAAACATGTTTGGCCGCTTGTTAGGGGTTTATTTAAGAAATAACGGTTAATCTTAGTTATATTGATCGCTTCATAGGGTCTGGCTGAGATAACTGATGCCGGTCGGGGTTTAAAACCCCGATCCGCTTGAGGCAGTAATCGCGTTCTTAGCTGTAGGCCGGAATAAGACTTTGCTAGCGTTAGCGAGCAAAGCGTTTCCTGCATAAGTATTCTGTGCAGTGCTGCTCAGCAGGGCAATGATATTTTTATTTACCTTTAAATTAATACCTATAGCATGACTGCACTGCTTTCCTACAATCTCATAGATTCGGTATTAAGCCACTGTAATCCACCTAAGCATATTTACATTGCTTATAGTGGGGGTGTCGATTCACATGTACTACTGCATTTATGTGCCGCCCATCCTAAGCTTAAATCCAACATTACCGCTGTTTATGTGCATCATGGTTTACAAGTTTCAGCAGATGCTTGGGCTGTCCATTGCCAAAAAACAGCAAGCTTATTAGGCGTTCATTGTCAGGTGTTACGGGTGAATGCAAAGCCTACGCTTGGCGAAAGTCCTGAAGAAGCCGCCAGAAATGCTCGTTATTCGGCACTCAAGACCTTAATGAATAACGATGACGTTCTGCTGGTTGCGCAGCATCGAGAAGATCAATTAGAAACGGTATTATTACAATTGTTTAGAGGCAGTGGTTTGCAAGGTTTGTCGGCGATGCCGGAAAGCTCTGTTTTTGGCTTAGGTCATTTATTGAGGCCACTACTCAATACTGCTAAATCGACTATTGACGCTTATGCACAAACACATGGCTTAAACTGGGTAGAAGATCCGACTAACCAGAGTCATGACTATGATCGCAATTATTTGCGTAATGCCATATTACCCTTATTAAAACAGCGCTGGCCTGCTTGTGATAAAACCGTAGCTAGATCAGCGAGGCATTGTGCTGATGCTCAAGTGCTGATATCAGCAATGTCTGAGCAATTATTTTTACAAGTCTTTAATAACGATGACCAAACGCTGGTTATTAGTCAGTTAATGACTTTCTCAATACACGAACAAACGCTGATTATCCGGCACTGGTTTCAATACCTTAATCTAAAAATGCCCTCACAGGCTTTTGTGAAAAGAGTGCAGTCTGAACTATTAAACGCTAGGCTGGATAGTGATCCCATCATAGCCAGACGACATTATTGTGTGCGGCGTTATCGCGATAAATTGTATTGTTTACCTAGTTCGCTAACGCTTCCGTTTGAATCAGTTAGCTGGCCTAAAGACTCTTTATCACTTACTTTAAGTAATCAGGAAGTTTTGAGTTGCGAACCGTCCTCAGCAGGTATTAATCGCTCCCTATGGCAAAAAGCCACTGTTACCGTTTGTGTAAGGCAAGGTGGTGAGAAGATAAGATTGACTGGGCGTAGTGGCCACCATACTTTGAAGAAATTATTTCAAGAGGCAGATATTCCAACATGGGAAAGAGAAAATTTGCCATTGATATACTTAGATGGTCAATTAGCAGCGATCGCTGATTTATGGATCAGCGCTGATTTCTATAGTGTAGAGCCAGATAATTGTTTGAAATTAGGTCTACAAAGCTCTTTTTGATTTACGTAGATCGGGTATAGGTATCTAAACAAATAATTGTTAGCATTCCCACGCGCGAACGATAACATTGTGGTGAAGATCGTAGGGGCGTATTGCATACGCCCCTACGGTGATTTTTATCGTTTCCACGCCGATAAGAAACTTGTGTAGATCCCTATGCTTGTAGGGGCGAATTCATTCGCCCTGTATCCTTGGTTTTTGAGTTACTGGGCGAATCTGTCGTCCCTACAGTATGATTTTCGCAGTTTATGATGATTCATGCCACGTGAACTGCCGGAATGATGTTGCTTTTTAGTTTTGTAGATACCTATGGTAGATCGGGTTACTGGGCGAATGAATTCGCCCCTACAGAGCAACTTTGTAGGCCGGAATAAGACAACCCAAGCGTAGCGCGTGGTTGCGTTTCCGGCACAGTATCGTACCTATGCCGGAAACGCTTTGCTCGCTTACGCTCTCAAAGTCTTCACCGGCCTACAGGTTTTTAGAGCTTCATTGCCCTTTTGTAGGGGCGAATTCATTCGCCCTGTATCCTTGGTTTTTGAGTTACTGGGCGAATTTGTCGCCCCTACAGTATGATTTTCGCAGTTTATGATGATTCATGCCACATGAACTGCCGGAATGATGTTGCTTTTTAGTTTTGTAGATACCTATGGTAGATCGGGTTACTGGGCGAATGAATTCGCCCCTACAG
>QVQD01000226.1 GCA_003584875.1 Methylococcales bacterium
TCGCCCCTACAGAGTAATGCTTATTTTTTTGTATTTTGGTTTTTAAACAACCAACCATAGCTATAACAAACCCTTGTAGTAGTATACGTAGGTCGGGTTAGCGTTAGCGAAACCCGACAGGATGCGCAGAAAATGCTTGGCTTAAGCTATCGCTACGCCAAGCAACAAAACTCGTGAGTTTTGACTCCATTGCAAAAGTTTGTAGGTCGGGTTAGCGTTAGCGTATCCCGACTTTTTGTCGATTATCTTGTCGGGTTACGCTATCGCTAACCCGACCTACTACTAAAACAAATTACTCAGTTAAGCCGAGTACCTTATCCATCCTCTGTTTTAGCTGTGCTCGATTAATTGGCTTTGAAAGATAATCACTAAAACCGGTTGCTAGACCCCGTTTAACATCATCCATCATGGCATTTGCGGTTAGGGCAATAACGGGTATGGACTTTAATTGTTCATCGGCTTTTAGTGCCGCCAATACCTCAAAACCATCCATATCAGGCATGTTAATATCCAGCAAGATAATATCTGGACGCGTTAATAATGCTTGATTAATAGCTTGAGTTGGATCTTGGAGTGTACTCAGATGGACATGCGAAAAAGTATTAGCCATCTGCTGAATCAATTCCAAATTTATTGCATTATCATCAATATATAAGACTTGATATGCTCGTGATGTTTCAGGGAGTTGATGAGTACTCGATGATGAAATAGGGCGCTCTATTTGTTCATGGTTATCTATCAATAGAGGCAAGTTAAGCCAAAAATGACTACCAACTCCCAGCTCACTTTTCACACCTATGCTTCCGCCCATTAACTCTACCAATTCTTTGCAGATACTCAGACCTAAACCCGTACCTTCAATATCGGCCCTTACTCCCAAACGCATAAAAGGTTCGAATATTTTCGCCAATTGCTCGGGAGTCATACCTATACCAGAATCAACAACATGGATCGTATACGTATCGTTGTCATTTAATTCAACACTAATATCAACTCTTCCATTTTTAAAATTATATTTTATGGCGTTAGAAATTAAATTTACTAGCAATTGCTTAAGCTTGATGCGATCACAATTCGTAACAATTTCATGCTTAGATTGATACCGTAAACTAACAGCCGTTTTTCGAGCTAAAGGACTCGCTAAACGTATACATTCATCAATTAGGCTTGAAATATTTTCCCTATGTATTGATAGAACTACCTGACCAGATTCTATAGAGGCCATATCTAACCTCTGATTAACTAGCTCTAACAGATATTGACCGCCTTTTAGAATTTCCTGCACGAAATCTAGTTGATTTGCATCGAGTGAATCATCATCTTGTAGCAATTCAGCATAACCAAGCACAATGTTCAATGGCGTACGCAACTCATGATTCATCTGCGAGACAAAAACTGACTTGGCCTGATTAGCCTGCTCGGCAGTTTTTTTGGCTAATTCCAATTCTTTAGAGACTTTAAAGCGCTCAGTCACATCTCGCTGTATATACAAAACACTGACTGGTTTATTTTCAATATCGTATATCAGACTGCAATTAACTTCGCAGATAAAATGACTACCATCTTTTCTGACACAGTCATGCTCAATGATACCCAATTGATGACCTTTTAATAACTCAGCGATGATATTTGATAAGGTTTCATGTGAACTAATATCCAGCACTTGATAAACATGCAAACCAATAAACTCTGCTTTGCTATACCCCCACATAGCCTCGGTTTTAGCCGAAACAAAGGTAATAATGCCGTCAAGAGTAGACATACCAATACCATCTGGCGACAACTCAAGAATGGTTTTTAATTTTTCTTCACTAGCTTGTAAGGCTATTTGATAAGAGGACGTCAGTCTATGCGCTTCAATTTCAGCTGTTAATTTATACTGACTTTCTTTCAAACGTTCATCACTCAATCGTTTATCTTGTGCGATAAGCCGATAACGATCGGTTAAAAAAAAGGTCAGTACTATCAGTTCAAATAAAGAGCCAATTTGCAAACTATTTAATATATAAAAGCTGCTAGGAAGGAAGCCAAAAACATGTAACTCACGAGCAATGATGCCGATAAAAATCACAGAAAAACTAAATGTTAATAAGACGGCATTTCGTTGTTTTTTAATAACCGCTATCACAATGAGGATGGCCAAATAAAATGTATTAATTAGAAACAGCATATTAGCCACTATGGCCCATTTAAAGCTGAATAAAACTAAAACAGGCACCATAAAACTTAAAGCCATTAAGCCCTGAGCTATTACATTAAATCTTGGAATCAAACGTTGTATATTAAGTATTCGACAGACAAACCATAATTGACTAACAAAATAGTACGAACCAAAAATTAATACGCCCTTTTGCGTTAACCAGGCAACATTTGGCCAAATATATTCAGCACCTAAACCACGGTAAGCTAAGTAGGTAAAGGCGCTAAAAAAAATGATAGCTAAGTAAATAAAATTATTCAGTTCTTTTGTAAAGAGCGCCAAGCCTAAACTAAACAGGAAGATGATTAAGGCCACGCCAAAATAGAAAGCCTGAAAAGCATAGCTATCAAGCTCTTTTTTCTGAAACGCCAAGGGCTCCCATAAATTCGCCTCTATGTACATTGCGTTAGGCGTAGCGATTCTTAAATAAAGAATGCTTTGACTTTGCGCAGGCACACGCAAGGGAAAGGCAAAAATATTACTTTGATAGGCACGATTCTCAAAAGGTTGAGCGTAACCTGTATGAATAGTTTGCTGAATTTTCTGGTTAATTTGCCAATAAAAATCTACGTTTTTTAATAAAGGACTATTAAGTTCAATAACTTTATCAATCGGCAAGTCACTGCTATTTTCTATGTTTAAACGCAACCAAAAAGCAGAAGAAGAGAATAAAAAGTTGATAGCATCATTGGGAGGAAAATCTTCTTTATAGCGGGTAGCTAGGCTTTCTTGTTGTATCTCTTCGAGCGTTAACTGTTGACTAGCATCTTCTAAAATACTTAAGTAAGGCGTCAGTAAAAGAAAGGACTTGGAACTGCGGCTAACATCTAAACGGTCAGACGCTAAAGCCACTGAAAAATGGCTCACCAGCATTAATAAAATCAAACACCTTATGACTTTAATAGCTATTGTTGCTAAACGAATATCATTAATCTTATAGCCCATGATGTTTAAGACGCCCGCTCTAAATACATAAGCTCTATAAATATGTTAACTTTTAATTTCAAATTATATTGCTTAGTCGTTGATAGAGAGGATGAGAAGTAGAGGTCATGCTAATTTTACTTGATTAGTTGCGTAGGATGGAAAGCTAAGCTTAAGATCGATAATACTCAAAACTAACGGAGTCAAAACTCATGAGTTTTGACTCCAAGAACTTATGAGTCGATTAATATAGCTACCTACACTACTTTAATTCGCTTAAATGATTTAACAGCTCATTGACTTGGACTTTCAAGTCTTCTAAATCACTGTCTGTTATTTTCAAGAAGTTCATTAACTCTTCTTTATTTGTTTCCCAGCCACTTTCGGTGTATTCATTGTCAGTAGTGGGGGAATTTTGATTAGCTAAATATTCGGCCAGATGGTTAATGGCTATCAAGGTTAAAACTTGATCAGAAACTGCGCCATCACGAAATACCCCTATCTCATGATGGTATCTGATGGCCACTGTAATTCTAGTCGGCAAACACCAGGCTGCACTTAATAAACCACCCGCTAAAGCATGATCGGTTCTGTGTCGTTGCTTTTCAAACTCGATTAGAGTTTCAGCAAAGCCTGTTGCCATTCTTAATGTATCGTCATAGTCCTCAAACTTCTGACTCAATAAAATCTTACCGCAATTTTGAAATAGCCCATATAATTGCGCTTCTTCTTTATTAATACCATTAAGACCTTTAACACCACCCATATATTGGGCGATAAAAGCGGAAATAGAGGCTATTTTGCTAGAATGATTCCAGAAAACATCAATGTTATGTAAAGTCGTCGGTATATTTCTTAAAGATAAGCCCGTAATCAACATGGTTGTATTTTCTAAACCTAATAAAGATACCGCCTGCTTTAAAGAGGTAACCTTGTCTGATAAACCATAATAGGCAGAGTTAATAGTTTTTAATACCACCGCTGATAAACTGATATCTAAGGCAATTAATTCAGCAATTTCAGCAAGAGAGGCGTCTTGCTCTCTGGCTTCTTCAATTTGTAACAGAATTGTCGGTCTAGGTGGAATAATAATACTAGCCAATATATTCTCAGCGTTCACTTCTTTCATGAAACTCATAACAACTCAATTCCTTTAATATTTAAAATAAATTAGGCGGATATTAGCATACTTAAAGGTTGTTAATTATTAATTAACAACACGTTTATGCCATAAACCACATCAATCACTCGATTTATTCACTCAACTTAATGAGCTAATAAACCATTTAGTTAGTAGTAATGCTTATTGTAGAAATGATTTTTTCATACTATTCTGTCCCTGCTTTTTAAAGCGGCTGATAAATAGCTCTACCCTCTACAACAGCTATTAATTAAACAACCGCCCCAGAAAGCCTCCCCCCCTTTATCCTGATGTCCTATGTGTAGCCTATCCATACATCTCGTTACCAGAACACCCTTAACTTTGAAGGCTTACCTAAGTACTCATGATATCTAACGAAGAGTTATTACAAGATCTTCAGGTTCATCAGATTGAACTGGAGATGCAAAATGAAGAATTGCGTGCTGCTCATAGCGCTCTGGAAGAATCTCGTACTCGCTATTTAAGTCTTTATGAGTTTGCGCCAGTGGGTTATTTAACGCTGTCTCGCGAAGCTCTGATTATTGAAATTAATTTGACTGGAGCTAACCTACTTGGGATGGAGCGTCATCAACTTATTAATCATCGCTTCTCTACGCTAGTTGCCAGCAAAGATGGTGACCGCTGGCATCTTTTTTTCCAGCATCTTCTAAACAACAATAATGAACATGACTTTGAATTAGAGCTGTATCGAGGAGACCAATCTAAATTTGATGCCCAGCTTAATTGCAGGCTTAATACAGATACCAATCAATCGCCAACCATAGGCGTTACCCTGACAGATATAACCCAGCGAAAACGCATAGAGCTTGTGTTGCATATTATATCGAGTGCCTTTGAAGCTCATGGCCCCATGGTTATTTGCAATGCTGATAAAATTATTTTACAAGCCAATAAATCTTTTATAGATGCAACAGGGTATGCACCAGAAGAAATCATAGGCCAACATATTAGGATACTTAAATCAAATTATCATGATGAGGCTTTTTATACCGACCTGTGGCAGACGGTTAATCAAACGGGGACTTGGCAAGGAGAAGTCTGGGACAAGCATAAAAGCGGTGAGGTTAACCCTAAATTACTCACGATCAGTGCAGTAAAAAATAGTACAAATGTGACCACTCATTATGTGGGCTCATTTATAGATATTGCAGATCAAAAGCTAGCTGAAGAAAAAATTAAACACTTGGCTTTTTATGACTCCCTAACTCAATTACCTAATCGTTGTTTACTGCAAGAACGCTTAAAATATAGCATTGACATGGCGCAACGAGAAAATAAGCCTTTAGCTTTGTTGATGCTCGATTTAGATCGTTTTAAGGCCGTCAATGATAGCTTAGGACACATGGCAGGCGACGAATTACTGCAACAAGTTGCAGCACGGATGACCGCGAGATTACGTAATGTAGACATGGTGTCTCGATTAGGCGGCGATGAGTTTATAGTGCTACTTGATGATATTGCTCATCCTGATGATGCCGCTAGAGTCGCTGAAGAAATTATCAGTGATTTAAGCAAAAGTTTTAATTTAACTCAGTCTGATGATGTACGTATCGGTGCCAGTATTGGTATTAGTTTGTATCCACAACATGGTTGCTCTCCAGAAACCTTGCTAGATCATGCTGATGCCGCTTTATATCAAGCTAAAGATCAGGGCCGAGGTTGTTTTTCTTATTTTTCTGAAGTGCTGACCCGTGCCGCTCAAGAACGCATTGCTTTGGAGGTTCGCTTATGCAGAGCGATAGAGCAAGAAGAATTGCGCATGCTTTACCAACCACAAATAGACATTAATAGTGGTCAAATCATTGGAGCTGAAGCTTTGGTATATTGGCAAGATCCTATGGATGGCTTAATTCCACCCTTAGGTTTTATTGCCATTGCTGAAGAAAGTCATCTCATTGTTAAAATTGGCGAATGGGTGTTAAGAGAAACGTGTACACAAGCAAAGCAATGGCTAGACAGTGGACTCATACCAATAAATATGGCTGTCAATGTCTCCCCGCATCAATTTAGGCGTAGTGATATCAGTGCATTGGTTGCTAAGGTTTTAGCAGAAACAGGGTTTCCAGCAGGACAATTAGAACTAGAAATTACTGAAAGCGGCTTAATGGAAAACAGTGACCTTGCTCTAGATATTCTAAATAATTTACGTCATCAAGGGATACGACTGGCCATTGATGATTTTGGCAAAGGCTATTCTTCGTTGGCTAGGCTAAAATATTTTCCTGTTGATGTATTAAAAATCGACAAAAGCTTTATTGAGAAAATTCCTTTTAACAAAGACGACATGGAAATTGCCAGTACGATTGTGGCAATGGCACATAACCTTGGCTTTAAGGTATTAGCAGAAGGCGTAGAAACTAAAGAGCAATTAGATTTCTTGCGTGAAAAGGGCTGTGACGCTTATCAAGGCTATATCAAAAACCGACCTTTATCAGCACAAGACTTTGCTGAGTTATTGGCTAAAGAGCAAACTTTTGGGAACACTGAGCCTTAGCTCTGCGAATTAACGAGTATATATCGATTGTAATGTTGGGCATAGGTATCTACACAAGTTTCTTATCGGCCTGGAACACCTTAGGGGCGTATGCAATACGCCCCTACGATCTTCACCACAATGTTATCGTTCGCGCGTGGGAATGCTAACAATTATTTGTGTAGATACCTATACTAACAAGGTGGAGCCTATACTAACAAGACGGAGCCTCAAGAGGTGGTACATAAATAAATCTTAACTAAGCACCCTTAACAACCGGAATCTTACCTATTTTGTTCTGCCAGATAATCGGTGCTGTTTGATGTATGGAACTGCCCTGAGTATCTACCGCGACAGTCACTGGCATATCCTCTACTACAAATTCATGAATAGCTTCCATACCCAGATCGGCGAAGGCGACGACACGCGACTTACGTATCGCTTTTGATACTAGATACGCTGCACCGCCTACCGCCATCAAATAAACGGCTTGGTGTTTCTTAATAGCATCTATAGCAATCTGACCACGTTCTGATTTACCGATCATGCCTAGCAAGCCGGTATGGGCTAACATGGTTTCAGTAAACTTATCCATACGTGTCGCGGTAGTCGGGCCAGCGGGACCTACCACTTCATCGCGCACTGGATCAACAGGGCCTACGTAATAAATAAACTTATTGGTAAAATCAACATTATCAGGTAAGGCTTCTCCATTCGCGATCATATCGGTCAAGCGCTTATGCGCTGCATCACGACCCGTAAGCATGGTACCGCTTAATAACAAGGTTTCTCCCGGCTTCCAAGTAGCGACTTCTGCAGGCGTAATAGTATCTAAATTAACTCGACGCGCACTAGAACCAGCATCCCAAGTGATGTTTGGCCAATCTTCTAGCTTAGGCGGGTTAAATTCAGCGACTCCACTACCGTCTAATACAAAGTGTACGTGACGAGTCGCAGCGCAATTCGGAATCATAGCGACTGGCTTGTTTGCTGCATGGGTTGGGTAATCTATGATTTTAATATCCAATACCGTCGTTAATCCACCTAAGCCCTGTGCGCCTATGCCTAAGGCATTGACGTTCTCATACAATTCTAAGCGCAGTTCTTCCAAGGCGCTATTGGGGCCGCGTGCTATCAAGTCCTGAATATCAATTGATTCCATACAAGCTTCTTTTGCCATTAGCATGGCTTTTTCAGCTGTACCCCCAATGCCTATGCCTAAGATACCAGGAGGACACCAGCCTGCCCCCATAGTCGGTACAGTTTTTAATACCCAATCAGTAATGCTATCTGAAGGGTTAAGCATAGCAAACTTTGCCTTAGCTTCAGAGCCACCACCTTTAGCCGCTATATTGATTTCGACGGTATCGCCCTGCACTATTTCCATGTGCACTACGGCAGGCGTGTTATCACCCGTATTAATACGTTTGCCAGCAGGATCTTTAAGTATCGATGCTCTTAAGACATTATCAGGGTGACTGTAAGCTCGACGAACACCCTCGTTGACCATATCGGTAATACTAAGATCAGCCGCCCATTGCACTCCCATACCAATTTTTAAAAACACAGTGACTATGCCGGTATCCTGACAAATCGGTCGATGTCCTTCCGCACACATCCGTGAATTTATCAGTATTTGCGCCATCGCATCTTTGGCCGCAGGGCTTTGCTCTTTTTGATAAGCAGCGTTTAAAGCCTGTATAAAATCCAGCGGATGATAATAGGAAATGTACTGTAAAGAATCAGCAATACTTTGTATAAAGTCGTCTTGGCGTATGAGGGACATTTGTTTGATCCTAGTGATGGGGGTTAATTAATAACTCAATTATTTTGGGACTAGGCTAAAGGCGAAAAAATCTACACACAACCTATTTTATACCCTCGCCCTGTGCCTTTAGCCTTGAAACTTACTCATCCAATTCTTCAGTAAAATACGTAAGTCGGGTTAGGTGGATGCGCTATGCTTATCCACCCTACAGAACTTAGCGCGTGGTGGCATTTCCGGCACAGGCTCGATATGGCTGCCGGAAACGCTTTACTGGCTTACGCACGTAAAGTCTTATTCCGGCCTACTGCTGATGTTACATAGTTATTAAAACACGGGCGTCGGGTTACGCTAGCGCTAACCCGACCTACATAATTTCGCCTTTAGCCTTTCACCTTACCTCTCAGTCATCCAACTCTTCAGCCAACAACTTAGATTTACTGCCATAATTGGGGGCAATGCTAATCAATAAGGTCACTAAGGCGGCGACATAAGGGACTGCTTGTACCGATAAAACTGCGATCCATAATTTACCGCTTAAATTATCGAAATGCTCTATGGAACACATTGCATAGATAGCCGAACTTAATAACATCAATAACATCAATTCCTGCCTAATGGTCATTAAGCCAGCAAACAAAGGCCCTTGCTTTTCATATTTAGGCGTACGCATAAATGGCTTGCCTGAAGTAAACAGGCCTTGTATCGTGCCTCTTGCTACAGTGTGTGTTAAGGAGAGCCCAGTTAATGCAGCGCCTAATGATTTCCATATTGAACAAGGAACTCTGGCTTGATATAACCACAAGCCCCGTAAAATTTTAAAGCTAAACAAACCAACGGTAGGCAATAAAAATACATTCGCGGGTAACTCGCTGTGGATAGGATCCGTTAAGATAATGGCCGTTAATATCAAACTAGCCGTGGTAAAAAACAAGGCGAGTGCATCTGAAAACCAAGGTAACCAGCCGGCAATAAAATAATATCGCTGAGCAGCAGTCAATGGCGATTTTCGGCTAGGTAAGAAACTGCGCCAATGGCCTTTGATAATTTGCATCGCGCCATAAACCCAACGAAAACGCTGAGTCATATATCCAGACATCGTATCTGGCATCAAGCCACGACCAAAGGAATCTTTGACATAAACCGAGTCATAGCCGGCTTCGTATAAACGCAAACCCAGTTCGCTGTCTTCACAAATACACCATTCCGCCCAATTGCCCACTTCCAATAAGGCTGATTTTCTAATCATAGTCATGGTGCCATGCTGGATAATGGCATTGTATTCATTGCGCTGTACCATGCCGATATTAAAGAATCCGGCATATTCCCAATAACAAAAAGCCTTAAAGGTGCTTTGATCACGGTCACGATAATCTTGTGGAGACTGCACAAAACCAACATTCTCATTATCGAAATAAGGCACCATGCATTTTAGCCAATCGGGAGACAATACATAATCACTATCGATAACGGCAATAATTTCCGCATCTTCAGCAGTTTGTTCTAGGGCATGATTAATCGCCCCCGCCTTAAAGCCAGGCCAGTTTTCCAAATGAAAAAACCGAAACATAGGGCCTAAGCGTTCACAATCATCACGCACGGGCTCCCAAATGGCAGGGTCTTTGGTATTGTTATCCATTACTAAGACTTCTAAATTAGGGTAATCAACCTTAGCTAAAGCCTCCAGTGTTTTGCGCACCATCATCGGTGGCTCGTTATGGATAGGTAAATGCAGTGATACCTTAGGATATTTGAAATCAGCACTGGGCGTTAAGGGCTGAAAAGTTCTCGCTGATTTTCTGTGCCAAATAACTTCGGCAATTTCCAGGGCTTCGATTAACAGAATAATGGCGGCCATAAACTGCATTAATAACATCAGCCCCAAAAACAAAACACTAATATTCGTTTGATACTGCTGCGCGCCCGTAGACGCTGACCAAAAAATAACCGATACCGCCAAATTCGCGATTAAGCCAAAGAACATAACGCCTGGTAGTTTTAAGGTGCTACGGGTAAACAAAAACAAACCCATAAACACCACACTAATAGCTGCAGCTCCCGTTGCCCAATTTCGCCAGGTAGGCATGGTCAACACATCACCATCCATAGGATATTTAGCTTGGCGATCGGCATTGAAGATACCCCAATAAGCACCGGCCGAACCTTCTATCGATTTCTTCCAAGGCTGATCGAAGGCTTCAACGATATAATAAGTGACTTTTTCTGCATCCGCTCTATTGAGGAACTCACGTAAAAATCTGGCTTGATTAGAGACTGAAGCGGTCGCATGTTTAAAAGGTTGGCCATCTGATGGCCAGCCAACTTCGGTAATAATAATAGGTTTATTAGGATAAGCCTGTTGCACCTCGTGATATCTAGCAAAAACATAATCAACGGCTTCATCTGCGGGAATTCCTTCCCAGAAAGGCAAAACGTGTATGGCGATAAAATCAACTTCATTAACAAGATCAGGATTTTTTAACCAGACATCCCAGGTCTCAGAAGTACTCACTGGATGCCAGCTATTCTTTTTTACTTCACGGATATAGTCAATCAATGCCTCTTTAGTAATATCAGCTCGCAATAAAACCTCATTACCTACCATCAAGCGGATAATTTTAGGATTACTTTGCCGACCTATTTCAATGAGCTTATCAACTTCTTGGCGATTCTTTTCCAGATTACCATCTATCCAAGCACCTAAAGTCACATTCAAATTGAGTTTAGCGGCTAGTTCAGGAATTTTGTCTTGGCCTTTAAGCATACTGTAAGTTCTGACCGCGTGAACTTTGTCTGCTAGCAAGGTTAAATCACTATCCATATCCTCAATACTAGGATAAGTATTACCATTCTGTGTATCTTGCTTACGCATAGGATCGTAAGTAACGCCTAGGGTCGTTTTAGTCCAGGGCTGCAGTTGCAAGGGGTTATTAATATAACTCCAGATGCTAAAATTAACGGCAAAGAGCAAAACAACTACAAATATTATGGCTAGCTTTCTTTTCATTTGAATAGGCGAATTTATCGTATTACCGATATATGTAAGTAATTGGGATGATTAAATAGTGTTTTCTCAAGCTTATTGAAGCTTATATCAATTATCGATGACCACTAAATTAGGCTTATATTAAGTTTATTTCTGCGCGAAAATCAAGCAACTATTAAATATAATGGCTCCAAAAAGCCAAATAGCGTTTTAAGTTAGAGCTCTTAATATACTATTAAAAGGTTTTAACGAACTCATTGGCTTACATCATTATTAAATTTAAATGACAAAACGTGTATGATACACAGCTATTAATAAAATCTAATTCCAGCACGACCCTGCTAACGCTTATCATTAAAAAAGAAATATGAAACAACTTTTCATTCGCTTAATATTATTAATGCTTATAAGCAACTATTCAGTTGCATGGTCGAATGATAATTTAGACGTTAATGATAGTTTGCAGTCTTCAGTTTCACTGACGAGTTATTTGGATATTTTAGAAGATGCTAGCCAACAACTGACCCTAGCAGACATAGAAGACGCTCCATTCAAAACCGGCTACCCTGCCCAAGAATCCATCAACTTATCCTTTACATCCTCTGCTTATTGGCTGCGTTTAGTTATCGACAATAGCAGTGACCAGCCCATTAATAAAGTTATTGAACTGGATTACCCTATGCTGAAATATGTAGATTTTTATTGGCAAATCGACAATAAGAATATACAAACTATTCATACCGGCTTTGCACTACCCTTCGAAAACCGTGCTTATAAAAGTAAAATCTTTGCTTTTCCGGTGCAATTTCCAGCACATACCCAGAGTATTATTTATTTAAGAGTTGCCTCGCTTAACGCTATTACTGTTATGGCAAAACTATGGGAGCCGATGGCATTTCAACACAAAGAGCGTAATGATTACCTTACTCAGAGCCTATATTTTGGCATTGTGCTTGCTATCACCTTATTTAGCCTTGGCTTAGCACTATTTTTAAAAGAATTAGATTACTTTCTTTACCTCAGCATGATTTTTTTCACTGCTTGTACGTTCATAGCTAATCGAGGCTTAGGCGCTGAATTAATTTGGCCAAACTTTCCGTTTCTAACGCAAATTGGCTCCTTAGGTTTTGGCTCATTCGCTTTAGTCGGACATTTATTATTCATGTCCAGATTGCTTAATATTAAACAGCACATGCCCAAAATTAATTGGGTCGTTAATCGACTGATGGCATTAATTCTTGTAATGCCATTTTTACTATCAATCAATTTTAAAATGGCGCAGTTTGCTAACTTCCTATTCATAGGAACTGCCGCTATCATCTTCTTAATTTCTCTGATTTCCACACGACAAAAACAACGCAATGCCTATTTTTTGTGCATCAGCTTTTCCGCACTTTCCTTAGGAATAATAATTGGTCTCTCGCATCATGCTGGACTGATTTCAGCAAATTATAGTTTTTATTCGCTAAACATAATGCAAATGGGCTCTGCATTTGAATTATTAGTGCTTACCTTGTTTTTAACCGACCGTTATCGATTGATCCAACAAGAAAAATTAACCGCTGACAATCTCTTAAAGCAGACTCACACTAAATTGTTGTCCAAGACTGAAGAACATAAAGCTTCTGTTAATCAGCAATTAGCGCTGACTAATCAAGTCTACCAAATGCAAAAACTTGAAAGCGTGACGCGCCTCACCTCAGGAATTGCCCATGATTTTAATAATATTTTAGGATCTATTGTTGGCTATAACGCGCTAAACACATTAGCTGTCCAGGACTATCAAGATAAAAACTTACAAAATGCAGAAGAGTTGTTATTTAATAATCAACAAATTGATACTGCCAGTCAACATGCTATGAAGCTCATTCAAAAAATGATGAGCTATTCGAGCAAACATCCCGTTGATAAAGAAATAGAAATAAGACCTACCTACGACGTTATAAAAGAAATATTAATCATGCTACGGCCTGGCTTAAGAAAGTCATGTCAAGTTAATACTGATTTAGATCATGACTGTAATATTCAAATAGATGCCACTCATTTGGGACAAATTTTAACCAACTTATTAGTCAATGCCCGTGATGCCATGCCAGATCAGACTGGCGTGATCACTATTTCACTTAAAAGAATTATGTTGCACGAAGATAGTTGCACAAATTGCGCTCTAGCCATAAAAGGTGATTTTATAGAGCTGAGTGTTTCTGATAACGGCAGCGGTTTAAAAGCTAGCGTGATTAAGCATATTTTTGATCCGTTCTTCACTTCCAAAGAAATTGATAAAGGTACTGGCTTAGGGCTTTATATAGTAAATGGCATGGTACATGATTTAGGCGGTCATATTATGGTTGAGTCTAGTACCTCGCCAGCCAATAAAGGCAGTACTTTTCGATTATTGTTTCCAGTTAAAGCTTGAATGAAGTCAGCGTTTTGTAAAGCCTATGCTAATCGTTGTCTTTGTTAAACCTTAAATTAAGCCCCCCTAACAAGAGAGATGGTTATTAAACACTGAGATAATCGATTAACTCAGCAAGAACTTATGCAATAATTCCTAATTTACCTACTAGCTCTATGCAAGCGAGCCATGCCATGAAGAAAATTGTCACTATTTTAACCACTCTATTCCTAAGCGGCTGCAGTGTGTTTGGTATACGAACAACAGAGCAACCCAGCTATCAATTACTTAATCATACTGGAAACATTCAAATCAGACACTACCCTGCTCTGGTAGTCGCTGAAACAGAAATTGCAGACGATTATAAAAATGCAAGTAGCCAAGGCTTTCAACGCCTTGCTGGCTATATTTTTGGCAACAACCAAAAACAACAAAGCATAGCAATGACAGCGCCTGTTATTCAGCAACAACAAACTGAAACCCTAGCCATGACCGCACCGGTTATTCAGCAAAAATCAGGTTCAACCTGGTTAATGGCATTTGTACTGCCCGCAGGATATTCGCTTGCAACTGCGCCTATTCCTAATGATAAAACTGTAATTATTAAAGAATTACCCGCTAAAAAAGTCGCGGTTATTGAATATACTGGCAGTCTTTGTGAATCAGGTATTGAAAAAAACACCGACACCTTAAGTACTTGGCTAAACCAACAAAGTATTAAGGCCTTATCCCCAGCACGCTCAGCCGCTTACGATCCACCTTGGACGCTACCATTTCTTAGGCATAATGAAATACATGTCGATATAGAGTAGCTTGAAGGCTTTTAGAATAGCATCTCATCATCATCTTTAAACTGGACAATGAATATTTTTAAGGTATGTTCTAAATTGGCTAGTAATTTAAAGCTTATAAGTAGGTCGGGTTAACGATAGCGTAACCCGACCTACCTAACCGAATTGAAGATGAAGTAGTAGGCCGGAATAAGGCTTTTTGAGCGTTAGCGAATAAAGCGTTTCCGGCAGTCAAAGCGCACGAATTGCAGGAAACGGCTTTTTTCCCGTCCTACGGCTTTTATTAGGTATTTATAATCAATTTTATATTAATCCCTTAATTATAGAGGAGTGCATCATGGGACCTTATTCTCAACATACCACACAAGGCATAGGCTCAGCTTTTGACTTACTTTATGAGCATCCAATCTTAATGGTCGTCTTTGTAGCTAGCGCTATCGCTGCGAGTATTTATTTTTGGCGAAAAAACAAAACTCAATAATTTAGCCGCTATAACTTTAACCATCACTTAAAGTTATAGCTTCTTTATACATAGCCTTAGTCACTTGGCTTTCATAGGAATGATCAACAATAGGCGCAGGATATAATCCAAGCTGATGCTGCTTATGCCATTGATGAAGAATTTTCGGTGAATAAGCTTTAAGCTCAGGTATCCAACGGTAAATATATTGGCAGTCAGCATCAAACTTTTGTTGCTGTAACCAAGGATTAAATATTCTAAAATAAGGCTGTGCATCACATCCTGTTGATGCCGCCCACTGCCAATTACCATTGTTAACGCAAGGATCATAATCGACTAAATGCTGAGCAAAGTAACGCTCGCCCCACCGCCAACTCACATGCAAATCTTTCACTAAAAAAGAAGCGACGATCATTCTTACTCTATTATGCATAAAACCCGTAGCATTCAATTCGCGCATACCTGCATCGACAATAGGAAAGCCAGTCCGCCCCTCTGCCCAGGCCTGAAAGAACTCCAGATTATTATCCCAGCGCACATTAACAAACTTTTCTAAAAAGGCTTTACCAAATACCTGCGGAAAGTGATAAGCAATATGAGTAAAGAAATCCCGCCAATATAACTGCCTTAATAAAGGATGCTCACTACCCAAAGTCTCGGTTATCGCATAATAAGCTTCTCGTACCGAACAAGTACCAAACTTTAAATGCGCTGATAATTTACTGGTAGCATCCAGCACGGGAAAATCTCGAGTATTAAGATAATCGGACTGATCAGCCAATTGATCAAGAATTAAGAGCGCTTGTGATCGACCGCCGCTGATGATTTCTATAGTATTTTTCGTGAATGATAAAGCCACTTGATCCAAACTTACTTCAGTAGCCACAGATGCAAAACTTTGCGAACTTAAGGCCTGAGGCAAGGCGACAGGAAACTGTCTGGCATTATTATAAAAAGCAGTAAAGACTTTATAAGGCGTTTGATCAGCTTTAACCGCTAGTTCTGGCTCATTCAGCAAGGCATCAGCAAGTATGAATAGCGACAACCCTAGTTTTTGACAAATCTCTAACAACTCTGCATCACGCCGCCGACTAAAAGGCGTGTAATCGCGATTAATAAATACCGCTTCAATGGATTGCTGCTTTAAAACGCTAGCTATTACCTGATCAGGCAAGCCTTTATAAAGCGTTAAATTGCCACCGACATCTTGCAATTGCTGATCAAGATCAGCAATAGACTGCAACATAAACTGCAACGCAGGCTGGCTTTGATAAGAATGCGTTTCTATTTGCCTAGGATCAAAAATAAAACAGGGCAAAACTTGCTTAGAAAGACGTAAGGCTTCATTAAGGCCGTTATTATCTTGCAAGCGCAAATCACGCCGAAATATAAATAGGGATTTATTGTAGTTAGGCATTAACAAGGATTAATTGATGATGAAACAGTGGGTAGACTCATCTTCAATCTCTCCCCTTTTGAGGAATGAACTAGAGTAACGATCCACCCTTAAGGATTTGTAGGCCGGGATAAGATCAACCAAGCGCAGCGGGTGGTGGAGTTTCCGGCACAGGAGCAGCGCTAATGCCGGAAACGCTTTAATCGCTTACGCTCTTAAAGCCTTATTCCGGCCTACAGAAGATGTGCGAATTTGTCGCCCCTACAGTATTCCATTCCTTAACTTAAGTTAGGGATGGAGTTTAATAAAGGCTAAGATTAATACTAAAACAATTTACTAAAAAAGCTTTTTTCTTCTTTAGGCTTAGGCGTGTTAAAAACAGTAAAGCCTTTATTAGGGACCGTGGCTTGTGTGCAATGGTAAGCAGCTGCATCGAATTTAATTTGTAAAGACCTAGGATTTTCATGTTCAGTCAGATATTTTTCAACCTCTTCATCCGTTAAATCTTTCACCATCAGATGAGCAATACAACCACAAGGCTTGGCGGCGTTTTCAGCGTCTATGTCTTTATTAACTGAGTTTTTGGTTTCTCTAGCTACACATTGAGCCGCAAAAGCATCTTCAAACTTATGTTTTTCGGTTGGCGTTACAACGCCATCTTTACTATGATCAAAGGGATTAAACACCGCTTTAACAGGAGGAGCGGCTTTAGTTATTTTCTCTTTATCGTCAGAACAACCCACTACCAATAACGCCATCAGTGTGACTGCCAAAATAGCAAAACAAGATTTTTTTATAAACACAGGTGCTTTCATAAAGTTACATCGCAAAGGTTAAAAGTCTCAAGGTTTAGCTAAAACCTTGAACTGGTCATTCAAAAAGTGGCAGAACTTTACCATTTTATTAAACAGCTTTCTAGTGCTGTTGCTGTTGTTATTAAATAACTAGTTTTCGGATATGCTGACTATAGCAATTACGGTCGGGTTAGCGCTAGCGTAACCCGACCTAGTGCCTAAAAAATGTCGGGTTACGCTAGCGCTAACCCGACCTACATCACTAAACAAGCAGGTAACAATCGTTATCATTATTTTGTGAGTTAGGTTTTGGAGTCAAAACTCACGAGTTTTGTTGCCTAGCGTAGCGCTAGCGTAAGCCAAGCAGTTTATCGAGCATCTTGTCGGGTTACGCTAGCGCTAACCCGACCTACATCACTAAACAAGCAGGTAAGAATCGTTACATTATTTTGTGAGTTAGGTTTTGGAGTCAAAACTCACGAGTTTTGTTGCCTGGCGTAGCGCTAGCGTAAGCCAAGCAGTTTATCGAGCATCTTGTCGGGTTACGCTAGCGCTAACCCGACCTACAAATTCTTAAGCTCTTTACCTAGCCTCAATTAAACAAACTATCCCACATCGCATCAACTTTGCTAATAACGTCAGGTGACATCACCATAGGCCTACCCCATTCCCTGTTGGTTTCTCCTGGCCATTTATTGGTAGCATCAAAGCCCACTTTAGAACCCAAACCGGAGACCGGTGAAGCAAAATCAAGATAATCAATCGGCGTATTTTCTAAGATGGTTAAATCTCTAGCAGGATCCATACGAGTAGTAATCGCCCAAATCACATCTTGCCAATTACGGACATCAATATCTTCATCGACAACAATAACAAACTTAGTGTACATAAACTGACGCAGATAAGACCAAGTACCCAGCATTACACGCTTAGCATGACCCGCATATTGCTTTTTCATACTAATGACGGCCATACGATAAGAACAACCCTCTGGCGGCAAATAAAAGTCAATAATTTCGGGAAATTGTTTTTGTAAAATGGGTACGAATACCTCATTTAAAGCCACACCTAAAACTGCAGGTTCATCGGGGGGTCTACCTGTAAAAGTACTGTGATAAATAGGTGCGACTCGCTGAGTAATTCTTTCGATAGTAAAAACTGGAAACTCATCGACTTCATTGTAATATCCAGTATGATCGCCAAAAGGTCCTTCGGGCGCTGTTTCACCCGGATAGATAAAACCTTCTAAGACGATTTCAGCACTCGCCGGCACTTGTAAGTCATTAATCAAACACTTAGCCACTTCAGTTTTACTGCCGCGCAATAAGCCAGCAAAAGCATATTCTGACAAGGTATCAGGCACAGGAGTTACAGCAGCTAAAATAGTAGCAGGATCAGCACCTAAGGCAACAGAAACAGGAAACGGCTTATCCGGATAAGCCTTTTGCCATTCTCTAAAATCTAAAGCCCCACCACGATGCGCTAACCAACGCATAATCACTTTATTTTTACCGATCACTTGTTGACGATAAATGCCTAAATTTTGGCGATCCTTATTCGGCCCTTTAGTGATTACTAAAGGCCAAGTGATTAAAGGCGCTGCATCATCTGGCCAACAGGTTTGAATGGGATAATCGTTTAAGTCGATCTCATCGCCCTCTCTAACCAACTCTTGGCAAGGCGGTGAACTCACCAACTTAGGTGCCATATTCAAAACTTGCTTGAACACTGGAAACTTTTCCCAAGCGTCTTTCATGCCTTTAGGTGGTTCTGGCTCTTTTAACATAGCCAAGAGCTCACCTATGCCGCGCAACTCGGTCACTGATTCTGCGCCCATGCCCATCGCCACACGTTTAGGCGTACCAAACAAGTTCGCAAGCACTGGAATGTTATAGCCAGTAGGATTTTCAAACAATAAAGCAGGGCCACCTTGCTTTAAGGTACGATCACAAATCTCGGTCATTTCCAAATAAGGATCGACAGGAACAGTAATGCGCTTTAGTTCACCTTGTTTTTCTAGTTGTTTGATGAAGTCACGTAAATCATGGTACTTCATGCAGCAATTCCGCAATGTCTAAGCAAGGCATCTATATTAGGTTCACGACCACGGAATTTGACGAACAAATCCATCGCATCTTGACTACCCCCTTGTTCCAATATCTGCGTTAAAAAGGCCTGACCCGATTCCCTATCAAAAATACCTTTTTCTTCGAACAAAGAAAAAGCATCGCTAGATAAGACTTCCGCCCATTTATAGCTGTAATAACCTGCCGCATAGCCGCCGGCAAAAATATGAGAAAAGCTATGAGCAAAACGGTTGAATTCCGGTGGAATCATCACTGCCACTTGCGCTCTTATTTGCGCTAAGGTTTCATAAATACGACCACCTAGCTCCGGCTTATAATCTTTATGAATTCTAAAATCGAACAAACTAAATTCTATCTGCCTGACCATCATCATGCCAGCCTGAAAGTTTTTCGCAGCGAGCATTTTCTTAAACAAGCTTTCCGGCAAAACTTCACCAGATTGATAATGTCCGGAAATCAAAGCCAGTGCTTCTTGCTCCCAACACCAGTTTTCCATAAATTGACTAGGCAGTTCTACTGCATCCCACTCCACACCATTAATGCCAGAAACACCTAAATGATCAACTAAAGTCAGCATGTGCTGCAAGCCATGTCCACACTCATGAAACAAAGTAATGACATCATCATGGGTTAACAAAGCCGGAATATCTCCAGTCGGTGGCGCAAAATTGCAGTTTAAATAAGCCACAGGAATTTGAATATCGTCCGCTGTTTTTTTGCGACCTACGCAATCATCCATCCAAGCACCGCCGCGTTTCTTAGCGCGGGCATAAAGATCAATATAAAACCGTCCGCGTAGCTGACCGTTTTCATCATGAATCTGAAAGAAGCGAACATCCTCATGCCAGCTGTCGAAATCTGTTATTTCGGTAATGCTTAAGCCATAAAGTTTTTCTAGTACAGCAAACAAACCCGGTAAAACACGGGTAATCGGGAAGTAGGATTTCACCTCTTCTTGAGATAACTGATAATAATGCTGACGCATTTTTTCTGACACATAGCCTACATCCCAAGATTGTAGATCATCAATGCCGCAATATTGTTTAGCAAAGTCACGTAATTCAGCAAGATCTTTGTGCGCTTGAGGCCCTGACTTTACCGCTAAGTCTTCCAGAAAATGTATCACGTCATCGGGCTTATTAGCCATTTTGGTCGCCAAGGATAATTCGGCATAATTATTGAAACCTAATAACTGAGCTTTTTCATAACGCAACGCTAAAATCTGTTCCATAAGCTCAGTGTTATCCCACTGTCCAGCGTTTGGACCTAACTCTGAAGCACGAGTCGCATAAGCTTGATAATGCTCACTACGCAAGGCTCGATCATCAGCATAAGTCATTACGGCTTGATAAGAAGGACTGTGTAGAGTGATTAACCAACCTGATTGATCTTGGCTTTCAGCTGCTTGTTTAGCACTTGCTTTTGCCGACTCAGGCAATCCCGCTAAATCGTTTTCATCGGTGATAAGCTTAGACCAGGCATTGGTCGCATCTAAAAGATTCTCTTCATAGTGGCTAGCAAGCCTTGATAATTCCTGACTAATGTCTTTATAACGCATTTTTTTATCAGACTCTAAATCAACACCTGACAATTTAAAATCTCTTAAGGCATTGTTTAGCACTTTTTGTTGAGCGGGTTCTAGCGTCTTAAACTCATCACTATTGACCAGCATTTGATAGGCATTACACAATTCGGCATTTTGGCCCATTTCTGTAGAGTAAGCACTGAGCTTGGGCAAACAAGCGTTGTAAGCTTCACGTAATTCATCACTATTGAGTACTGAATTTAAGTGGCTCACAGGAGACCATGCTTTATTAAGCCTATCTTCAGCTTCCTCTATGGGCTGAACCAGATTTTTCCACGTATAGCAATCGGTTGCTTTTAATTGCTGTTCAACAACTTCTCGTACCTCAGCCAACAATTGGCTAATAGCCGGTTCAATATGTTCAGGCTTGATCTGAGAAAATAAGGGCAAAACAGTAGGCGTTAATAAAGGATTCATAAGTAGACAAGTAATAGTTGACTGAGTGATGTGCTTTATAACACAAAGAGAGTTTTATTGACTAGATTGACTGCTGATCTCACATCGTTCTCACGCTCCGCGTGGAAACGATGCCGGTGACGCTCTGCGTCACGCACCGCTCGAGCGGTACAGGATGCATTCCCACGCAGAGCGTGGGAACGATAATAAGTTGGTAACTGATGTTACGCAGTAACGTTGTTTTACTCTCGTTTGCCGCGCCGAGCACCGCAGGTTTTGTTGGGATTAGCCCGAAGGGGCGCGGCATGGATGCCGCGCGTCGGTAGGAGGGCAGGACGCCCTTTCTACCGACCCCCGACAAAACCGAGGAGCGCAGGAAACAGCGGCAATCGAGCCGCCTTTTCTTTGGATACTTTCT
>QVQD01000078.1 GCA_003584875.1 Methylococcales bacterium
TGCCTCAAACGTTTGATAATGCGACTATCTTTGAAAAGTCTGCGATGATGGGGTGTGATTTAAAGTGCGCTGATACATCTAAAAAGTGAAATTAAACATGTATTTAAAGCAAAGCTATAAGCACTGAGAGCAATCAATGAGGATCTACAACTTTTCTGATCCCGTTGAAAAGATGGTACGCTAATCAATGAACGGTTAATCTAAGCTCCATGCTGACAGACTTATTTTTCTGCCTGCATGAAATTAGTGATAGCACACTCAAACCTCTTGGCATATAGGATCTTCACTCTACAATGCCTACAAATATTATCTCTACTAAAAGTTTGCTACACTAAAGTGCATAGCATTCTCCAGAATGCTCTTATTCATTCAACAATCCATCAACCCGCTGAAAGCCTCTTGGTAGCGCTAAGCCACGCTTGGCTCTTTCACCTTTATAATGCGCTATATCTATAGACTTCAAGGTTAAGAAGCGTTTGCCTGATACAATTTTTAACGAGCCTTGCTCTGCAATGGCCAACACTGCGACCACACAATCATTATCTTTGTTAAGATCGGCTGTCGGTATCTGTATGAGTTTATTGCCTTTACCTTTTGTTAAGGCAGGAAGATCAGCAACAGGAAATATTAATAATCGACCTTGTAAAGTTACGACTGCCAATAAATCAGAGTCATTTGTGATGGCTGCGGGCTTAAGTACTTGAGCACCTGCTGACAAATTAAGTAAAACCTTACCGGCTTTATTTTTGCTCAGTAGTTCTTTTAATTGCACCCTAAAACCATAACCATAATGACTAGCAACAACATACCAATCATCAGGATTTCCGGTCAACAAATGACTAAATAAGGCGCCTGCTGGAGGATTAAGTCGACCTGTTAAAGGTTCGCCTTGGGTACGCGCAGAGGGTAAATCATGGGCTGAAGTACTGTAAGCTCTACCGGTAGAATCCAATAAATAAATAGCTTGAGTTGAACGACCTTTAACGGCATCTAAGAAGCTATCACCTGAACGATAATTGAGGCTTTCTACATCAATATCATGGCCTTTGGCTGCGCGTATCCAGCCCTTTTCTGACAATATAACAGTGAGTGGTTCATTACTAATTAAGGCGGTGGTATCTAAGGCTAAGGCAGCCTCTCTTGAAACGATAGGTGAGCGTCGATCATCACCATATTGCTCGGCATCATGCTCAATTTCTTTGCGGATCAAACGATTTAATAACAAACGTGAACCTAAAGTTTTTTCAAGAGCAGCGCGCTCTTTTTCTAAGGCGTCTTGCTCACCCCTGATTTTCATCTCTTCTAGCTTTGCCAAATGGCGCAGCTTTAATTCCAATATAGCTTCGGCTTGAATATCGGTTAAACCAAAACGCTGCATTAATACAGGCTTAGGGCGATCTTCAGTACGAATAATGGCAATCACTTCGTCAATATTTAAATACGCGATCAGTAAGCCATCTAATATGTGTAGTCTTGCCACGACTTTATCTAAACGATATTGTAAACGTCGTCTGACTGTTTCCGTCCTAAAAGCTAACCATTCTACAAGGATGTCTCTTAAGCTTTTAACCTTAGGTTTACCATCCATACCTATCATGTTCATATTGACGCGATAGCTTTTTTCTAAATCAGTTGTCGTAAATAAATGCGACATAACTGCATCAACATCAATGCGTTTTGACTTGGGGATAATTAATAAACGGGTAGGATTTTCATGATCTGATTCATCACGTAAATCTTCTATCATCGGTAGCTTTTTTGCCAGCATTTGTGCGGCAATTTGCTCCATTAACTTTGAACCAGAGACCTGATGAGGTAAGGCAGTAATAACGATATTGCCATCTTCAGTTTCGTAAATGGCGCGCATTTTTATCGAGCCACCCCCTGTTGAGTACATTTTTTGTATATCTTCAGCAGATGTAATAATTTCTGCATCCGTTGGGTAATCAGGACCTTTAATATAAGTGAATAAGGTTTCTAGACTACTATCTGGCTCATCTAATAATTGTATACAAGCGTTAGCGACTTCGCGCAAATTATGCGGGGGAATATCGGTGGCCATACCAACGGCGATACCCATCGTGCCATTCAGCAGAATATTGGGTAATCTGGCTGGCATTAAAATGGGCTCTTTTAAGGTCGCATCAAAATTATCTGCCCACTCAACGGTACCCTGCCCTAATTCACTCAGTAAGGTTTGCGCATAAGCGGTAAGCCGAGATTCGGTATAACGCATGGCAGCAAAAGACTTAGGATCATCAGGCGAACCCCAGTTACCTTGACCATCAACCAAAGGATAGCGATATGAAAAGCTTTGTGCCATTAACACCATGGCTTCATAACACGCAGAATCCCCATGTGGATGATATTTACCCAAAACATCACCGACCGTACGTGCAGATTTCTTATACTTTGCGAGAGCTGTTAAGCCTAGCTCAGACATGGCATAGACTATTCGTCGCTGTACGGGCTTTAAACCATCGGCAATATGTGGCAAGGCTCGATCGAGTATCACATACATGGAATAATCCAAGTAAGCTTTCTCAGCAAAATCCTTTAAAGGTAATTGTTCGAAGTTTTCTTGCAGTCCCATTTAAAACTTACCTTCTGATGACTTAATACTATATTTTAGTTTTTTATTTAAACTAGCATGCCGCAAAATCTTACGTTGTTCGGCCTCTTGATAACGCTTTCTTTCTGCATCGGTTTCTAGTAATAAACTAGGCACCTCAATTGACTTTCCTTGTTCATCGATGGCAACCATTGTAAAAAAACAGGAGGTGGTATGTCGCTTTTCTTGAGTTCTTAAATGCTCGGCATCTACACTGACTTCAACTTCCATTGAGGATCGACCGACATGATTGATTCGCGCATCAAAGGTTACTAGCTCACCAACGTTGACTTGCTGCTTAAAAAACACCTGATCGAGAGCTGCTGTTACTACATAACTTTTACAATACTTTGCAGCACAGGCATAAGCCACTTGATCTAATAATTTTAGCAAAGCACCACCATGCACATGCCCAGAGAAATTGGCCATGTCTGGTGTCATAAGTACCGTCATCGTTAAGTATTTTTCTTGCTTACTCATTATTTATGGCTACCAATTTAAAACGGGACAGTTTAGCTTAATCGTTCACTTTTAGACAGGGCTGTCCTAAGCGCAGACAAAGGGCGAAAGGCGAAAGATAAGCCTAGTATTCATCACGCCATAAGTTGCTAGCCTTATTGATAGTAGCACTTGAATCTTTTTATAGTACAGCGATTGTATCTTAACACTTAAATAAACGCGCATAAAAAAGGCAGTAGGGACAAGTCATAACCTGTCCCTACTGCCTTTTTATGTAACTCGATAAAGTAAGCTTACAGCTTTTCTTTAATACGAGCTGCCTTACCAGTCAAGTCACGTAAGTAATACAATTTAGCTCTACGAACATCACCACGACGTTTAACTGCAATCTCACTAATAATAGGACTATGAGTTTGAAAAACACGCTCAACACCTGTGCCGTGAGAAATTTTTCTTACGGTGAAAGCAGAATTTAAACCACGATTACGTTTTGCAATCACGATCCCTTCAAAAGCCTGAATACGTTCACGCTCGCCTTCTTTTACTTTAACTTGAACAACAACAGTGTCTCCTGGATTAAAATCAGGAATCTGTCTTAGTTGTTCTCTTTCTAATTCATCAATAATATTGCTCATAACCACACCCTATTCAACTTCACTTTTAAATTGTTGCAGCAGATGTTCCTGCTCTGCACTTAAATTCTTTTTTTCTAATAAATCTGGTCGTCTTTGCCACGTTCTGCCGACTACCTGTTTCATGCGCCATCGGTCTATATCGGCATGATTACCACCCAGTAAAACCTCAGGTACAGCATGACCTTCTAACTGTTCTGGGCGAGTAAAATGTGGACAATCTAACAAACCATCAACATGTGAGTCTTGCTGAGCCGAAGCTTCATCGCCTAGCACACCCGGCAATAATCTCGTTATTGCATCGATGACTATCAAGGCAGCCAGTTCGCCACCACTAATAACATAATCACCAATAGACCATTCTTCATCGCAATCTAGCTCGACAAAACGTTCATCAACACCTTCATAGCGACCTGCAACTAAAATTAGCTGAGAAATATCACAGGCTTCAGCTAACATTGCTTGAGTAATAAGTTTGCCTTGCGGGCTTAAGTAAACAACTTTTGCTTTGCAATGACCTACTTGCTTTGCACTGAGAACTGCATCATGCAAAGGCTGATATTTCATGACCATTCCAGGGCCACCACCGTAAGGTCTATCATCAACCGTTCGGTGTCTGTCTTGAGTATAATCTCGTGGATTCCATACAGACAAACTAACTATATTTCGCTCTATTGCTCGGCCAGTTACACCATAACTTGCCGCTGCGCTAACCATATCGGGAAATAAAGTGACAACATCAAAACGCATAATAAGTCTTAAAAATCAGGATCCCAATCGACAATCATGCGACCGGCATCTAGATCTATGTTTTTTATCGTTTGTCCTTGTAAGAACGGAATAACCCGCTCCCGTTCACCTTTGACGATAACAACATCATTAGCACCGGTTTCTAATAAGCCATCAACAATGCCTAATGACACACCTAAATCGGTTTCAACGTGCAAACCTATTAAGTCAGACCAGTAATATTCGCCTTGAGCTGATTTTGGCAATTGCTCAGGTGTTATAAAAATATCCCACCCTATTAAGCTGGCTGCCAAATCTCTATCGTTGACACCCTCTAACTGCGCAACGACTACTTTACCTTGTAATTTGCCATCAACGACTTTAGCTTGCTTGCTTTCACCGTCTTTCATTAACAACCAAGGAGAATAACTTAAGATATTCTCTCTAAAATCGGTAAAAGAAAACACTTTAACCCAGCCTTTAACACCAAAAACACCGGATATTTTTCCAACGTTAACTAGCGCTTGCTTAGTCAAAAGATTACGCAGCAGCCTTTTGAGCGTCTTTAATTAATTTAGCAACGCGATCAGAAGGTTGGGCGCCATTGGCTTTCCAATAATCAACACGCGCACAATCTAAACGCAAAGTTTCTTCATTACCACGTGCTAGTGGATTGAAAAAGCCAATTCGTTCAATATATCGACCATCACGGCCGCTTCTGCTATCGGTTACAACTACATGATAGAAAGGGCGATTCTTTGCGCCGCCTCTTGAAAGACGAATAGTTACCATCTAAGTTCCTTTAAAACATTGGGTCATTATTAATCCGCCTATTCTACGCGATTTTTTCTTTAAGTGAAGTACAAATTAGAAAAAAAACAAAAACAATGCGAACTTATAACGAAATTATTGCTAATAATATAAAGTTATCGTCTCATACCGCGAACGTTATTTTTTATACCACGCACCATATTGGCTACATTGCCGGATTTAAATTTTTTCATCATTTTTTGCATCATCAAGAATTGCTTTAACATGCGATTAACATCATGTAATTCTTGACCACAACCAGCAGCAATACGTTTTTTACGATTGCCTTTAATCAAATCAGGGTACTTTCGCTCTTGCATGGTCATTGAATTAATGACCGCAATCTGCCTAGCAAGCATTTTGTCGTTAATTTGTGCTTTCATGTCAGAAGGCACTGCATTCATACCTGGTAATTTTTCCAGCATTGAACCGACACCACCCATACGTTGCATTTCTTGCAACTGTTCACGAAAATCCTCAAGATTAAAGCCCTGGCCTTTTTGAATTTTCTTAACTAGCTTCTCTGCTTTTTCTTTATCGACCTTTTGCTCAATCTCTTCGATAAGACTTAGCATATCGCCCATACCTAAGATACGGGAAGCAATACGATCAGGATAGAAAGGTTCTAGACCATCAGTTTTTTCACCAACACCAATAAACTTAATGGGTTTGCCAGTAATATGACGGATTGATAATGCCGCACCACCACGAGCATCACCATCGGCTTTAGTTAAAATAACACCTGTTAATGGCAGCGCATCATTGAAAGCTTTTGCAGTAATCGCAGCATCTTGCCCAGTCATACTGTCAACAACAAATAAAGTTTCGATAGGATTAATCGCTGCATGCAGCGCTTTAATTTCACCCATCATTTCATCATCGATATGCAAACGACCTGCAGTATCGATAATGATAACGTCTAAAAACTTTCTTTTAGCAGCATCAATAGCATTGCGTGCTATATCGACCGGCTGCTGACTAATATCACTTTCAAAGAAATCCAATGAAACCTCATTGGCTAACATTTGCAGCTGCTTAATAGCCGCAGGCCTATAGACGTCAGTACTGACCACGCCTACTTTTTTCTTTTGATTTTCTTGCAGCCAACGACCTAGCTTAGCTACCGATGTGGTTTTACCAGCACCTTGTAATCCAGCCATTAAAATAATTGCAGGGGGAGTCGCACGAAGATTCAGTGCCTCATTAGCCTCACCCATCACCTTAACCAACTCTGCCTGAACGAGCTTAATCAAAGATTGGCCAGGTGAAAGACTAGCTTGCACTTCTTGACCTAAAGCACCTATTTTGACACGTTCAATAAAGTCCGTAACAACTGGCAAGGACACATCGGCCTCAAGTAAAGCCGTCCGCACTTCGTGCAGGGTTTCCTTGATATTATCTTCAGTCAGACGTCCCTGACCCTTGAGTTTTTTAAGTGTAAGACTTAATCGATCGGTTAAATTATCAAACATATCCAGGTCTTTGTTATTAATATAGGTAAACTGCCTGATAGTGCTAATGCACTAGGGCTATTAAAGTGCTAATGCACTAGGGCCATTAAAGTGCAAATACACTAAGGCTACTGTAGTGCAAATGCACTAGGACTATTGAGCGGGGTATATTACCATATTCATTAAAATCTTTGCACGCCTTAGCAACAACAACGCTTTATTACGATTAAGATCAGATAGAGCTTATCAGCCTATAATTATCCAGCTAGAAAATGGACCCAAACCCAATGATCACAACAGCAATCGCTACCCTGTCTATCAGTTCTTACTTGATTAGCACAGCGTTGATTATTAGACATATCAATCAAAGTCAAATGCCTCAACATCCATTTTATCTGGCATGGTTAGCGGTATTGAGCCACCTATCTTATATCGGCATCATTTTTCTACAGAGCAATGGCTTTAGCTTTAGTTTTTTTAGTACCGGCTCTTTGATCGCCATGATAGTCGCATTATTGTTATTAATTGCCGTCATCAATAAGCCAGTAGAAAAATTGGGTATCGCATTATTTCCTATTGCAGCTCTAATGCTAGGACTAGCCGTCAATTTTTCAGATGAAACACGCACCATCACCCAGCACAACTGGGCTATGAGCACTCACATCTTGACGTCTATTGTTGCCTTTAGCTTATTAAACATAGCAGCATTACAAGCCATTTTATTAGCTATACAAGAACAACAATTAAGAAGCCACCCTCCTAAACGCTTCGTCTTATCACTGCCACCACTACAAACCATGGAAGCCCTCTTATTTCAAATGCTGGCCACTGGCTTAATATTTCTGAGCATTTCATTGATCAGCGGCTTTTTATTTATAGAGAACTTATTTGCACAACATCTAGTTCATAAAACCGTATTATCTATATTGGCATGGATAATCTTTTCAGGCTTATTAATGGGACGCAGTCGCTATGGATGGCGAGGAAAAACTGCCATCCAATGGACGCTTATTGGCTTTGTGTTACTTTTATTGGCTTACTTTGGCAGTAAATTAGTATTAGAGCTTATTTTACACAAACAGCTTAATCCTTAAAGCCTCCACCTTTTCAAGCATAGGCATCTACACAATTAAAAAAGCAACATCATTCCTTAATACTCAACTTAATGATAGTAAAGGTTGTGGTGAGGTAGTATTCAGGGTAAATGATATCGTTTTTGATGATTATGAAAAATACTTTCAAAGCCCCTAGTACCTATCCATCCTACGCTAAGGTACTTTATTAAACTTTGTTTGAATAGCTATGCCTTAAGCGGGTAGCCTAAGCGTTCAGGCAACACTTTAATTACCAGCCTCTTCTTTAATTAACTGCTTTAGTGTAACTGCTATATCTTGCCCCAACTTTGTTAAGCAGGCGCTTTGTGCACTAACCATTATTTCGTAGTCAGTTGTTGATGCATAAACTTGGTAATTAAATCTCCGACTGAAAATAGACTGATCTTTACGCTTAATTAGCCACTGCGCTATTAACCGACTCTGTCCTAGCGCATCAATATGAAACTCGATAATATCAATACTGACTTGGTAATCAACCGCCTGACGTAGCGACCATGGATAACGCAGTATTCGATTCGAACCTAACTGACTAGACAAAAGTTTAGTCAGTACCAAAGAAATATTTTCATCCAAACGTTCTGCCCAACGATGCTCTTCCGATAACTGATACTGGTTATCGCTAATAGCAATAACCATTTGCGGCCTATTCAAATAATCAGGAATACGTATAGACCCTAAGCCTATTAAGGCTTGATTAGTTAACTCAGGTTCTTGAATAATATCAACCATTGCAGCACTAGCATTAAGCCTATAAAACTGCACTGACTTATTACTACGCATACAAGCACTAAGAAACAACACTAGCATTAGAGCAACCAATAGATACTTAGTTTTTCCTCTCATTAGCACTTATTCCTTTCCATAAATAATTGAGTCTGGATGACGCTCAAGATAATCTGCCAATGTTTTCATTGAATTAGCGGCATCTCGCAATGATTCCAATGATTGCCATAATGGCGCATCTGAAGAAGCAAAAGCCTCTATTGAAGTTAATGATTGCTTAGACTCTTTTAATACTTCAGTAGCGGTATTTAGTGTCTTTTCAGTAGACACTAACACTGGGTGTATTTCATGATTGAAGCTCTGTACCATCAACCGCGTATCAACGACTGTGCCATTCATATTAATCAGCAATGGAGTAAGGTTTTGATTCAAGCTAGCGACCAACTTTTCAGTTTCAACTAGCGTTTTAGCTAAGACCGCCCGATTCTTTTTAAGCTCGTCAGAAGCCGCTATTTCGCGTATTTCTTTTAAGGTTGCAGCCAAATCTTTAACCATATCTTCAATAGGTAATTGCCTAAATTTCGTTATGATTTCATCAGCCGTATTTTTGATTTGATCAGCCGTAGTCGGCACAGCAGGCAACTCAGGAAGATTTTTATAATTAAGCCCTGTCAAATTTAGTGGCGCATCGCGATAAAAATTGAGTTCCACATATAATAGACCCGTTAATAAACTTTGAGATTGCAACTGGGCTTTAATACCGGCATCAATCAATTGCTTAGTATTTTTCTGACGTTGCTCCAAAGAACTGGCTACCTTTAAAGGATGACCACCAAAATCTAAAACCTTTTCCGAATCAATTTCAATAGTCACTGGCTTAGTAATACGCGTGGCATTTTGATCAAGCTCGATAGAGATCTCCTTAACCATACCTATCTGCACACCCTGTAATTTAACTGGCGCACCTATATTTAATCCATTTAAGGCCGAATCAAAATAAATGACATACTGAGACTTGTTTTTTAATAACTGGCCGCCACCAAAAATCAAAATAGCGCTTATTATTAAGATCACAGACCCCAACAGAAAAGCACCTATACTATAAGGATTAACAGGTTTACTCATAAACACTCATGCTCGCTGATTTTTTATTGCGGAAATACTCGAGTTTTCTGATGCACCTCGGGTAAGAAAACGTAATACTTTGGGATCATTGGATTCAGCCAATAGTTGTTTAGGAGGGCCGCTGGCGATCATAGTTTTAGTTTCCATATCAAGGAAAACAGAATAAGTCCCTATAGCAAAAATGCTCGCCAGCTCATGTGTAACAATAACGATCGTTGCTCCTAGATGATCACGTAAACTTCGAATCAAATCATCTAACAACTTAGCACTAACAGGATCGAGTCCTGCAGAAGGCTCATCAAAAAACAAAATTTCAGGATCCAGCGCCATAGCCCGCGCCAATCCTGCACGTTTTTGCATACCACCACTCAGCTCAGCAGGATAATAATCTTCAAAGCCCGCCAGCCCTACCAAAGCTAATTTATAAGAAACTAACCGTCGTATATGCTGAGCAGTTAATCGGGTATGTTCGGTTAATGGTAAAGCCACATTCTCAGCCAAAGTCATAGAACTTAACAAAGCACCACTTTGAAACAGCACCCCAGTTCGTCGCAATAAACTTTTCCGAGTTTTATAATCAGCCTGCCAAAGACTTTCCTTACCATAAAACACATCACCGACAAGCGGCCTATGTAAGCCTATAAGATGCATCAACAGAGTACTCTTGCCACAACCACTACCACCCATAATGACAAAGATATCACCACGATTAATAGTAAAATTGAGGTCACGTTGAATAATGAAATCACCATAAGCCATGGTCATATCCTTAACACTAAGATACGGACTGCTCATTAATTAAATTCCCAAACGATTACAGATAATAGTCATCAACGAATCGGCGATAACTATAAAGACGATCCCCGTCACTACCGCAGAAGTCGTCGCATCGCCGACTTCTGAAGCACTACGACCACACTGCATTCCACGCATGCAACCAGACAAAGCTATCAAGATACCAAAAACAGCACATTTAAAAATACCGACCGAAAGGTCAGTCACATGAATCGCATTCACGGTGCGACTTAAATATTCAAATAAAGATACCTCAAAAAAATTTACAGTAACTAGGGCTCCACCTATGACGCCCATCAAGTCCGCATACAAACAAAGCAAAGGCATAACAAAAATCAAGGCAAGAACACGTGGCAAAACCAAAAACTCCATAGGATCAAACCCCATCGCTTCTAATGCATCAATCTCATTATTAACCTGCATAGTGCCTAATTGTGCCGCATAAGCAGCAGCAGTGCGACCCGACATAATAACCGCCGTCATTAAGCCGCCCATTTCTCGGGACATGCCCAAACCAACCAGATCAGCAATATAAAGTTGAGCACCAAATAATGACAACTGAACAGAACCAACAAAAGCCAATATCAAACCTACTAGCAGACTAATTAAAGTAATAATGGGTAATGCAGAAGGTCCACAATCTTGAATATTTCGCCATAAGTCTATCCAACGAAAATGCGCCTTACCTCTAAAAAAAGCAGTGACACTTAGCGTTAAGTTACCGACAAACATAATTAAGGCATTAACATCATTCAGTAAGTGCAATCCGCAATTGCCAATGATTTCTAACCACGAAACATGAAGTGTTTGACGCCTATCACCCGCACGCTCTGGTACAGCGGCAACTAAACTTAATAAGCCCTGAATCCCAGCAGGTAAGGTTTTTATATCAACAGAAATACCTTTCTCAGCGCTATAAGCTATTAGCCTTATTAACTCTGTCATTAGCAAACTATCCCAGCGCCCCAATGATACTGTAGAAAAAACAACTTGCTTAAACTCTGACCCATCGCTCAATTTAGCTAAAACAAGCTCTAGATTAGGAATCTCAACATCTAAAAGCCAATCACCTTCGATGACAATTTCTAAAAAAGGCGCGTTACAATTTACAATAATATTAGCAGGCCTATTCTCTATAGTCATAACTATCAAATTTATTGGAGGGAATTAAGAATGAATTTAAAAGCATCATATACTGAAGCAATCTAACATAAAGACCGAGTAACTAGAATAAAATAACAAAACCACGTATTCTGTCAGCTATAAAAACACCTATCTTTCACAATAGCCATGCTGCAAACATTAAATAACGCCTTAGCAACACCCTATATACTTATTAGTTTGGTAGCAATCATCGGACTATTGGTTGGAAGCTTTCTTAATGTGGTTATTTATCGCTTACCTGTCATGATGCAACGCAATTGGCGTAAAGAATGCACCGACTATCTACAAATTGAACTCGATGAAAAAGAGCTTTCTAAACCCTTTAATCTTGCCCTGCCCTTATCTAGCTGTCCACACTGCCACGCAGCCATCAAACCCCATCAAAATATACCTGTTATCAGCTATATTCTTTTGAAAGGTCGCTGCGCCAGTTGTAATAAAGCTATTGCTATCCGTTATCCGCTCATTGAAATACTAACCGCTATCAGTTCAGCCGTTGTGGCTTATCATTTTGGCGATACGGCCCAAACTTTATTTGCATTGCTGCTGACTTGGTCACTGATAGCTCTCAGCTTCATTGATATCGATCATCAATTACTTCCTGACAACATCACATTACCGTTACTTTGGCTGGGTCTATTTTTAAGCTTATTTGAAATTTATACTAATTCTCAAACCAGCATCATAGGCGCGATTAGCGGCTATGGGATACTGTGGACGGTTTACCAAACCTTTAAATTAGCTACTGGTAAAGAAGGCATGGGTTATGGTGATTTTAAATTACTAGCAGCACTTGGAGCTTGGTTAGGCTGGCAATATTTAGCTGTCATTATCTTATTATCATCAATGGTAGGCGCTGTAATTGGTATAATTTTAATTGTTTTTACTAAACAGCATCACAATAAGCCCATTCCTTTTGGCCCCTATTTAGCGAGTGCCGGTTGGATTGCTTTATTATGGGGCAATGAACTTAATCAACTTTATTTAAGCTACGCAGGCTTATAAAACATGTTAAAAATTGGCCTCACTGGCGGCATAGGTTGCGGAAAAACTACGGTATCAAAACTGTTCGAACAATTAAACATCCAGGTTATTGATGCTGACATCCTAGCTCATCAACTGGTAGAAATTGATCAACCCGCACTCAAAGAAATAGCACTAGCATTTGGCACTGATATGCTCAATGTTGATGGCTCGTTAAATAGAAAAAAGCTTAGCCAAATTATTTTTTCAGATAGCCAACAAAAACAAAAATTAGAAGCCATACTCCACCCTCTAATTTATGAAGCGATACAAACAGCACTTAAATCAATAGATTCGGCTTATTGCATTATTAGTATTCCTTTATTGTTTGAAACTAATATGATCGACTTAGTCGACAGAATATTAGTGATTGATTGCCCCGAACAAACCCAAATTGAGCGAGTACTCAAAAGAGACGCTATGCCATTAGCACAAATACAAGCCATCATTGCTAACCAAGTATCCAGAACTTACAGAAGAAGTCATGCTCATGACCTAATTGACACCTCAATAGCCAACGACAAACTTGCAGAATCCATCAAAAAACTGCACAATTCATACATTTCTTTATGCGCCAACCAGGATAAAATTGTTTGTGAATAACACCATAACTTATGAATTCCCACTGAACGAACGCATCCGTGTTTTCATAAGACTCGAGCAACTATTTAAACAATTCTTCTTATTATCATTAGGAGAAAGCGTTGCTGAAAAACGTGCAGCCATCACTGTAATACTTGATTTAATGACTCTTTTTAAACGTAATGACCTAAAATCAGAACTATTAAAAGAACTAGACCGCCAAGCCAGCAACCTTAATAAAATAGCCAACAGTAAAGGCGTTGATAGAGAAAGGTTGCAAGAAATTCAAGCTCAACTGACCAAAACAAATGAAAAACTCTATGCTATCACTGGAAAAATAGGCGGGCATATCTTAGAAAGTCATTTATTTCAAAGCATCGCCCAACGCAGTTCAATTCCAGGCGGCACTTATTCCTTTGATTTGCCCGAATACCATTACTGGCTAGAACAAGATGAATCTATCCGCTCTAAAGATTTACTACATTGGAGTAGCTCCTTCAATGACATCTATGCCGCCATAGAATTTATACTTGATTTTATTCGAAATAGCCGCTCAGCAAGCAATGAAATAGCTAAGGCGGGATTTTTTCAGCTACCTCTTGACCAAAGCCAGGCTTTTCAACTGATCAAAATAAGCCTAGATAAATCATTACCCTACTTTGCAGAAATCAGTGGCGGAAAGCACCGTTGCACGATACGTTTCATGGAACCCTCACTCGACGATAAGCGCCCAATCCAAACTATAAACGACGTCCCTTTCAAGTTAACTTGCTGTTTATTCTAATGTCACAAAACAACACAGCCCTTATTGTAAAATGCCCCACTTGCAAAAAGGCTGTTGCCTGGGTAGCTGAACAACTATTCAAGCCTTTTTGTTGTGAACGCTGCAAATTAATAGATTTAGGCGAATGGGCGATGGAAGAAAAAAGAATACCCGGCGAGCCTTTAGATGAGCTGATCGATGAATTTGATGAAGCACAATACCATTAATATCTCAGTTGCCCATAGTTAAGGATAAGAAAAAAGCGTTTCAGCTTTAAGGGCGATTGATTCGCCCAGTAATCCGATGTTCCAAGATACAGGGCGAATCCGTCGCCCCTACAAATACTTAATTTTGAGCAGTGAGGGTTGGGATGGGGCAGTATTCAGGGCAAATGATATCGTTTTTGATGATGAAAAACACTTTAACAGCCTTATTAGCGAAAACTTATAAAACGTTTAATATGTTATAACAATAAAGCATCTAACTGCTTTGCTTGTTCTAGGGCGTGCAAATCATCGAAGCCACCTACATGAAAGTCGCCAATATAGATTTGTGGTACAGTTCGACGCTTAGTTTTTTGCATCATTTCTTCTCTCAAACCCGCTTTAGCATCAACATTAATCTCGGTATAAATTGCTTGTTTTTTATCAAGCAAGCGTTTAGCCATAACGCAATAAGGGCAACGATCAGCAGTATAAATCAGTATCTCAGGCATGTTTTATTGATATTTGTTAATATAAAGGTACAAGATTAAAGGCTAAAGGCTAAAGGCACAAGACAAAAGGTTATAATATAACTAAACCAACTTAGCCTTTAGCCCTTCACCTTTTGCCTCTCACCCTTTTCCGAGACTTTAAAAAATGAGTAATTTACCTAGCCATTTAAAATATGCCACATCTCACGAATGGGTGAGTATTGAAGACGACAATATCATTCGTATTGGCATCACAGATTTTGCTCAGGAGGAGCTAGGCGATCTAGTTTACATAGAGCTACCTAAAATAGGTCAACGCGTTGATGCGCAAGAACAATGCGCGGTCGTTGAGTCTGTAAAAACTGCATCAGACTTATATAGTCCGGTTGCAGGTGAAATCGTTGCAATCAATGAAAGCCTAAACGATGAACCCGAACAAATAAACGATACCCCCTATGAGTCTTGGATTTTTTGCGTTAAAGCTGAAGACCTAAGCGATCTTAAATCGTTACTCGACGCCGACGCCTATCAACAACTTATTAATCAATAAAGCGAAGACATCGAACTTAAATATTAGCGGTGTAACATACGCTTTTTTATTATTCAATAATGAGTGAATCCATGGCAAATCCAAATGCAAAAGGCCTTAAACGCCTCATCAATGCGTGTTTCTTTTCTGTTGCAGGCTTTAAAGCAACATGGACACATGAAGAGGCTTTTAGACAAGAAGTTATACTGTTTATAGTGACCACACCACTCGCTTTGTGGTTGGGGCAATCAACGATTGAAAAACTTTTACTGATCGGCAGCATAGTATTAGTCATGCTCGTTGAATTATTAAATTCAGCAGTAGAAGCGGTCGTTGACCGTGTTGGTTTTGAACATCATGAGTTATCCGGAAGAGCCAAAGATATTGGTTCAGCAGCCGTTATGATGTCGTTAGCTTGGGCAGCAGTGACCTGGGCATTAATTTTACTTTAAAGAGGACGTTCAATGAGTGCATTAATATGCGGATCTATGGCATACGACACAATCATGGTGTTTCATGATAAATTTAAACATCATATCTTGCCGGAAAAAGTTCATATCTTAAATGTGTGCTTTTTAGTCCCCGCATTACGTCGTGAATATGGCGGTTGCGCTGGTAACATTGCTTACAATTTAAATTTATTAGGTGAAGAAGCTTTAACCATGGCCGTCGTCGGCCATGATTTTGCCCCTTACAGCCAATGGATGAATCAAAATGGCTTATCCAGTGAATTCATTCACATCTTAGACCATCAATATACTGGTCAAGCCTATATCACTACCGATGAAGACGGCAATCAGATTACCGCCTTTCATCCTGGCGCCATGAATTACTCGCATTTAAATGCCATTCCCACAGACAAAGACATTAGTATTGGCATCGTTTCACCTGATGGCAAAGAGGGCATGCAATTACATGCCGAACAATTTGCAGAATTGGAAATTCCTTTTATCTTCGATCCAGGCCAAGGCATGCCCATGTTTAATGGCGCAGAACTGTTAACTTTAGTTGATCAAGCCACTTGGATCACCTTAAATGATTATGAATCTGAGCTCATGCAAGAACGCACAGGCTTATCCTTAGAGCAACTAGCCGAACGGGTAGAAGCCTTGATTATTACTCAAGGCTCTAAAGGCTCTAAAATTTATGCGAATGGCGAATGCATTACAATTCCTGTTGCTAAACCTAACGCTATCTTAGATCCTACTGGCTGTGGTGATGCTTATCGCGCTGGTTTACTGTATGGTCTAATGAATGAATTAGATTGGGAAGTCACTGGTCGAATCGCTTCATTATTAGGCGCTATTAAAATAGAACATCACGGCACCCAAAATCATAAGCTTAATTTCAGCGACTTTAAGCAACGTTTTCATGAAAACTTCGGCTATTCATTTTAAGAACTAAGACTTATGCTCACTAATACCCAGCAACTCTTAGACCTTATGGCCAGACTTCGTCGCCCTGAAGATGGTTGCGCCTGGGATATTAAGCAAAACTTTAATAGTCTGATTCCTTATTTAATCGAAGAAGCCTACGAAGTTGTCGATGCCATAGAACGCAATGACTTAGACGACTTACGAGCCGAATTGGGTGATCTATTATTACAAGTTGTTTTCCACTCACAAATTGCCGATGAGCAAGGCTTGTTTAACTTTGAACAAGTCTCTGCCGGCATTTGCGAGAAATTAGTACGTCGACATCCTCATGTATTTTCAGATGCGGTCTTTAATAGTGATGAAGAACGCCATCAAGCTTGGGAACAAGCTAAAGCTGAAGAGAGACTAGAAAAAAATAAAACGGCAGAAAAAGCCAGCGTCCTATCTGGTGTCGCAGGCAACCTTCCAGCCCTAATCGAATGTGAGAAAATACAAGATAGAGCCGCGCAACATGGCTTTGATTGGCCTGATCTACCCCCAGTTTTTGCTAAAGTGCTAGAAGAATTAGACGAAGTCAAAGAAGCTTGGCAATCTGGCGATCAAGCGCATATCCAAGAAGAAGTGGGCGACTTATTACTCATAGCCGTCAATCTAGCACGGCATTTAAAGGTTAATCCTGAAATCGCCCTCAAAGAAAGCACCAAAAAGTTTTCCAAACGCTTTCACTATATCGAGCAACAAGTTGAAGCCTCTGGAAGACAACTCCTAGACTGCGAACTCGCTGAACTCGATGCTTTCTGGAATGAAGCTAAAATCATTTTAAAAAACCAAGCGGTATAATCCACAGAAAACACAGTCCGGTAGGGTGTGAGGCTATCGCTTCACACCCTACAAAGTTTATCGTTAGCGCAGCATCTGTAGGCCGGTGAAGACTTTTCGAGCGTAAGCGAGTAAAGCGTTTCCGGCATAGTCACTGCTATTGGTAGGTGGTTATCAATCACGAGACATGAATAGTCCCCTAGAGTGTGAGGTGTTAGCCGTATTGCACCCCAACAAAGCTCAATAAACGGCGCAATATGGCTAACGCCTCACACCCTATAAAACAAGCTGATTCGCTGGAGCGATGCACCAAAAGCCCAGAAATGATAAAATCTTAAAACTCAGCCTGTATAAGCTATATAAGCCCTGCCTTAATGCAGCACACCTTCAAAGAATACAATACCTTAAGAGCACGTAAAACTAATGAGCAATGAATATAACGCCTCGGCGATCGAAGTCTTAAGTGGCTTAGAACCGGTACGAAAACGCCCAGGCATGTACACCGATACCACTCGCCCTAACCATCTAGTCCAAGAAGTGGTTGATAATAGTGTCGATGAAGCCATGGCAGGCCACGCAAAGTCTATCGAAGTGATCTTATATAAAGATGGCTCAGTATTAGTCAGTGACGATGGTCGCGGCATGCCCGTTGACATACATCCTGAACAAGGCATCCCTGGCGTTGAAGTCATCTTGACCCAACTCCATGCTGGCGGTAAATTTTCTAATAAAAACTATCAGTTCTCAGGCGGCTTACATGGCGTAGGGGTATCGGTGGTTAATGCCTTATCAGCAAGATTAGAAATCGAAGTTAAGCGCAATGGCAAAGTTTATCGTATGGACTATGCTGATGGTGAGAAATTAACCGAACTTACAGAAACAGGAACCGTCGGCCGTAACAATACCGGAACCTCGGTTAAGTTTTGGCCTAATGAAAAATACTTCGACTCCAACAAAGTCTCCGTCAGCAAACTCAAGCATGTGTTACGAGCCAAAGCGGTTTTATGCCCTGGCTTAAAAATTACCTTAAATGTTGACCAAACAGAGGAAAGCTACGTTTGGTGCTACCAAGATGGCCTTAAAGAATATTTACTCGATCGCATAGGCGACATTGAATTCTTTCCCGAACAACCCTTCATGGGCAATATGGCGGCTAATCACGAAGCCGTAGAATGGGGCATCGTTTGGGCACTTGAAAACCCGCCAGAAATTCTTAACGAAAGTTACGTCAACCTAGTACCTACCGCCCAAGGTGGAACCCATGTTAATGGTATGCGCGCGGGACTTACCGAAGCCATGCGAGAGTTTTGTGACATTAGAAATATTCTGCCACGCGGCGTTAAAGTAGCGCCTGAAGATGTCTGGGAAAACTGCCATTTTGTATTATCAGTAAAGCTTGAAGATCCACAGTTTTCTGGCCAAACTAAAGAACGACTCAGTTCTAGGGAATGCGTTGCTTTTGTCTCAGGCGTAGCTAAAGATACCTTTAGTTTATGGTTGAATCAAAATCCTGCAGAAGGCGAAAAAATCGCCGACATCATTATTTCTAGCGCACAAAAAAGACTACGCTCTAATAAGAAAATCATCCGTAAACGCCTGACCTCAGGCCCTGCGTTACCCGGTAAACTTGCTGATTGCTCAGCGCAAGATATTGCCAGAACCGAATTATTCTTAGTGGAAGGTGATTCAGCAGGAGGCTCGGCGAAACAAGCCCGTGAACGTGACTTTCAAGCAATTATGCCCTTGCGAGGTAAGATTCTAAATACTTGGGAAGTAGAATCTAGCCAAGTGATGGCTTCCCAAGAAGTCCATGATATTGCCGTCGCCTTAGGTATAGAGCCCGGCTCTAAAGATTTACAGCATTTGCGATACGGCAAAATCTGTATTTTGGCAGATGCTGATTCAGATGGTAATCACATTGCCACCTTAATTTGCGCCCTGTTTTATCAACACTTTAATGAATTAGTTAAACAAGGTCATGTCTTTGTAGCCATGCCGCCTTTGTACCGCATTGATGTCGGCAAACGGGTTTTTTATGCGCTAGATGAAGCAGAACGCCAAGGTGTTTTAGATCGAATTAAAGCCGAAAAATTAAAAGGCCAAATCAATGTGCAACGTTTTAAAGGCTTGGGTGAAATGAATCCCAGCCAATTACGCGAAACCACCATGAACCCGGACACGCGAAGATTAGTGCAATTAACCATCACAGAAAATGATGAGACCAAAGCACAACTCGATTTATTATTAGCCAAAAAACGCTCACCCGATCGTAAACATTGGTTAGAAACTAAAGGTAATTTGGCTGATATTGCTTAAGAATCTAACCTAGGGGCGTATTGCATACGCCCTTTTAAATATGCTTTCAATAAATGGGCGTATGCAATACGCCCCTACATTGCTTGAGGAATGAACCAAGTGTAGCTTTTGTAGGCCGGAATAAGACTACCCAAGCGTAGCGCGTGGTAGCGTTTCCGGCACAGGAGCGCTGCCTATGCCAGGAACGCTTTACTCGCCGTCGCTCGAAAAGCCTTTTTCCGACCTACATCAGTTCAAATATTCCTTAACTGTGGCATAGGTATCTACACAAATAATTGTTAGCACGATAACATTGTGGTGAAGATCGTAGGGGCGTATTGCATACGCCCTTATAAAATAAGCTCTATAACATTGGACTTTCGATGTTGGGCGTATGCAATACGCCCCTACGGTGTTTTTTATCGTTTCCACGCCGATAAGAAACTTGTGTAGATACCTATGAACTATGGGGAGGGTTAGAAGGGGAGTTTATCAATCACTAAACATGGATTTATCGATTAAATCAGTAACAAATTAGGAAATTATTAAACCTATGACCTTATATAAAGCTATGCTGGCACAGCTATTTGGCTTAATAACAGCCATCGGATTAAATCCTTTATTACCACTAGAATTTTCAGGGCTGGTCACGTTTTTAATACTACAAAGCAGCAGTGCAATGCTTTACTCTTCGCTATTCAAGCAGCCACGCTGGTGGCTAATTATTCATACACTGTTCTTACCCAGTGCTTTAGCTCTGCATAGTTTAGAACTATCCGCTCATTGGTATTTGTTAACACTCATTTTATTAACCCTAGTCTTTTGGGGTACCGTTAAAGGTGACGTACCTTTATTCTTATCATCCGCAGAGGTCGCCAACAGCGTTAGCCAAATCATTACTCAAGAATCAGCTCAGTATTTTGCAGAACTTGGCGCGGGCATAGGTACGATCACTGTACCGCTAGCACAACAGCACCCTCAATTAGTCATTAATGCTTGGGAACGAGCACCGCTACCTTGGGCAATAAACGTCTTGCGTAGCCGTCATTATGCCAATAGCCACTGCTACCGAAGTGATCTATGGAACTGTGACTTTAATCAATACGATGTAATCTTTGTATTCCTTTCTCCCGCCGTTATGCCCGAACTCGGAGCCAAACTTCAAACAGCCATGCGTCCTGGAAGTTTATTGATATCCTCATCTTTTGCCATACCCGACTGGGAACCGGAAACTATTAAGCAAGTTAATGATCTCGCTAAAACACAACTATATTGTTATCGCATAAATTATTAAGTCCGTAGGATGGGTAGAACAAAGTGAAACCCATCAAACACACTCACAGCTAAGCTTTTGTAGGCCGGAATAAGACTACCCAAGCGTAGCGCGTGGTAGCGTTTCCGGCGCAGGAGCAGTGTCTATGCCGGAAACGCTTTTCTCGCTTACGCTCGTAAAGTCTTCACCGGCCTACAGCTTTATCGTTAGCACCCTACTGAGCTGTCAGCAGGTTGGAGTCAAAACTCACGAGTTTTGATTCGTACGTTGGATGAAGTTTTTAACCCCATCCCAGACGTTTTGATCGGGGCTTGCAAATCCCGACCGGCATCGTTTTTTTTGCCATCAAAACTCGTGAGTTTTGACTCCACTTCATTCGCTATGCCGATGCCGGAAACGCTTTTCTCGCTTACGCTCGTAAAGTCTTATTCCGGCCTACAGCTGTCAGCGGGTTGGAGTTGGAGTCAAAACTCACGAGTTTTGATTCGTACGTTGGATGGAGTTTTTAACCCCATCCCAAACGTTTTGATTGGGGCTTGCAAATCCCGACCGACATCG
>QVQD01000100.1 GCA_003584875.1 Methylococcales bacterium
GACGATGGAACGGATGGCGTATGGGTTGATATTGGCATTACCACACGCGCCACATTTGAGGTCAAAGGTTTAGAAGTTATGAAGCGTTATAAATTTCGCTATGCGGTTGTAACCCCTGATGGCACTACGGATTATTGCGAGCCTGTTTCAAAAATAATCACTTAATCTAACATAAAGGTAAGCTCGTTAAGCATCACTGCTCACAAGGCCGTAAGGCGGTTTAATCTGTACGGTATATTCGCGTAGGGTTGATTCGCGCTAGCAATCCGCCACAAACGGAGCGATAAACTAATCCTCACTTGGATGCTTTTTTGTTAGGTTTTTTTCGATTGTTTTCGATCTTGGGTGTGTGCGGCGGATTGCTGTCGCGAATCCGCCCTACGACTTACGGACTTATATTTTTTGGAGAGTCGTAGGATGGGTAGAACAACGTGAAACCCATCACACCATAGAATAATGATGGGTTTCGCTGTCGCTCTACCCATCCTACACGTGTTTTATCGCTCCTAAGCTCTGTGTGGGAACGATATAATCCTTGTGATTATAGTTTTACCAATACTTCGCCACGACCCATTTCTGACATGTCGCCCGCATAACGTTGCACGCGGTTGAATGACTGAGCAACATCAGCAAACTTTGTATTAAGCGATCTAAATGATGCAAATAATATCGGTAAAAACGCTAGGGTATGAGCGCCGCAATCATTAAAGCTAGCTGATAATTGCGGTTGATTCCATAATAATAAGGTGCCTCTGCGCATGGCATAACCTAAATAACGGCCTGTTTGCCCCATCACGGCGATGGTGCCTGCCGTCATGCGAGAACCGCAATAATCACCAGCATTACCTTCGATTAAAATATTACCTCGACGCATGTGGTCGCCAGCTCTCTGACCCACATCACCTTTAACCAGAATCGTGCCACCTTTCATGCCCATTTTATTGCCTGGTAAGGCTGCACCTAAAAAATCTCCAGCATTACCTGAGATTTCTAAATAACCTTTTTTCATTTCACAGGCGGCATAAAGACCAACATTACCCGATACTTTAATGTCCCCTGCTTTCATACCCATGGCTAAATAAGCGCCGGCATCTCCTTCTACACTGATACTTCCGCCATCCAAATCTTTACCTATAAAATCCAGCTTTTCATGACTGTTTTTAATGACAAGTTGTTGGCTATCCGAACCTTCAATCGTAAATAATTCATCAACGCGTAGTTTACGTTTGCCACTTTGCAGGGTTAAAGCTGCTATATCTGTAATAGATAAGGTTTTCAATAAATGACATGACAACGCGGACATATCAATGCGTTGTTCCGGAGCGTTTTTCAAGGTTAATGTTAAAGCGCTCATGCCATAATCTCCTGTAAATGAAAGTGGAAGGGCCCTAATTTACCGCCATAATTACCCGCACTAATGCGTTTGATGCCGTTTTCAGCGCCTAAATCACAAACCGCCTGAATACCTACGCGCATAGCTTTATCAATATCTTCTTTCGTTAAACCATCAATAACAATTTCCATCACCGATTCAATTTCTGGTGATAAATCACTACGAGTAGCACCTTTTAAAGTAGGGCAAAAAGCATCATTAGTGGATGCGCCCAAGGTTTTGTATTTTGAACCAACCTTGGAACCTGAACGCACTACACCGCCAGGGAAAGGCATAATAACATTGGGTATTTTACGCATTTCTTCAATAGCGGCTTCACAAGCGAGTAGAGCTTGCGGTTGGGATTCAGCCAAAACTAAAAAGTTACCACCACCAATGCCATCGACTTGGCCTGTTGTTGCTTCGGCTAAAAATTCACCATCCATGACCGGTATACGCCAGTAACGTTTTCCTGAGATTAATTTAGAAATTTGAAAGCCATCACCAAAGTAACGTAAGTTTTTACCTAATGGAATTCTAATGCCGCCATCGATTCCAGCAAATAGAGCAGAAGTAGGCGAGGTTAATACACATTGCCCTGCCCTAGTTTCCAATTGTTTTGCCAAGCCTTTTCCACCCATAGCAAAAAACATGACTGCTACACCAGGTCTGCCATCAGGTGTTTCTGATGGATCTAATACGCGCTCAATTGCACCTTCACATCCACAAGCAATCACTGAGGTTGCAAAACCTGTCATGGCTTGAGCTGAGATCATCGCCCATTTTTCATTTTGCGCTGTAATAATAGCGCGGGTTGCTTTCATAGGAAACGCTTCAGCGAAGGTTGCGTCTATGCTTACACCGTTAATAATCATATTGTTATGCTCATTGTTAATAGGTATTTTTGTTTTTAATTAGAAATGTTGAGCGAATCTTTCGTATTCTATGGCTTACTTGTTATTTCTTGTTGCAAAAAACTTAATTCTTGCAATAAAGAGGGAATATCTGTTTGAATAATGCTACTTAACTCAAGATTACGCACCGTTGCATCGTAGTTTAAACCACTGAAAACAAATTCAGACTGACTATAGCCCTCGGTATATACAATTACTTTTTCAGCAAAGCTGATCATGTCTTCTATGTAAAAATACCATTCACGGTTCACTTTAGACTTAAATAGCTTCTTGCTCAATAAAAGGCTGTAATTGCGGACGTAATGCTTTATCCGTGACTAAATCAACGGGGCAGTTTAAGCAATCTTCTAAATAAAACTGCACACCGAAATAACGTTCAGAAGTCGCATACCCGTCAAAAGTTGTTGTATATACAAGATAAACTAAGGGGTAAAGTTTCTTGTACTCAACTACTCAACGGATGCACTGTGATACTTCCGCGTCCATCTTCGATAATCTCATCATCACTGATTTTATAATTGCCTAACTTCATGGTCAGATAGCGATCAAAGTAATCTTTTAAACCTTTTTCTACAGACGGATCAAAGTCTGGTTTAACGACGTGGGTCGTGCCCCATTTAGTTGAAACGACTTTGCCATCAACAACGACTAATTGACCGTCTTTAAATACATAGTCAGGTTTTTCAAACATTTTTTGGCGATCAGTGTTGTCTGTATAAATGGTGATGTCGGCGAAGTTGCCAGCACTTAAACCGCCACGATCTTTCAAGCCAATTAATTTTGCAGCGCCGGCACGGGTCATAATGGCGATTTCTTGCAGCGTATATTCACGATCTATAGACGCTAAAGTGGTCATCTTTTGAGCTTCTGGATGAATGGTTGACAATATATCATTACGGAAACTGCGATCCATTAATAAGCGTATTAAATGAGGATAACTTGTAAACGGTGCGCCATTAGGATGATCAGTCGTTAAGAATATACGCCAAGGATCATTAACTAATAAAAAGGTTTCTAAACCGATGGCCCATTGCAAGGCATTAACAAAGTTTTGATCTTTATATTTAAAAGGTACTACACCGCAACCGGCATCACATTCGATATCCATAGTCACCCATTTATTGGGGCTGGCAAATTTGTGATTAGCATGTTGGCGCATATTGTCACCCGAGGCAGTGACTGTTTGACCAAACAAAATTTGACCTACATCAACGGTAATGTTTTTGTTGCTATTGATTGCTTCAGCAATTTGAGCCGCACCCGAAGAGAATTTAAAATCACCTTCGGTACCGTAACTATGAAATTGAATGTGTGTTAAATGCATAGGCAAACCACCAATACCTTGAATAGTATCTAAAGTAGTTTGAACATTGCCAGGCACACCTAAATTACAACCATGAACATGTAATGGATGTGGCACACCTAATTCTTTAACTGCCGTTGCCAGCACTTGTAAAATATCTCTAGGCGTTACGCCGTAATGCGCGTTTTGTTCATCTAAATCAAGTTTACGTTGATTAAATTTAAATGCATTAATACCACCGGGATTAACGACTTTAACGCCTATGGCTTTAGCGGTATGCATCGTCCAAGCGACATAATCATTAATGGCTTTTTGATCTTTCTTAGCGGTCAATAAACGCAATAAATAATCATCACTGCCCAACATGACATAACCGCCTTTATCTAAGATGGGAATATCGCCCATCTCCATGTGCGCTTGTCTTGCATTAATGGGCAATAAAGCTGGCTCAAAGCCTGCGGTATAGCCCATTTCTGCATAACGATAACCCGTAACAAAGGTGCTGGGCATAGCATGACCACAACCTGAGCGGGTAATATCACTACGATGAACCGGATCATGACGATGATCTTCAGGTAATAAAGTACGCGCAATATTACCTTTACCACCACCGATATGGGTGTGCATATCAATCGCACCCGACATCACCACTTTACCTTTTAAGTCATAGTCTTGATCGACTTTGAATTCACCTTGGGGCTTATCAATAATTCGGCCATTTTGAATATAAATATCTTGTTGCTGTCCATCGATGCCACTAGCTGGATCATAGACGGTACCACCGATTAATCTAATTAACATTTTCTATCCTACAAAGCTTGTTCAATGGCATTCAGTACTTCAGCAGTACTCGGCAAACCAGAATCACGTAATTTTTTTAAGCGTATAGCCACCACGTTATCCATACGGTAGGCATGACCCACATGATCGATACCTGGCGTACCCACAGGAATAAAGACATCAGGCTCTTTAGTAAAGACCATACCTGAACGCCCAACCACAATAGTCGGTAAAGACACTTCGGGCGGCACTGATTTACTATTAAAGGCTTGCACCCAAACTAAGGCATCAGCCTCTCCGTTTGCCAACAATAAGTTTGTATCGTTCAAGAAAGGATCATATTCTGGATAACCCGCACTAAAACGCATTCTTGCAGGATAACCAGTTGTCCAACCGCAAACCTGATTAGCTGTTTGGTCACCTTCTTTACCTGCTAAAGGCAATCCTGAGCAACGAGTATTTTGATTGTTAATATCTTTAATCATTTCTGACAATTGCTGCACAGTCAATTCAGCTTGAGGGTAAGCTAACGCTCCTGCAGCCCAAGTCACGACACTATATTTAGCGGCTTTAAATTTATCGGCTATGTCTTGTAAATCTGAAACAGTAATTCCACAAACGGCTTTAGCTGTAATGGGTTGACCTTTCACCAAAGCTCGTAAAACTGCGACAACTTCAGGTAAGTCTTGGGTTTCACAAGCCAATATTTGCGCCTGTTTGCCAGAAGGTGAAGTAGAGGCCGAGCCAGAAGGTGCTTTTCCTAAATAAATGATTTCACGAGAGCTAGTATCCTCGACAAACATAGCTTCTTTATTCCATATATAACGCTCATAAAAGCGTGGAGCAAAGGCTTCTAAATCGGTACCGATAACGACTAATAAATCACAGCGATTTTTAACTTCTGCCAGCGTGGTATTCATCCAGCCAGAATCTTGCAGCGCTAAAAAGTTATTACGAGCACCTGTAAAATTCATATTATCGACAACGGCACCAGTTCGATCTGCTAAGGCTAGCAATCCTCTCATACCATTTACATCAGTAGCACAACCACCAATCACCGGCAAATGAGTATCTTTTAATAAAGCCGCTGCTGATTTGATAGCAACGTCTAAATCAACTTCCTGTCCATTTACTCTAGGACGGATATCTGTTATTGCTTGCTCAAAAGCTGGCGTATTAACCGCACAACCATTTTCAATTACTTTTAGCGACAAACCTTCAACCCTAATGGTTAAATCATCTGTGCCTATACCGCAAAAAGGACTCGGTACTTCCGTTATTTCAATCATTCAGCTGTCCTATGATTAGCATTAATTCGTACACTGAGTAGATACCCCGTGACAATGTGGCGATATTCTAACCTTAAATCAAAATACTGTCTCAATAAACACCCATATCTTTTTAACACCGGTTTGAATGAATGTTACTGGAATTGTTATTAGGGTAAATTACGAGTCTCAGTGAATCGTAATTAACACGCTTTATACATCATTCCATCGGAGGCTTGAATTATCAAGAATAAACCCTGTAGGTAGGAAAGACGGTTCTTATAAAAATTAGATTGACTATTAATACCTCAAAAATAACACTTTGTTTTATTTATAAAAATTATGATACTCTGATAAATAGAAAGAATTATTTTTAATCTAGTACGTTTATATAACGAAACTTTAATGAACTCGATTGCAAAACTAGCTAATAAAATTGAACTAAAAGCCAATAACGACATTCCTCCTTTTAACTTTGATAGTGTGGTGGAATTTATAAGGTCTGCTTTTGCTCAGTCATTGGCAATTTACGTTTTCGGTAGTCGCCTCAACGCTACTGCTCATGCAAATAGTGATCTTGATTTGGCCGTCTTAGTTGCAGGCTATGCCGATCCAATACAACTTTGGGATATCTCAAACTTACTGGTCGATCATGTCGGTTGTTCTGTGGATTTACTTGATATGCGTGCGGCATCTACAGTTATGCAGTATCAAATTCTGCAAACTGGATATCGCTTGTGGGGAAAAGAACCTGACGCCGGTTTGTTCGAGTGTTTTGTAGCTAGTGAAAAAATAGCGCTAAATAGCGCCCGAGCTGATTTGTTAAATGATATTCAAACGCAAGGATATGTTTATGGTCGATGATGTATTAATCAATAAAATGCAGTGCACGATTATCAAAGCTTACAAATGCCCATTACCTGCAATATCATCACTCAACATTTAGATGAGTTCCTGCTATTTTCAAAAAATATAATAAAAAAAGAGGCCATGAACGAACATCGTAGGACTTAATAGTCCCTACGATGCTCCACATTTTTAGATTTAAGGCAATAATTCCCAGGTACCTTTATAACCAGTATCTTGTTTAAAATTTTGCCAAACAAACTCAGGATTAATAATTGGCTTAGTAGGAATCATAAAAGTGACTACGTCTGCTGCGCCACATAAAGTTCGTCCCACCATGTGCACCATTCCAGTCATAAAACCACCTGTTGCCGCATAAGCAGCACCGTTTTTACGATTGCCATTGATGATGGCTTTAGGAATTTCTACAATTCCAGTTGCAATGTTAGCCATGCCATTACCTAATTTAGTACCCATTCTATCTGGATAAGTGCTGGCGCTTGCTATATGAGGCGTTAATATACAAAATGAAAATAAAACTAGCAGTGTTTTTAAGGTCAGCTTCATTGGATACTCCATTTAAGGTTTAAAGTTAGGTATTAACAGAGCCGAATACTAACATACTGCCCTGCTGATGTGCAAAAACACTATTAAGTTTTAATTGACCTAGAAAATGTCCCATATTTCAACAGTATGCTAGGCAACAAACATAAGTTCAAAAGTGTTGATGATGCTAAGCCACCTATAATAATGGCAGCCATAGGCCCCATAATTTCACGACCTGGGTTGTCACTATTAAAGGCAATAGGAAACATCGCTAAAGCAGTCACTAAGGCGGTCATTAATATTGATGGCAAACGTTCTTGAGCCCCCAGGATTACTGTCTCTTTATTCCAGAGCCTACCCTCAACTTCAACCAAATGTCGGTAATGCGACACTAGCATAATGCTGTTTCTAACCGTAATGCCGAACAAGGTGATAAATCCAACTATAGAACCTACTGACAGAGTGGCCCCCGTAATGATCACCGTAATAATGCCACCCATTAGGGCGAAAGGGAGATTAACAAGTGTAAGAGCCGTATTACGTAGACTATTGATAGCAATATAAATAAATATAAGTACACCAAAACCAGCTAGTAAGGAATGCAATATTAATTCTTTACGCGCTTGTGCTTGCTCAACTCCAGCGCCAGTAAACTCAGGAAAGCTATCCGCTGATACTGGAATATCATTAAGGACACGTGTCTTAAGATCCGACATAAAAGCATCCATATCTCTATTTAAAACACTACAAGTCACTGTTTGTCTTCGTTGCGAGCCTTGATGCAATATATTGTATCGACTAGCTGTATGCCTAATGTCAGCAACTTGCTCTAAGCGGATTAAACCCCCGTCTTCAGTTCTTATTGGTAATTGTGCAATCATTTCTGGTTGTAAGCGCAGCTCTGGAGCTAAAGCAACTGCAATATTAATGAGTTTATTTCCTATAAATTGTTTACCGACCACTTGGGTTTCGTATGCAGTTTGAAGGGTATTAACAACTTGAGAAGGCATAACACCCCAAAAGCTTAATTGATCCAAATTTAAGTCAATTTGCATTAAAGGCGTACCCAAAGGAGAGCGCATTTGCACATCAGTAGCTCCTGGTATATTTTGCATAATTTCTACTAGCGCTTGCGCTTTAGTATCTAATTCATTTAAATCATTACCATATAAATTAACAACTATTGGCGCTGTATATCCGGAAATAGTTTCATCAATACGTTCTGTTAAAAAGGTATTAGCCTCGTAAAGGATACCCGGAAATTGGTCAAGTTTTTGCCTAAGCTGATCGAGAATATGTTGTTGTTCAGCACCTGACAAAGTTTCCAGACGAACTTCATATTCACTGTAATGACTTCCATAAGTGTCAGCTCCTCGCTGGGCGCGTCCAGCCCATTGTGAAACAGATTGAACGCCTGGAATAGTCATGAATTGTTGAGTTAATTGACTGCCGATTCGTAAAGACTCTTGTAATGAGGTTCCTGGCAAACTTGTCGTGTGAACAATGTAATGACCCTCACGTAGCTCAGGCAAAAACTTACTATCTAGATTAGAAAAAGCTAGCAGGCTTAATAAACAGATGGCTAGGCTAGCCAGCATCATTCGATGGCTATGATTCAAAACAAAGACTAATAGTTTTTCATATAAAGGTTTTAGATACCTGATTAAGGGAGGATCTTGGGTGTTATTTAGATGCTGTCCCAATAACAAAAAACACAAGGCCGGAGTTAAAGTCAGCGCCACCACTAATGAAACTAATATAGCCAAAATATACGAATAACCCAAAGGGGCAAACAATCGACCCGCAACGCCATTCAAGGTTAATAAAGGCACAAATGCGAGTGCAACAATAAAGCTAGCATAAACCACAGAACTACGTACCTCTAAAGAGGCGTTATAAACCACAGTAGTAATGGGCATAGGTTTTGATAAAAAACTATTTTCACGTAAACGCCGGAAAATATTTTCGGTATCGATAATGGCGTCATCAACCACCTCACCTAACGCAATCGCCAAGCCCCCCAGTACCATGATATTTAAGTTAACACCTGTTTCTAGCAATATGATAATAGCTCCCATCAATGAAACGGGTATGGCTAAGGCAGAAATAAATGCAGTACGAAAGTTATATAAGAACAAATACAAAATAATGAGTACGAATAAAGCACCTATTAACAAATGTCCTGATAAATTGCTTAATGATCTTTCTATATAATCGGCTGGACGAAATAAATGTTGATAAAAATTAATGGCCTCTTGCTTAAAGAGTGGTTCAAATTCTTTTAAAACGACTTCAACTTGTCTTGATACCGTTAAAGTATTGGCACCGTATTGGCCAATAATCATCAAAACGATACCTGACTTACCGCCAATTTGCGCAGCACCAATAGGCGGTTCTGCGGCATATTTTAAAGTTGCGACTTCACCTAGAGTAATATTACGACCTTGCTCACGCTTAACAATAATTTTAGCGAATTGTTCTGGCGTACTTGGCAAACCAGTAACTTGTAAGGTAAAGCGCTGATTGTTATTTTCAATAAAGCCACCGCCTTGAATAACAGCGGCCTGTGAAGATGCCTGAATAATATCTTCAACGGCTATATTAAAACGATTTAACTGTATCGGATCGACTTGAATTTGTAGTTGCGTAACTTCTCCGCCAAATACATTGACATCAGCAACACCAGGCACTGTAAGCAAGCGTGGCACGATAGTCCAATCAACCAAGCTGCGTAATGCCATTAAATCTTTACTGTCGGAGTTTAAGCCGATCGTCAGAACAGTGGCCGAGGATGAAGATAAGGGAATGACTAGCGGTGTAATACCAGTGGGTATATGACTCGCTAATCCTGTTAGTCTCTCGTTGATCAGTTGACGATTACGATAAATATCGCTGTTCTCATTAAAAGTCGCCGTAACAATTGACAAGCCCTGTATAGATTCTGAGCGAACTGACTCTAAACCTATCAAGCCACTAATTGAGACTTCAATCTGCCTTGTAACTAACAATTCAACTTGTTCGGATGAAAGACCTGGCGACTCAGTTTGAATAATGACTCGCTTAGGTGCAAATTCAGGAAAAATATCTAGGCCAGCTGTCGTAAACCGATAACTACCGTAGATCAATACCAATAATGCCAAAGCAATAACAATGCCGTAAAAACGGATTGAAAAACGAATTAAGTAACTAAGCATAGATTAAACTAAATCGTCACCTTAACTTCGTAGCCAGTATATTTACGAATATTGATGACGCCTGTATCTAGCAACAAATATTGACCTTTAATACCTTGAAGGATGCCCTGCACTTCTGGATCTTTATCTAAATTTAACGATTTAATTTTAACTGGATAGTGATCAACGGGGAACTGGATATCTACAATCGGTTCTTCTGGTAAAAAGGTAATCGCTGCAAGGCCAAAACGCTGAACAATATCATCTATCTCAACTTTACAAAGCTGCATTAAGTCATCTCTTTTTTCAGCTAAGTCGATAGGCTGCACGTGATTTTTAAGCATTTGTTGCCAACTGGTTTTATCACTAACGTGATTAGCTATAGCAACCTCAATTAAACCTGAAATATAGCGAGATTGAACTCTAAATATGGGTAAAGCTTGTATCGCACCTTGATCTATCCAGCGAGTGGGTATTTGAGTTTGTCGAGTAATACCAACTTTAATGCCACTAGAGTTTGCTAAGTAAACGGTGTGTGGTTTTAAGCAAAACTCCTCACCCCACGCAGAATCTCTACAAGTACCTGCTGCATAATGACATGTTTCTGGCTTCATGATACACATATCGCATTCAGCTAAAGAGATAAAACAAGGGTAGCAATAACCCTGATTAAAACTCTTTTTAATCGATCGACTGCAATTTACACAACTGATATTGCCTGTGTAGGTAAATTTGAAGGGTTTACCAATTAAAGCATTTAATGCTAAGCGTTGCTCACCGATGACAAACTCATATTGCACAGGGCTACCCAAACGTACCTGCATTTTTTTCAAAATTCCTTGCATGCTGATTTTCCTTTTAGTCCATTAACGACATCTTGTTATAAATCTAACCAATTTTGAGGCTTTAAATAGCGCTCATAAAGCACTGCCTCGGCACTACCCTGCTCAGGTTGCCAATTGTATTTCCATTTTGCTGCGGGAGGCATAGACATTAATATAGATTCAGTACGACCACCTGATTGCAAGCCAAACAAAGTGCCTCGATCATAAACCAAGTTAAACTCAACATAGCGCCCTCTACGATAGAGTTGAAAGTCTCGCTCTCTTTCAGTGTGTGGCGTGTCTTTTCGATTCTGAACAATAGGTAAATAAGCATCTATATAATGATCACCTACGCTTTGCATAAAGGCAAAACAGCGCTCAAATGACCACTCATTCAAATCATCAAAAAATAAACCACCCACACCTCGCGTTTCTTCTCTATGAGGCAAAAAGAAATATTCATCACACCATTGCTTATAAGTAGGATAAATATCATCACCAAATGGAATACAGGCTTTTTTTGCCGTTGCGTGCCAGTGAATGACATCTTCTTCAAAAGGATAGAAAGGTGTTAAATCAAAACCTCCCCCAAACCACCAAATAGCCGGCGAACCAGGTTTTTCAGCAATTAAAAAACGGACATTAGCGTGAGAGGTAGGGACATAAGGATTTTTAGGATGAATAACTAATGAAACCCCCATCGCATGAAATTGCCGATTAGCCAATTCAGGGCGCTTAGCTGTTGCAGAGGCCGGTAAACTAATACCACGTACATAAGAAAAATTAACGCCGCCTTGTTCGAAAACTTGACCATTTTCAATGACACGACTGCGACCTCCTCCACCTTCAGCACGATCCCAAATATCTTCTATAAAACGAGCTTCGGGCTCTACACTCTCTAAAGCTTTACAAATTTGATCTTGTAAGTTTAAGAGATAATTTTTAACTTTAGTAATGTCATCAGTGTTCATAAATCTTCGGTCTTTTTTAGGGATTATGTCTTATGTTAGAGGTGTATAGCTAATGGTTAATAGGCTGATGATAAGACATTGCAGTATAACATTTATCGTTCCCACGCTTTGGGTCACTGCCCATAGATAAAGATTGGCGAATGAATTCGCCCCTACAAACCCTTAACTTTGGGCAGTGACGCGGAGCGTAGAAACGATATATTATTCAAACTGTCTAGACTTAGCTTGATAGCAAGGGATGAGAAATTTAGAGAGCAGGCAATTCTGCTACTTTCGATAAAATACTCAAAACATCTTCGCAATGCTCTTTAACTTTAACTTTTCGCCATTCATGTATCAGCACGCCATTTGGATCGATAAGAAAAGTGCTACGCTCAATCCCTCTAACTTGCTTTCCATACATAGCCTTCATTTTTATCACATCAAACAGGGTACACAAGGCTTCATCAGGGTCTGAAAGTAAATCAAAAGGGAATGCCTGTTTAGCTTTAAAGTTTTCGTGCATTCGTATGCTGTCTCTTGATACACCCAAAATAACAGCATTCAAGGCATTGAATTTCTCAAAAGAATCACGAAAAGCGATGCCTTCTTGAGTACAACCAGGCGTACTATCTTTAGGATAAAAATAGAGAACAACATAGCGTCCTAGGAAATCAGATAAATTAATGCTCTTATCACCGGTAGATAAGGCTACAAAATTAGTAACGGCATCGCCAATATTAATAGGATTCATAATTACCTAGCGTTTTACAGGTTCAAGTATGGCATCAATATTTAATTGGTCACAAAAATCTAAAAACTCTTCTCTTAAGTTTAAAAGTGATAATTGTGATGGAACCAATATGATGAATTTAGTAGAAAATACAGTGGATTGTATATAGGCCGCTTGATATGAACTACCAGAAATTTCTTCGATACCTATATCACGATCAAAGAGAAAAGAAGTAATAGATTCAATAACATTATCTCTATCTAAAGAGATTGTTTCTAGTGAGTAAGGCAAGTAATCTTTTTCTTTTTCCTTATCTTTTTGTTCTGGGCGCAATAAATGAAGCTTAATATCAAGACGCTTTTGAATATTATCTAAAGTAGTTTCAAGCTTAGCAATCTGATTCCAATTACCTTGCACCAACAAATAAGCTGCTGCTGATTTGCCTAGCCTCGATGATCTTATTTCTAAAATACTACAATTACAATCTCTTATAGCGGGTAAAATTTCTACTATAAAATTGATTTGGTTGCTACCTAAAGCAGTAATGGATAGTTGCATGTTATTATATATAATAGTTTTTCTTAGAGTTTAGCACTAAATGTAATGAACCTTTACCAAAATTAAGTAATTCTACTTTTAAAACACCTCATTTAATTGAATGGCTACTCTACAAAATTTGATTTATTTTCCAATTCTCTATTACCTAACTACTTAAAATGACTAAAAAACGTAGCTCTAAGCCTATTAATTCGTTCGAAGACAAAAACGAGCAGTATGAAGAATTTATTTTAGCGGATTTGGATTTAATGCGTAAAGATTGGGAGTTGGCACCCGTTTCGTTAGACGATGTTATGGATGATCATCACATAGTTACCGGTGAAGAATTTATAATACCAGTCGATTATGACCCTCTATCTACAGATTCTAACTTCTTTGATGAAGCAAGCATTATCCCTGAAGTTAAAATCATTGAGGAATCGACTAAAACTGACAAAGAAAACGACGATAAAACAAAATATACTGAGGCGTTCAATGTATTTGATCACCCTATTGATGAACGTTTAAGAGACATAGAAACTGAAACCTCCTCGGATAGCTATATGGATATTGAAATTCCAACCATTACGCCCTCTATGATGCCCCCCAAAAAACCTTTGGCTGAGGAGCTATTAAATAAAAAAAGCACGAAACGAGGGCAAGAAGATAATACAACAATCCAAGCACTTAAATTGTATGAAAATAAGCTAAAGAAATCACTCCGAATCTCTTATTTCGCATTAAGTTTTAGCATGCTTGCTTTAGTCGCAATAGTAATCCTAAGTACTATGGTTTATAACACTCAAGCGAATAACACAAAATTAATTGAATTAACGACTCAGCTTCAAGAAAACATAAGTGATTTAAAGGCTAAATACGAAAGCCTAGAGTTTAGCAGAAAAAATGTCGACATGGACTCAATACATCAGCAAAAAATTGATAATACGATACAGCCAGTTACAATACCTCCCGAGTATAAAATAATAGATCAATATGTAAAATCGACTCCTTTAAAAAAAGTAATAATTAAACCATCGCCGCTTAAACAACCCTCGATTGTTTATGATGGAACAAAAAAAAATAAAAAAACTTTCACTCAATTAACTAAGGTGTCGCCTTATACTTCTCAAACAGAACATATAAACAGAACTAACTACTACAAAAATCGTTGATAAATCAGGCTAAAATCAGTATCAGTCGATTAAACAGCTCATGTTATAAAATATCAGAGACTTTCCAAGTTTCTACTTAAACAATTCATCTAATGTTAATTCATAACTAGAAGTAAACGTATCTAAAAAATATTGAACTTCTGGCAAATTAATGGCTTTTAATTTCGCCTCTATATCTTTTTCAGCAATAGAAAACTCCTGATTTCCCGCTGCCACTTCCATTTTGCATTTCAAATAAGCAGAAATGGTATCCGCTGCCTTTATAATGACTTTATGCTCTATGGGCAATTCTTCTTCAAGCATAAAAGGCTTGTATTGAACTTTAAGCTTTTCTGGCAAAAGATTTATTAATTCATGCTCTGCTTTCTTTTCGATTAACTTATAAGCTTTGGTTATTTCAGGCGAATGGTATTTTATTGGTGATGGCATATCACCCGTTAAAACCTCACTGCAATCATGATAAAGCGCAGCAACCACAATGGCATTCACATCAAGAGTACCTTCAAAATAACAATTTCTTATTAAAGCCAGCGCATGAGCAATAACAGAGACCTCCCAACTATGTTCCATCACATTCTCAGTAACCGTATTACGCTTTAAACCCCAACGCTGCAACCAACGAATTTTACTGATGTAAGCAAAAAAATGACTTTTCATTATTATCTCTCTGAGGCTATAAACACATGTGCTTTGTGTATTTGCCAATTGAATACCGGGAGAATGCCTCCCTAAATTTATGGCCTGAATAAGACCACTCAAGCTCAGCGCGTGGTGGCGTTTCTGGGGCAGGAACGCTACCAATGCCGGAAACGCTTCACTCGCTTACGCTTGTAAAGTCTTATTCCGGCCTACGATTCTAACGCACTACTTATGTACGATCACTTCTTGCTGCCATCAACCATGATGGATAAGGTTGCCAATCTGTTAACCATTTCAGCACCTGATCAGCAGACATAGGTTTAGCAATTGCATAACCTTGACCGAGCTCACAACCCAGCTTTATTAAAAGTTCACCTTGCTCTATGGTTTCAACGCCTTCTGCAACAACCTGTTTTCCCATATCATTGGCTAAATGGGTAATATTCGCTATCAACTTAACATCTAGGTTGCTATGAGTAATTTCAGCAATAAAACTGCGATCAATCTTTAAAGTTCTAATGGGTAATTCTTTTAAATAAGTGATAGATGAATAACCTGTACCAAAATCATCTAATGCAAACTCAACACCCAGTGCTCTACAATCATTAATTACCTTAATTACATTGTTCCGATCGTTAAGTTCGATGGTTTCTAAAATTTCCAGCTCTAATCCATCGGGCTTAAGATAAGGGTGCTTATCCATTTCAGCTTTTAAATGTTCAACAAAATTGCTTTGAGTTAATTGCCTAGCATCAACATTAACACTTAAAGTAATACGCAAGCCTAGTTCATGCCATTGCGCTAATTGCGCCAAGGCTGTTTTAACAACCCACCAACCGAGCTCAATACCAACAGGATTATTTTGCACTAAAGGCAAAAATGTCATCGGCTCTAATAATTCAGAGTGATTCTTATTCCAACGAATTAAAACCTCAAAACCTAACACCTCTCCACTACGCATATTAACTTTGGGTTGGTAATAAAGTTCAAATTCATTGTTACTTAAACCCAACTGAATAGCAGCAATAGAAGTATTACGAGTTAAAGTAATATTATCTTGGTCTTTATCAAAGTAATGATAAGTGTTTTTACCTTGACGCTTAGCAACATACATTGCTTGATCAGCTTGATTTAAAATAGTTTCCGCATCAGTAGACAAGCTTTCAGTATCAATGGGGTATACGCTACAACCTATACTCGCTGACACCTTTAATCTAAGCCCTTTTAACAAAACCTCAGTACGGCAAACTTTTGATATGGCGGGAATAACAACATTGAGATCATCCGTACTTTTCAAATCATCTAAAATAATAACAAACTCATCACCGCCTAAGCGCGCTAAGGTATCGCTATCGCGTATAGCGACTCTCATATTTTGACTGATCGCGATCAAAAACTCGTCACCCACATCATGGCCATAATGATCATTAATAGCCTTAAAGCCATCTAAATCAATAAATAACACTGCAACTAAACCTGCGTGGCGCTTAATACGACTCATCGCTTGTTTAAGTCTATCCATTAACAGTGTGCGGTTGGCTAATCCTGTTAAATTATCATAATAGGCTAAATGTTCTAATTGTTGCTTCTTCTTAGTCAAGATAGATATATCACTAGCAACTGCTAAATAACGGTGAGGCCTACCGTGACTATCAGGCACAACAGATATTGTGGTAATTAATGTACTTAAATCGCCTTTTTTTGTTTGATTGATTAACTCACCACGCCAAAATCCTTTGATAAGAATATCTTGCCACATTTGGGCATAAAAGTGAGAATCGTGCAGCCCTGATTTAAGCATACGGACATTTTTACCCAATGCTTCCTCTCGACTATAACCTGTGATTTCACAAAAACGTTCATTACAATCTAAAATAATGCAGTTGAGATCAGTGGTATAAATCATTTCATGGGCGACCTTAAAAAAATCGGTCGCGGCTTTAGAATTTCTTACGTTGGTAATATCTGCACACGTGCCTACATAACCTTCAAAATCTCCATTAACTGAATACTGTGGCACGCCATGTCCATCTATCCAGCGATATTCGCCATCATGACGACGTAAACGATATTCAACACAAAATTCAATTTGTTGATCAAATGCCTCAAAATAAGTATTTTTAAATTGTTCTAGATCTTCTGGATGTATGCCCTGCATCCAACCTTGTCCTTGCTCATCTTCTATACTTCGACCGGTAAAGGTTAACCAGCCCTTATTAAACCAAAAACGATTTTTGTGGATATCTGCTTGCCATATTAAGGTAGGCGCCACATCAGAGAGCCCACGAAAACGCTGCTCAGAGTGAGCCAATGCGTCTTGCTGTAGTTTTTTATCGGTAATATCACGCATCACGCCAACAAATTGGCTTAATTGATTTTGGCTATTAAAAATCGGGCTAATGGTCAGTTCACTCCAATAGCTAGCCCCATTTTTTCTGTAATTTAATATTTCGCCAAAAAAAACTTTCTGCTCATTCAATGCCTTTCTAATCACTTGTATTTGAGCAGGGTCAGTATCTTGCCCCTGTAAGATAGAACAATATTTGCCCAATACTTCCTGTAATTGATAACCCGTAAAGCCTTCAAAATCTTTATTAACAAAGGTGATACGTCTTTGTGGATCTGTGATGACAATACCGTTAGGAATTGAGTTAATGAGATCTACTTGTGTTTGTTGAGCTTCAAAAAATTCATTTTTTAATTGATGGGACTTTTGAAAATCCGTGATCGATTTCTTAAATAATTGCGCTAAATTGATTTCATCCTCTGACCAAGGTTCAGCACGCCCTCGCCAAGTTTCAGACCAAGTTTCAAATGATTGTCGTGGTGTTAGTTGGTATTGACCATCCTCTGATTGAGTTAAGCCTTGAGCATAAGCGCCTGCCCAATTCACAGTCCTAAGCTTTTCTTGACGCAACCAAACTATGCAATTTTGCATAGTGTTCACGGGTCGGATAGCTAATAAGCCAGAAACTTTATCTTGATAAAGTGCAGAATCAACAAACTCGCTGGATAATTGACTGCTGACAATAGTTCCCTCGTTGATATGATGATTTAGCCAAGCTAATAAGTCGGTGGTATCTCTCTGTGTAGGTGTTATACCACTCATAAAACGTTCGCCATCAACAACGACAATTATGCCCGTAGCATTTAATAGTGACATCAATTCTGGCAGTAAGTCTTTGTACATATTTTTTGATAACTTACTTAATAGACTTACGATCTGTACATTTAAATCCAAAAACTTATTCGTTAAAGAATGCTTTTTAGCCAATTCAAGCATGACTAGTTTGCTAGCAATCATTTTACTAATTAAATAAGCCGTCTCCCGCAGAGCCACAGAAATTCTTTTTGGCGTGAGATGGTGACAGGCAATTAAGCCCCACAACTTGCCATTTTGCAGCAAAGAGATCGTCATAGTCGCAGCGGTACCCATATTACGTAGATACTTTAAATGAATGGGCGACAAACTACGTAAAGACGATGAACTTAAATCCAAAGGGATATTTGTGTGAGGATTAAGCGTGGGAATAAAAGCTACGGTAGGTGCATCGACATCAGTTAAAACACGAACCAAATTATGCGTATAAAGTGCTCGCGCTTGCGGGGGAATATCACTCGCTGGAAAATGAGCACCTAAATAATCAGTCGCGGCATCACAACGACTCTGTGCGATAACTTGACCATCCCAATTCTCATCAAACCGATAAATCATGACATTGTCGTAAGCCATGATTTCGCGAATTAGGCAGGCTATTTTTTGTAAATATTCAACAAAATTCTCTTCGTTATCGGCCTCTAGCAATAAAATCTGCTATTTTTAATAGCAAGCTAGAGATATCTTCTGGCTTATCAAGACAAGAATCATCGCATAACTCCAGCACAGGAAATCCATCTGAGAAAAAGACATGAACATCAAGCTTATTAAGAGCTAGATTAGCTACGTCAATAATACCAATAGCCGTATTTGTAGAAGACTGGTGGGCTGTAGCAATCAGGAGTTGTACTTGCTGAGCAGCCGTTTCACCTAACACAGCTTGTAAAGATTGATTTAAAGCGAGATCTGCAGATATACCAAGCAGAGTTGCCAAGTTTGCACTGGCTTGGATTATGTTGTAATCAGAAGATGAGTTTAAAACCAGTGCGACACCATGCGATTGGATAGCCCCTAATTGATGAATAGGTTCTGCCGCGCATTGTTGGAGTGCTTGCTCTAAAGCGGAGTCGAGGTTATTAGTCATGGCAAGCACCTAGTGAGGATTAAATTGGCTTGCTTGCTTAATATTGTATGTGCTGGCATAGAAAAGTAAAGTAATGTTTTATCCAAAGATTATTACAGAAATTAAACCCGAACAAAATGTCAATTAAAGGCATTATTTACCTTTTTCTCCGATCTTAAAACGAATCCCAAAAAACAATAAAAAACCAGGCATGTAGCAAGGGTTAGTGATAGAAACTTTGAAAGTATATGACTTTAGAGACAGTAAAAGTATGGCTCTATGTAAATTAGAGTGGGTAGGCGTGTTGTGCTGATGGTTGGTAGGGGCGTATTGCATACGCCCTATTAAAAAGGCTTTTTCCGAACAGTCTATTTTAATCACCAAACTACAATCTTTATCTTTATTTGAATGGGCGTATGCAATACGCCCCTACGGTATGCTCTATGTGTTTTTTATGATTAGCTACGATATGACGGGTTATGTAACGATACTTTATATTGCTCCGCTGTAGGGGCTACAGATTCGCCCAGTACAATTTATAAGGAGATAATAACGAATATCTGTATGAGGCTGGCTTGCTATATTCCTATGCTGACACAAGTCAAGCTATAAGCTGTGTTTTAGCAAAGAACGATTGAATTTTACGCAGATTAAGGACAGCTTTATCTTAGCGGATTGTAATTTAGGAATAAATTTTTCGGGTTTTAAGCGACAAACTTCTAATTTGTTTAGCTCCGATTGCACTTTGATTAGCCAATTATCGCCAAGAAAAATATTTTTCAGCAATTAGTCACCAATCATTGCCAATAGCGATTCCTCATATTGCAAATTGCGAGCAGCCAAGTTGCAACGCGTCGCTATCAAACCCTCACTGGGCGCAGGCAATTCCAGCTCGAGTTAAAAGAAAGTGCCTATTTGTCTCAGCAAAATGCAATCGTCAGCCTATAAACGGCAATTTGGCACAGTAAAACTGCCTGTTTTTTTGCTTATTTTCAAGCATTTCGTCAATTAAACGATAATTAACTTAAAATAAATACAATAAGATCATTAGTTTAGAATAATCCAAGTGCTATCCACAACGACTAACTACTGATAGGCGATTATAAGACAGGTTCGGTGGGCAATGCTTTTGAGACTGTGTAGTATTATGATTTTAGCTTCCCCCTTTGTCAAAGGGCATAGGTAT
>QVQD01000162.1 GCA_003584875.1 Methylococcales bacterium
TTAAGTCACTACCACAGCGCCCACACTGGCAAGACTCGGGTTCGTGTCGAAATTCAATGCGAGGCAAATGTTCAGGCAATGGCTCAAGTCCAGCGCAAGCCTAAAAGACCTCCCGCTGGACGGATACGCTTATTGACCGTAACATGTTTATATATCCGTTTATGGCAGATTTTAATGTTTCTTATATTGTGTCAACCAACCGAAACCTGCTCAGGACTTTAATCTAATTGATTCTTTTCTTCAATTTAGGTACAAGTTTCTGAGTCATCTTTAGTGTCTTGGCAGTATTTTTCTACAGTCTAGTGCTTTATCATTAGCCTCTTCATGTCGATTACCATGCTGATCAGAGTTGCGACTAAGTTCTCTAATAAGTACTGAGGCTGATACACCGAAGCTTAACGCCAAGTCTTTCTGTTGTATGTCTGCTTTCTTCAATGACACAATCTGGTGTCTTTGTTTATCGGTTTGCTGTTTATAGCCTAAATAAGCGGTCGGATTGAAAAACTCCTAAACTCTATTAGCTAATCACTTTCTTTCCTTTTAAAATTAATTTTACTATTAGTTCTATTTAAGACCTGACAGTCCAATGATTGACCAATTATCAAAATCTAATATGCCTTCTTGATCATCGCCGTTATTGTAAGATATGCGACATGTATAATTTTTTGTTGCCGAAGTTGATGTCTGATCGGTTATTGCGAATTCACCATGGATAAGAAAGTCATAATTACCCATAGACCAAGAATTTAATGCTTTATCTGGAAAGCTTACAATTGTATCTGTCCCAAGTTCGGATTTGATATGACGATTGCAATGCATATAAGCGATAGCTGTTAATGGTGTCGATATAGGTAATTGACTAGCTTGATCTTTACTATCTACTAGGAATAGATCTGATGCAGCCACTTTGTACATGAAAGGCATGACCAATTTATATTGACTTAATAGAAGTGCTATAAAAGCCAGGATGAATATTATGTTTTTATACTTTTTCATAAGGTTATAGTATTGATTTAGTAATTATTGTTAGCACTATAATATAAGATAAATCTATTACAATTCAGCTTATTAAGAAGTTCTAAGTTTAACATCTCTTTCTTTAAAGGCAAGAATCTATATGTTGGTTTAGGGAGTTGCTGATTAATTTTCTTTAAATTCTTATTTTATAAGAAATAAGCTGGCTAGGCCTAAGAAGATAAAGAAGCCCATGGAGTCTGTAATTGCTGTTAATATTACACTGGTTCCAACGGCAGGGTCTTTTCCAAATCTATGCCGCAATAAGGGTATGCTTAAACCAAAGATTACAGCAACGATTAAGTTAATAAACATTGCGGTTGTCATTACTACAGATAGTGCTATATCTCTATATATTAGTAGACTTATTAAGCCCATAATAATGCCTATAAAAATACCGTTAATAATTGCTAGTTTAAGTTCTTTTTTAATCAACCTTTTAACATTGCTTGGTGTCACTTGCCCCAATGCTAATGATCTAATAATAAGTATGCTGGTTTGATTGCCTGTATTTCCTCCCATTGCTGCAATAATTGGCATTAATGAAGCCAATGCTACTAATTGTAGGATTATGTCTTCAAATACTCCTATTATTCGTGTTGATGCAAATGCTGTGGCAATGTTGATTAGTAACCAGCCCCAGCGATTTTTTGCACTTTTCCATACGCTTGAAAATAGGTCTTCTTCTTCGCCTACTCCAGCGTGGCTAAGTAAGTCTTCATTGGATTTTTCTCTAATATAATCCAATATATGGTCTACACAAAGTCGCCCTTGTAATTTTCCTTCCTGATCGACTACTGGCGCTGAAATTAGATCATAGCGCTCAAATGCTCGCGCTGCTTCGGCTGTTTCTTGATCTATTTCGAATCTTACAAAATCTGTAACCATGACCTCTGCGACTTGCTGGGAGGGTAGGTGGGTTAGTAATCTTTGTAGGGGCAATATCCCTAAAACAATATTGTTTTGATCGACCACAAATAATTTATCTGTATGGCTAGGAAGCTTGCCTAATCGGCGGATATAAGCAGTGATTGCTTTCAGAGTCAGATCATTTCGAATGGTGATCATACCGAAATCCATCAAGGCGCCCACTTGAGTTTCTTGATAGGATAAAATATTGTTTAAATGTTGGCGGTCTTCGCTGTTTAAAGAACGAAGTATTTTTAGCATCGTTCTTTTGGGTAGGTTGGCTGCTAGATCTGCTATTTCATCAGTATTTAATTTTCCAGCGACTGAGGCTAATTCCTCTGCTGCCATGCCTGAAATAAGTGTTTGCCTTACGGCGTCTGACACTTCGAGTAATATTTGGCCGTCATGGTTCGATTTGATAGCGCTCCATACTATCTGTCGCTCATCTAAAGGTAATGATTCTAAAATGAGAGCACAATCTGCGGGATGAAGTTGAGCTAGTTTTTCTTGTAATCGAGTTTGTTGCTGGTTTTGCAGCATGGCTGCAATGATTTCATGATTTATTGTGGGGCCGCGTTGTACTAAATTTCTTTCTATGCTTTGTTTTTCGAGTAAGCTGATAATGTCTTGTAATTGATGATCTAGAAATTGTGCTGAATGACTTTGTTCAGTTGTTTCCATAATGCTAGACTCATATTTGTTTGTGATAGTTTGCTTGCTAGTAGCATAAAAATTGATATAAATCTGTTTCTACTTAGTTAATAAAAGCCTTTTTTACTCTGTGGTTCGGTATTTAATGCTTATATCAATACTAAATTATCTCTGTGTATCAGTTCTGAGTCGTCAGCATAGCCCAGCGTGTTCTCAAATTCAGAGCTGTTTTTTCCAGCTATTAGTTCTGCATCTGTTTTGCCAAAATTGATGAGTCCTCGGGCAACTTCTAATCCAGATTCGTCTTTGCAAGATACTAATTCGCCTCGTTCGAAATTTCCGGATATTGATTTGACGCCAACAGCTAGTAAGCTTTTACCCTCACTCTTTATAACTTTAACTGCACCAGCATCAAGTATTAATTGTCCTTTGACTTGTAATTGTCCTGCTAACCACCGCTTTCTAGCAACTAAGGGTTCTATATCTGGTAAAAAGTGTGTGCCTAGGTTGCTGCCGGATATGACTTCAGTGATTATGTTTTCAACAGCGCCTGCGGCAACAACTGTCGATGCGCCTGAGCGAGATGCCAAGCGAGCAGCGCTTACTTTAGTAGACATGCCGCCACGTCCTAATCCGCTTCGGCTATCTCCTGCCATTGTTTCTAATCGAATATCGTTGACGCTGATTTCAGAAATTAATTGTGCGTCAGGATATAGGCTTGGGTCACCTGTAAACAAGCCTTTTTGATCAGTTAAAATAATTAATAATTCAGCTTCTACTAAGTTAGCTACTAATGCCGCTAAGGTGTCGTTATCACCAAAGCGTATTTCTTCGGTTGCCACGGCATCATTTTCATTGATTACTGGAACAGCGCCAAATTTTAACAAGGTTAATAGGGTGCTGCGGGCATTTAAATATCGTTGTCGGTTGGAAAGGTCATCATGTGTAAGTAATACTTGGGCAGCATGCAATCCATGTTGTTGGAAGTTGTCATCAAAGACTCGTACTAAACCCATTTGTCCGACGGATGCTGCTGCTTGAAGTTCATGAAGCGTTTTAGGTCTTGTTTTTAGGCCTAGGCGACTCATGCCTTCAGCAACTGATCCAGAAGAAACCAATATAACATCAATTGATTGATTCCTTAGTTCGGCCATTTGCCTTACCCAAGCTGTTATCGCGGCTTTATCAAGTCCAAGGCCACCCTTAGTTAGTAAAGAGCTGCCTATTTTTATAACAACTCGCTTAACTTTTGTAAACTCATTCCTGCTCACTTTTATCCCGCCGTTGTTCTTCTAAAAAGTTCATGATGGCAAACATTAAGGCTTTTGTGCCGTCGCCATTAATGGCTGCAATTTTAAAAACAGGGCCTTTCCATTCTAATTCATCAATAATCGCTTGGCAGTGTTGTTCCGCTTCATCGTAAGCTAGGCGGTCAATTTTATTGAGTACTAGCCAGCGTGGCTTTTTAGCGAGGTCATCGCTCCATTTTTCGACTTCATGAATTATTTTTTTCGCTGCTTGTACTGGCGTATCCATGCTTTCATAAGGCACTACATCAATTAAATGTAGCAATAATCCTGTGCGAGATAAGTGTTTAAGAAACTGTAGGCCTAGGCCTGCACCTTCTGCGGCTCCTTCAATAACGCCTGGTATATCTGCAATCACGAAGCTTCTTAGGTCGTCGACACTTACTACGCCTAAATTGGGGTGTAGTGTGGTAAAAGGATAGTCCGCAACCTTGGGTGTGGCTGATGAAACGGAACGTATTAAACTTGATTTGCCTGCGTTTGGCATGCCTAATAAGCCAACGTCAGCAATTAGTGTTAGCTCTAAAAGAAGAATGCGGTGTTCGCCTTCGCTGCCTTTGCTGGCTTTTTGGGGGGCTCTGTTAATACTGCTTTTGAATCGGGTGTTGCCTAAGCCATGAAAACCACCTTTGGCAACAAGCAGTGTTTCGCCAATCTTGGTTAGGTCGCCAATGATTTCGCCTGTATCCTTTTCTGATACTTGTGTGCCTAAAGGGACGGGTACAAAGCAGTCATCACCTTTTTTGCCTGTGCAGTTTCGGCTCATACCATTTTGACCGCGTTGAGCTCGATGTACAGCATGATATCTAAAGTCCACGAGTGTATTTACATTTTCAACGGCGATAAGATAAACGCTGCCACCATCTCCGCCATCTCCGCCATCGGGTCCGCCAAAAGGGATGTATTTTTCACGGCGAAAGCCGATTGTGCCATTACCACCATCTCCAGCTTCTACACGAACTTCTGCCTCGTCAACAAATCTCATAACTTACATGCGCCACATACAAAACCAACCAATAAAAACAAAAAAAGCCCCGCCAATTATGACGGAGCTTTCTTTAGCTACCGAATTAAGCTATGTTAATTCGATTTATAAAACTTTAAGCTGTAATTCAGTTTAAATTTATGCAGCAACTATGCTGATAAATTTACGACCTTTAGGTCCTTTAACTTGAAATACGACTCTACCTTCTGCCGTCGCAAACAGGGTATGATCTTTTCCGCAGCCTACATTGTCTCCGGCGTGAAACTGAGTTCCACGTTGACGTACAATGATGTTGCCTGCTGCTACGAGTTCGCCACCATAGCGTTTGACACCTAAGCGTTTTGCATTAGAGTCGCGACCGTTGCGAGTACTACCACCAGCCTTCTTATGAGCCATTTTTAACTCCTAAAATATTAAGCAGAAATGCCAGTAATCTGGATTTCTGTATAGTATTGACGATGCCCCATTTGTTTCATATGGTGCTTACGTCTTCTGAATTTAATGATTTTGATTTTGTCGTGCCTACCTTGAGACAGAACAGTGGCTGTTACTTTGCCGCCTTCAATAAAAGGAAGGCCGACTTTAACAGTGTCATCTGTTTGAATCATTAGCACTTTGTCAAATTCGATGCTATCGCCTGTGCCCAGCTCTAGTTTTTCTATTTTTAAGTAAGTACCTTCTTCTACACGGTACTGTTTACCACCTGTTTGAATTACCGCATACATCGGCGCAAGCTCCATCAAGCATTAATCTGTTATAAACTGAACAGAGGATTATATTTTCAAAGTACTAGTTAGTCAACAATAAAGTATTTTATTTTTGTTGTTTTAACTAATGAGTAATATGGGAATCTTATTGAAAGGCCTGTGATTTAATCAATAGCATGGGCAGTTAGTTTCCTATTGGGTTATAATAACGCAAATAATTGATGATTTATAGTTATCACGTTGAAAAATAACCCAAACTTACATGTCCAGTATTAAATCAATGGTATCGCACTCACAATTGCCCATGAATACACCTGCAACGATTGATTTTGATTCGATCAAACAATTAACAGCAATCGATGCTATGGCTATCGATAAACTTATCATCAACGAGTTAAGTTCAGATGTTATCCTCATTAATCAAATGGGACGCTATATCGTAGGTAATGGCGGCAAACGTTTACGCCCTATGCTTTTGTTGCTTGCAGCTAAAGCCTTGGGTGGAGTTAGTGATAATCACTTAATATTAGCGGCTGTCATTGAATTTATTCATACAGCAACATTGCTGCATGATGATGTGGTGGATGAATCTGATCTTAGGCGAGGCAAAGAATCAGCTAATGCAGTTTGGGGTAATGCCGCCAGTGTTTTGGTGGGAGATTATCTTTATTCTAGTGCTTTTGAAATGATGGTCCGTACCGGTAATATGCGAGTTATGGAAATTTTATCAAAAACAACGACTGCTATTGCTGAGGGCGAGGTATTGCAGCTTTTGAATTGTAATAACCCAGAAACGACTGAAGCTAAGTATTTAGAGGTCATTGCAAGAAAAACCGCAATCTTATTTAGTGCTGCAACTCGATTGGCTGCGGTCATAGCTGATGTATCTTCTGAGATAGAGGAAGGCTTAGCTCTATATGGTCAGCATTTAGGCATCGCATTTCAGCTTATCGATGATGCCCTCGATTATAAAGCTAGCCAAGATGATCTAGGCAAGAATCTTGGTGATGATCTTGCCGAAGGTAAGCCAACGTTGCCTTTGATTTATGCTATTCAAAAAGGTACAGAGCAAGAAGCTTCAATTATTATTGAGGCGATTAAAAATGGCAATCGCGATGCTTTTAATGAAGTTTATGCGATAGTGCAAAGTACCCAAGCCATTACTTATACAGAGCAACGTGCTGATGAAGAAGCTGAAAAAGCCATTGATGCGCTCAGTGTTTTGCCTGATTCCGAATATAAAACTGCCTTGATTCAATTGGCTAAGTTTTCCGTACAAAGAAATTATTAATTAGTTTTTAGCGATCATCATTCGATGCTCGGAAATTTATAAGCTAAGCCAGTCACTCGTTGCACTCTTTTACGTACTGTACTATAAAAAACACTCGCATTAGCAACCAACTTAATAGTTTTTTTTGCTCTGGTGATAGCGGTATAGAGCAATTCTTTGGTTAGAATTGGGTTGTGTGTTTCCGGCAGTATAATAAGCACTTCATCAAATTCTGAGCCCTGACTTTTATGTATGGTCATAACAAAAACAGTTTCGCAATGGGGGATGCGAGCCGGTAAGTATTTTTTTATACTGCCGTCTGCTTGTTGAAAGAACACTCGAAGTTGATTGTCTTGTTCCTTATCGCGTAAACAAATACCAATATCTCCATTATAAAGTTGTAACGCCGCATTATTTTGAGTGATCATAATTGGGCGACCGCTATACCATAGTCCGGATAAGTGAATTAGCTTTTTTTCTGATAAAGACTTTTCCACCGCTAGCGTAATATCTGACACGCTATTTTTGCCGAGTCGAGTTGCACATAAGGCTTGAAAGCGATTAAACGCTTTGTAAATTTCACTAAAGTCAGCCTCCTTAGTAATTAGCTGCAAGTAGGCTATTTGTTGCTGGGTTATATAATCGATTAAATCTGTTTCTAGTAAGGCTATATTTTCATTGTCAGATTGAAATAGTTCCCAAGCTTCAATATCTTGTTGATTATTGATAGCAGTGGCTAATTTTTTTATATCCCCATCAAATCGATGTGACTTTCGTAGTTCTAAGGTTTGCTGTGGTAAAGCCAGAGTAAGATCAGCCAGCACAGTGCCTGATTCGACAGAGGCCAATTGGTCTTTATCGCCGAGTAGGATTAATCGAGCGCCAGGTTTTAAGGCATCTAATAATTTACTCATTAAAGCCAAATCAACCATTGAGGCTTCGTCAACGACAACTAGGTCATAAACTAAAGGTTGTTTTGCATTGTGCCGAAAGTAGGGTGAAGCTGGCTTTGCTCCGAGCAAACGATGCATGGTTGTTACTGATTCGGGTATAGCAGATTTTATTGTGGCAGTGCAGGGTAGTGTGGCTTTGTTTGAGCCTATGGATTCTTGTAGGCGCATAGCAGCCTTACCTGTAGGTGCAGCCAAAGCAATAAGTAATGGCTGATCAGATAGTTCTTGTAATAGAGCTAGAATTTTAACAACAGTCGTTGTTTTCCCTGTACCTGGTCCTCCGGTGATGATACAAAAATTCTGATTGATCGCCATAATGGCTGCAGATCGCTGCCAGTCAATTGTAGCCGTTATTCCAAAATATTTATCAAGCAATGTCTCAGTGGTGGTCTTTAGCTGATCGCAGTGCTTTAGTTCAGTCATTTTCGTTAGTTGCTGTGCTAAACGATTTTCATAATACCAATAACGATGAAGATATAAGCGATTCTGTTCAATAATAAGGGGGAGTGTCGTATTGACATCACTGCTGTTAGTGACACTTAACGCCAGTCCAGATGCTAGAATTAATGCTTTACCGTCATTATCTAAGTGTATGCAGCTATGTCCTTGGTTTTGTTGAAAGGATAACGACATCACTAGGTTTTCAAATGCTTGTTTTTGCGAGGAGTCTAGCGAGGATCGTTCGCTGAGAAAGCGGGCGAAAACCATATCAAGTCGGCTAAAAGTTTGTTTTTCGTTAATCATTATGCCGAACTCATAAATTGTTTATTGTATTCAATTAGCTGTTATCAATTATTCAATGCTTAATCGGCATCATTATAGTTGATAGCCTGTTTATACAAACACTGTATTTTCACAAGAACAAATAATAATAGTTCTAAGTAATCATGGGGTTTTTATCATGGCTCTCCATAATTCATCGTCTTTTCATGTGCTTGCTTCTTAATTGTTGGAGGATAAATGACGCTATGTTTTTATAAAGCTGCATAAGTCATGCCTTGTTTATTAATATTGGAATGTGGTAATGTTCATTCCATACTGTCATTGTTTTTTATCTAAATATTGCTATTTTGATGGGTCTTATTACTTTGTTTGCTGGTCAATTTAAGTATTTAATCAAGCTCAATCATTCATTGGTCTTAATTATAGGGAAAGGCTAATATGAAAGCCTGTCGCGTATTTTTAGTAGGGTTTGCAATCATCACGTGGTTTTGTTTAAGTGGTTTGACCATATTGCCTAATAATGAAGTTGATTTAGCTGACAAGCACGGCGAAGCAATCAGCATTTTTCCAAGCATTGAGGTCAGTAATGAGCAGTTACAAGAAAAAAAATTAAATGAAAATATTGTTAAGGTAAGATCTAAGAAGAAAACCAGGGCTAAAGCCGTCAATCAGAAAGAGTCAATTATTCGAAGTGAGCTTAATCATCCGCTGGATCTTTCTATTCCATTTAAAGCCACTGAAAAGCTTGATGTTGATAAAAAGTGGTTAATACCCCATGAAGCTTTAGATGTTTTTGCTGTTGATCCTAATAAGAAAACGAGATCACTAGAATTGAATGGCGACTTGTTAATGTCACCAGATCCTCAGCCAGAAAAGCGAAAATCGGTAGATGGCGCCAGTATTATTATCAATATTAAGCCCTGAGGGTTATGGGCATTAGCTTGCACTGAGCTTAATCGGCTATCTTTAAAATACGGCAGTTTGAGCGAAGACGGAAGGCGTAGGGCGAAAGCTTAAGTCTAGGAGGCTAACTACTTAAGGCGATAGATGCTAGGATTAATTTTTTGCCCTTCACCCTTTGCCTTTTATCTCAGTGAAGCGCTCTGTTCAAAAGTGAATGTTTAAGCCATTGCCCCACCTTAATTAGCTAGCCACTTCAATCTAACCATTCAATAATATGGTCTTCGAGGTCTAGCTTAGGGGATTCTTTAATGGCATAGCGATGAATTGAGATGCCAGCTTTTTTAACGCTATTACTACGTCCTGAAATTAATGGATGCCAACTAGGAAGTTCTTGCTGGTCATGAATTAAGCGATAAGCACAGGTAGCGGGTAGCCAGTGAAATTGGATAAAATCAAAACGCTTTAAATTTAAACATTCTGGCACTAATTGAGTGCGTTCACTATAGCGTGTGCAGCGACAAGTCTTAAGATCAATGAGTTTACAGGCCACCTTGGTATAAGCAATTTCTCCGGTATCTTCATCTTCTAATTTATGTAGGCAACATTTGCCACAACCATCGCATAACGATTCCCATTCTTCGTTGGTCATCTCGCTTAGTTTTTTGGTTTTCCAAAAGCTCATGTTAGGTTAATTAATTAATGAGGCGATTAGGCTTAAGTAAAACACTAAGAATGTGGCTAACATTAGTTAGCATATTTCTGCGCCAATTCTTTTAAGATTTCTCTGTAATGTTGGTAACTTTTGATTGTTAATACGTCAATTTCATCCAGTAGTGCTTGATAATGTCCTGCGGCTCTGCCTCCTACAATAACTGCAACGTCATTACCGATGAGTTTTTTTATTCTTCGTAGTTCTTTATGCATAACATGATCATCATTAGCAAAGCTTAGACTAATCGTAAGAGCTTGCGCGTCAATGTATTTAACAGCTATGGCGATTTCTTCAGCCGGTAAATCCGCGCCTAAGTAAGTGACTTGCCAGCCATTAAATTCTGCCATGATAGACGCTAGCATCGCGCCTAACTCATGACGTTGGCCCATAGGCGTAGTGACTATCATTCTGGGTGCATTGGCTGGGCTAGGTTTATTGTTACGTAAAATATAAGTCAAGGAGCGAATGACTGATGAGGTCATGTGTTCATGCACAGGTCTTAATTCGCCTTCTTTCCATCTTTCGCCTATTTTGCTTAATAAAGGCGTTAGCAATTGTTCGATAAAGGTTTCGGCACCCAGTTCTATAAGGGCATTTTCAAAATGAGCTTCTAGTAACTTGGCGTCAAAAGCTAATACAGCCTCATAACATTTTTCTATGTAATCTTCTGCTAAATGACTAACATTTCGCTTGGAATGAGTTGCATTAGGTGCGGGCGTTGAACTGGTATCGGACTCATCTTTCAAAAGCGTTTTAAGATCGGTCAACGAGAATTGTGCTATTTGACTAATGCTGTGACCATTGCTGGTTGCTTGATTGAGTAGCTTTAGGCGAGCAATATCTTGATCGCTATAAACTCTATGTCCACCGGCGGTTCGAGTCGGTGTTACTGCTTGATAGCGGCGCTCCCAAGCTCTGACTAAGTCAGATTTAACACCTGATCTTTTAGAAACCGTACTAATTAAATATTGTGATGAGTCGTCGTTTAGTCCAGCCATAAGTTGCTTCTCTGCATCAATACTAAAGGTTTTATACTAACATAAACTTTTACAAAACATTGACAAAATATTCACTTATGAATATTAAGTTTACCTTTTATAAGATAAATTATTTTTTTGGGGTAGCTATAAATGCCGGTATTTACCGTTATAACCTCACTTTGAAGCCCTAGATTACTCTGTACTTTTCATGTTCAGCGTCACTGATTAAGTTAAGGATCTGATGTTACGCAGTAACCTGGCTTTACTCTGGTTTGCTGCGCCGAGCATCGCAGATTGAGCGACAATCGAGCTGCCTTTTCTTTGGGTACTTTCTAAAGGCTGCGCTAAAGAAAGTATCTCGCCTTCGGGTGCGATAACCCGATTAATACATCGCCGCGATAGCGACCTCATTATTTGTGTTTTTTTAAACGGCTGAATGGCGACTGCGTAACATCAGTTAAGGATAAGAAAAAGCATTTCACCTGTAGGGCATAGGTATCTACACAAGTTTCTTATCGGCGTGGAAACGATAAAAAACACCGTAGGGGCGTATTGCATACGCCCATTCATTGAAAGTCCAATGTTATAGTGCTTATTTTATAAGGGCGTATGCAATACGCCCCTACCATGTTCACCACAATGTTATCGTTCTCGCGTGGGAATGCTAACAATTATTTGTGTAGAAACCTATGTCTATCGCCCCTACCAAAGCTTAACTGTGGGCAGTGACGCTTAGCGTCACGCATCGCAGGAGCGTGATAAAGATAAAAAAGCTTTCGCTACTGTTTTGTGCCAACGTAAGTGGATAGCCATAATAAGCTCAATTTAATGCCTAAAATCAACAAGACCCGTCAAAATAAGTATAATGATGTAACAGCTTCCCTGCCTATTTAATCAGCACCTTGAATCTTTATGTCCTTAAAAATCGCACTCGCACAAATTAATTTCCTTGTAGGTAATATTGCAGCTAATGTAAATCGTATGGTTGATGCCGCAATAATTGCACGTGATGACTTACAGGCCGATATTATTGTATTTCCTGAGTTAAGTGTTACTGGTTATCCTGCAGAAGATTTACTTTTGCGTGCTGATTTTATCAGTGCAGCCAATAATGCTATTTATCAGCTAGGTGATCGAGTAGCAGATATAGCCATGGTTGTGGGTTTTCCTGAATATGAAGCTGATGCTCTTTATAACAGCGCAGTGGTGCTGCATCAAGGAGCAATACTAGCGTGTTATCGTAAACAGGCTTTACCGAATTATGGTGTATTTGATGAGCAACGTTATTTTACCCCTGGTCATCAGCCTTGCGTGTTTGAGTTCAATGGTGTTTTTATCGGCCTGACGATTTGTGAGGATGTCTGGAAAAGCGGCATTATTGAAGCCAGCCAACAAGCAGGCGCCGAGTTATTGTTAACCTTAAATGCTTCACCATTTAATTCAGGCAAGATTCATCAACGAGAAGCGATCATTTGTCAGCAAGTGCAAACTGCTAAAATCCCATTGGTTTATGTCAATCAAGTCGGTGGTCAAGATGAATTAATTTTCGATGGCGCTTCCTTTGTAGTCAATGCAGAAGGCGAGATCGTGTTTCGTGCCGAAGAATTTAAAGAGCAAATTAGCGTTATTGAGTTTGAGGGTAACACACCGATGAAAGCCGACTGTGCGCCACTTTATGCCGAAATATCCAGTGAATATCAGGCCTTAGTCTTGGGTATTAAAGATTATGTGCGTAAAAATGGCTTTCAAGGTGCTTTATTGGGTTTATCTGGCGGTATTGATTCTGCATTAGTATTGGCTTTGGCGGTCGATGCTTTAGGCGCTGATAAGGTTGAAGTTGTGCTCATGCCATCTCGTTATACTCAAGACATGAGTAACGAAGATGCGATACTACAGGCCAATGCTTTAGGTGTGCAGCATCATATTATTCCCATAGAACCCGCTGTTAATGCCTTTACCGGTATGTTAGCCGAGGTATTTAGTGGTGCGGCTAAAGATACCACTGAAGAGAATATCCAAGCGCGTTGCCGAGGCGTTATCTTAATGGCGCTATCTAACAAACAAGGCAAATTATTGCTGACCACCGGTAATAAAAGTGAGATGAGTGTCGGCTATGCCACCCTCTATGGTGATATGGCTGGAGGTTTTGCGCCGATTAAAGATGTGCCTAAGTTGCTGGTTTATCAATTAGCTAAATATCGTAATAGTTTGTCTGAGGTGATACCTAAGCGCGTTATTACTCGTCCACCCTCTGCTGAATTAGCCCCTGATCAAATAGATGCTGATTCTTTACCTCCCTATGAGATTTTGGATCCGATCTTAGAGCGTTATATAGAGTTGGATCAATCGGCTGCTACCATTATTGCCGCTGGTTTTAATCCTGCGGATGTACAAAGAGCGATTAGCTTAGTGGATAGAAATGAATATAAACGTAGACAATCTCCTCCGGGTATTCGTATTACTGAAAAAGCCTTTGGTCGTGATCGACGCTATCCAATCACTTCAGGTTATAAGGGGATTTGATAAGCCTTGAATCCACAATGCCTGTATAAAGTGTAGGTCGGGTTAGCGATAGCGTAACCCGACATAATGGATTTTTTCAATTTTGTAAGCCAGTATTTTGTGTAATGTGGGAGAGGCTTTAGCCTCGATTTCGAGGCTAAAGCCTCTCCCACAAAAATACTTTCATAGTCTCTATCCCTAACCTGACCTACATACTGTATGCGCTTTGTTTTTGGAATCAAAACTCATGAGTTTTGATTCCTTATATAAGTCCGTAGAGTAAGGTTTAGGTGTTAAAGAAAGTCTTTTTAAGCTAAAGAAGGATTGCTATGAGTTAAAGAGGGTTTACTATAAAGAAAATAAGATCTGCATTTATCTAAAGCAGACTTGCTATGAGTTAAAGAGTGTTTGCTATAAAGAAAAGAAGATCTGCATTTGTCTAAAGAAGACCTGCTATGAGTTAAAGAAGGTCTACTATCAAGTAAAGCAGATCTACTTTGAATTAAAGAAGATCTCCATTGCTACAAAGAAGGTTGACTCTACTTCATAGTCAATCTGATCCGTAACATTAAAGCCATGATCTACGCCATAAAAGAGTAGCTTTTTCGCAGAGTGTTAAGTCAGCTTAGCAAAGTAGCGTTGTCTGACTTTAGCGTAACCTGCTGAAAATTAATGACTAGTTAATGTTTCCAATAAGACTAGAGCTGTTTTCTTTTCTGAGAACTCTAGCTCAGAGTTAACTAAAGGTTCCAGTATAGAAATCGCTTTAGCCTTGTTGTTATTGCTAGCATAGGCCTCAGCTAAGTGCAGTTGTATGTCATTTTGCTTGGGCGCTAAGCTTGCGGCTTTTTCGAGCAGCTTAAGACCTTCGTTGGCTTGGTTTTGTTTAATTAATATATGGCCATAAGTATCTAAAATGGCTGCGGATTCGGGTGCCTTGTCGTAAGCCCTTTTCGCTAAGTCTAGCGCTTTGGGATCATCTTTTTGTGCATAAAGTATCGCTAAATTGTTTAAAGCGATCACATTGTCGCTTTGCTCGTTCAGCATGGCGTCATAATGAGCTTCAGCAAGTTTAGAATCATTTTGCTGTTGATAAATAGTGGCTAGTTTAAAATGAATAGCTAAATCTTTAGGGGTCTTATCTAAGGCATTATTCAGTAGTTTGATGGCATCGGCTGGCTTCTTTTGAATAATAAGTATATCGCTAATGGTCAATAAAATTTTGTCATTCGCCTCTGATTTATAGGCGAGTTGATATTGCTCTATGGCTTTTTCGTATTGTTTTTGTGCTAGATAAGTATCGCCTGTTAACAGTTTACCTAACACTAAATTTGGAAACTGTTGATCTATTTTGTGTGCTAAGACCAACGCTTCAGGGTATTGCTGGTGTTTAATTAAATAAGCTGTTTTAAAGACGTTAGCTTCAGGTTTGTCAGGGGCTATTTTTGCGGCTTCATCTAACAAGCTTAGCGTTTGTTTATCTTTATCAGGATATTCACTGAGTAATCTAGCCAATAATAAGCGACTACCGATATCTTGTTTATCAAGGGCAATTATTTTTTCCAGGCTTTGTTCTGCTAAAGCTTTTTGATGATTAAAAAGTTGCGCTTGGACGAGCATCTCTAGTGCTAAATTGTTAGTCGGATAGCGTTTAACTAAATCTTCACAGAGAGCTAGGGTTTTTTCGGGTTGTTTTTGTAGGCCATAGAATTTTCCTAGGCCTTTGATGACCTCTATTTCTACTTTAATATCGTCGCTGGCTTTGTCTTTGGCAAGCAGTAATTGTTTTTCTGCTTCTGTGCTGTTTTTTTGCTTATAAGCGATATCTGCTAACATCAAGTAAGCATTGATGGTCTTGGTATTGATAGCAATGGCTTTATTAGCAAAATCCTGCGCCTTTGCTAATTGTTCTTGATCTAAAGCCAGTTTTGCAGAACCTAACAGGGCTAGAATATTTTGGGGTTCTAGTCTAAGGGCTTTGTCATAATTTTGTTGGGCGGCAATCAGGTCTTTTTTTAAAGTTTCCAGCAAGGCTTGTAAATTATAGTAATCAGCTTCATCAGGATGCTTCTTTAAAAAGTCGGCTATTTTGTTGCCCGCTTCATCCAGTTTATTTTGTTTCAGTAGATCAAGTATTTCTAAATAATGAGCTCTTTTGCTAGTTATTTCGGATTGTTGCAAAGATTCTAATATTGATTTGCTTTTGCCTTGCTCGTCAACGTTAGAGTTCAGTTGCTCAAGAGTGCTGAAATTATTTTGCGGGTGCTCCATAGGATTGTAAGTTGAAGCGATTACCAGTGAGCTAGAGCTGAGTAGCCCTATAGCGATAGCAGTCAGTTGTATTTTGAAAGGTTTATTTATAGGGTACATGGACTTGCCTAGTTAAGTGAAAAGAGATTATTGTCGAGCCGTCTAATGACTGGATTTAAGCTTGTAATGGTGTTGGTTAGGTGGCTTTGATTGAGCTGAGTCGTTAAGTGATTTCGTCTCTATTAAATAATCATCATATATTTAACGAATTTATAATCTAGTTATATAACAGAGTGGCTAAAATATATCATCTTCTTCGGGGTTTGTGTTATTTTTTTATGCATAGTGCTTGATATTTAGATGTGGGCCAGAATAAGGCTTTGCTAGCGTAAGCGAGTAGTGCGTTTTGGCATATACATAGGTTTAAGCAATCAAAACTCATGAGTTTTGACTCCAAAAGCAAAGCTATTCGGGTGTTTGATAAAGTGCTATGGGATCTGTAAGCAATCAAAACTCATGAGTTTTGACTCCAAAAGCAAAGCTATTTGGGAGTTTGATAAAGGGCTATAGGATCTGCAAGCAATCAAAACTCATGAGTTTTGACTCCAAAAGCAAAGCTATTCGGGTGTTTGATAAAGGGCTATGGGATCTGTAAGGAGTCAAAACTCATGAGTTTTGCTTCTAAATAAGCTAAGTAGCTCATAGTTTGAGGTGAGGTGCGAACCTCAATATTTTTGCCAATTCACCACTCTTTACCTAGTTCCGTTATAATTTAGCTAATACACGATATATGGTTATAGTCGCAAAAAAAAGAGACTCCCTTGGTAAAAACTAATTATTTTAATCCAGTGCAATCGCCTTTAGTAAAAGGGGTTAATCTTATAGAGGCCAGTGCCGGAACGGGTAAGACTTATGCCATCGCGATGTTGGTGTTGCGTTTTGTGGTCGAGCAGGATTTAAAGATAGAGCAACTGTTAGTCGTTACCTTTACCAAAGCCGCAACCGAAGAACTCAAAGATCGCGTTCGTGCAAGGCTTGCCGAAGCCAAAAGAGCGCTTGAGGGTCGCGTGGCTCAGGATAATGCCGATGTAAAAGTTTGGTTAGATAAGTTAGATATAGACCAAGAGCTTATAAAGAAACGCTTAAATGGTGCTCTGCTAGATTTAGATCGTGCAGGTATTTTTACTATTCATGGTTTTTGTCAGCGAGTTCTGCGTGAACACGCCTTGGAAAGTGGACAGTTATTTGATGCTGAGTTGACTGATGATTTAGCGGCGATTAAACAAGCGTGTGCCGATGATTTCTGGCGGCGGCAAATTTATACCCGATCCTTGACCGAAGTGGCTTTACTGACGGCTATCTACAGAACCCCGATACAATTGCTAGATAGTGTCAATTTTATTGCCGATCAGCATAAAGTTTATCCTGAGGTCGATAGTCTAGATAGCCTTTTAATTGCTATTCAAGTAACCGCAGATAAGGCTAAAGATCAATTAAAATCTAACGCTAATGCCTTAAGAGCTGCTTCTCAGGAGCAGACTTTTAAGGCAGCTTATAGCGACAGCTTCGAATCCAACTTTGCTGCCTTAAGTGCCTGGTTAAATAAAAGCAGCGTACAAATCCCAAGTAACGAGGCTCTAGTCTTATTCACTGAATTAGGTATCACAGAGGCTTTAAATGGCAACAAATTTAGGGCTAATAAAGCCCAAAGCAGCGAGCAACGTAAAACCGAATATTTGGCTAAATTAGCACTAGATACCTCTGCGTTTGATGCGCTGTATAAAGCTATATCTCAACTGACTTTAGTGTTGCGTAGAATGCTCTTGGAAACTCTGCGTGTAGAGTTGGATAAACGCTTGCAACAATTGAATGTCATGTCTTTTGATAATTTAATTAGTCGTTTAGCAGAGGCCTTAGACAATGATAAAGCCCATGCGGGTGAGTTGATTGTTGAGTTACGTCAACGCTTTGCGGTGGCTTTGATTGATGAGTTTCAAGATACCGATAATAGTCAGTGGTCTATATTTTCTTCAATATTTGCAGTTTCTAGTCATTATTTATATCTCATTGGCGATCCTAAACAAGCTATCTATAAATTTCGGGGTGCCGATATTTATTCCTATCTATCTGCCCAACAGCAAGCAGAGCATAGATATACCTTGGGTCAAAATTGGCGATCACATCCACAGTTAGTAACGGCGGTTAATCAATTATTTAAACGAGAACGTGCTTTTATATTAAAGGATTTAAGCTTTAATGAAGTTCAGGCGGCTAAATTACCTGAAGACGGTGAATTACAACTTAATGCTCAGACGCTTGCGCCGATGATGCTCTGGCAGTTAGGGCAAAGTGATGCTAAATCAGGATTTTGGACGGCAGGTAAGGCGGCAGAGCAGATTAGTATCGCAGTCATTAATGAAGTGGTGGCTTTATTAGCTGATGACTATCGCTTGCAACCTGCTAATAGGCCGTTATTAGCTAAAGATATCGCTATTTTAGTCAGAAGCAATGCTCAGGCTAGAGAATATCAAGCGGCTTTGCGTGCAGTAGGCGTGCCTGCTGTATTAAATAATACGGAGTCGGTTTTTAAGGCCCAAGAAGCTTGCGATTTATATACGGTCTTGCAGGCAGTAGCGTGTCCTGGTGATAGTGGTTTACTCAAGCAAGCCTTGACCTTAAATTGGTTTGGACTTAATGGAGCAGCGTTATATCAAATCATTAATGATGAGCTAGTCTTAGATGCTTGGCTATCACGTTTTGCAGGCTATTATCAGCTTTGGCAGAAAGCAGGGCTCATGGCGATGATGCAACAGTTGCTAGCACAAGAAGCGATTAGGCCTAAGCTTGCTAACGGATCACTCGCTGAAAGACGCTTGACTAATATCCATCAACTGATCGAATTATTACAACAGGCGGCTGTTGATGAACACTTAGGAATCAATAAAACCTTAGACTGGTTGCAAAAGGCTATGACGCAAGCCAGTAGTTCAGAAGCTCAGCAATTACGCTTAGAGAGTGATGAAGATGCAGTCAAAATTGTCACCATGCATCGATCTAAGGGTTTGGAATATGCCGTGGTATTTTGTCCCTGTTTATGGCAGCGTAATGATCGCTTAAAGTCTGAGAGCAGCTTAATTCAGTGTCATGTTGATGGGCAGATGATCGTTGATTTGGGGTCAGATGAATTTGAACAACATCGAGAACTGGCTTTAGAAGAAGAATTAGCTGAAGATTGCCGCATGTTTTATGTCGCTGTTACGCGAGCTAAGTATCGTTGCTATTTAGTTTGGGCAGATCAGCGTTCTGAAAATCGCGCCAATGATTCTTCTATGGCTTGGTTACTCGATATGGCAGAGCAAGATTTCGATGGCCAACAAGCGATATTACAGGGTTTTGTTGACGAGTATCCTTCAAGCTTTGCTTATCAGTGTCTAGCTACAACTGAGCTGCCACTAAGAGTTTGGCAGCCTGAAAGGCTGGGATCAATGGAGCTTGCAGCAAGAGTCGCCAAGCGGTCGTTATATACCCGCTGGCAAATGAGCAGTTATACAGCGTTATCGGCCTTAAGTCATTATGATGCGCCAGAGTGGCCTGAAGACAAGGCTAGAGAGCCACAGCTAGTTGTTGCAGAATCTGAAGCGAGCATAACAAATGCTGCGCACTCTTTACCTAGAGGCACGGTAACGGGTAATGTGGTTCATGACTTATTAGAAAATTGTAGCTTTCGTGACTTGGCAGAGCTTAAAGATATTTCTGTGCAGCAGGAAAAAGCCTGTCAACGCTATGGTTTAACGTTGGAACAACCTGAGCAATTAGCAACCTTATTGCAAGCAGTAGTTACTACCCCTTTATCTGAGCAAGACAGCTCCTTTTGTTTGATGAACTTGGATGTGAATAAGTGCTTAAAGGAAATGCCTTTTTATTTGTCTATGCAAACGATGGATGCCAGTCAAATTAATAGGATATTAAAAGATATTGCGGTTTATCAAAGTTTAGACAGTAAAGTCATGTGTGGTTATTTAACGGGGTTTATTGATCTTATATGTGAGCATCAAGGGCGCTATTATTTGTTAGATTACAAAACCACCAGCTTGCCAGATTATCAGTCTGCAAACTTAACACAAGCCATGTACACGCATAATTATGGCTTGCAATATTGGTTGTATACCGTGGTTTTACATCGCTACTTACAACAACGCCTGCCTGATTACGACTATGAAAGCCATTTCGGCGGTGTGCGTTATTTATTTGTCCGAGGCATGAATCCTGAACAGGCCCTGAGTGGAGTTTATCAAGATAGACCCGATGTGACTAAGCTTAAAGCCTTAGCGGCTTTGTTTGCCGAAGTATAGATTTATGTAGGTCGGGTTAGCGATAGCGTAACCCGACAAACAACCCGCGAAATGTCGGGTTACGCTATCGCTACCCGACCTGTCATAGATAAGTCAAGTCCTTAAATATCATCTATTTTCAGGTCTATACCCTGCACGAAACTCTCCTTTTTTTAAATATTAAAAATAGGCTTTGATTTCATGCAGTCAATATTCTTTT
>QVQD01000166.1 GCA_003584875.1 Methylococcales bacterium
AAGGTTTAAGGGCATATGTCTGTAGGGGCGAATTCATTCGCCCAGTCTGTAAACCGGAATAAGACCACCCAAGCCTAGCGTGTGGCGGCGTTTCCGGCGCAGCAGTCGTGCCTATTCCGATTCATGCTTTAGGTTTAATTCCTAAACCGATAGTTGTTAAAGAGGCAGTTTGGCAAGGTAAATAATACGAGGTTTGCCAAGGTTTAAGGGCATATGTCTGTAGGGGCGAATTCATTCGCCCAGTCTGTAAAACGGAATAAGACCACCCAAGCCTAGCGTGTGGCGGCGATTCCGGCGCAGCAGCCGTGCCTATGCCGGAAACGCTTTACTCGCTTACGCTCGTAAAGCCTTATTCCGGCCTACAGGGGGGGGGTGATATTGGGTTTTGATAAATTAAATCCCACGTCAACGATGCCCCCTTCGTTTTTTTTCTGTTTTTTTTTAAGTCATCATTGGAGTAAACAATGAAAGTATTTTGGTTTTTGCCCACACATGGTGATGGCCGTTATTTAGGGACTAGCAAACAGGCTAGACCGGTTAATCACCATTATCTAAGTCAAATTGCTAGAGCTGCTGATGAATTAGGCTATGAAGGTGTCTTGATTCCCACAGGAAAAACCTGTGAAGATGCTTGGGTAGTCGCTTCCTCTTTAGTGACTTTAACTCAACGCTTAAAGTTTTTGGTTGCTTTACGCCCTGGTGTTATTTCACCTGCAGGAGCTGCTAGGATGACGGCAACTTTGGATCGATATTCCGAAGGTCGTTTATTAATCAATATTGTTGTGGGGGGCGACGCTGCACAATTGGCCGGTGATGGTATCTATCTTTCACATGATGAACGATATGATGATGCAGAAGAATTTTTTCATATCTGGCGTGAATTATTAAAAGGTGAGGAAGCGGTTACTTTCGAAGGTAAATATCACAAAATTGATGCTGGACGATTGTTGTTTCCTGCCGTACAAAAACCAAATCCGCCGCTATACTTCGGTGGCTCTTCTGAATCAGCACATGAATTTGCTGGCAAATATGTAGACTCTTATTTAACTTGGGGCGAGCCTCCCGCTAAAGTCGCTGAAAAAATTGCCGAAGTTCGTTCTAAAGCAGAAAAACATGGTAGAACCGTGACGTTTGGTATTCGATTACATATTATTGTAAGAGAAACTGAAGAAGAAGCATGGCAAGCTGCTGAAGATTTAATTAAATATGTTGATGATGAAGCTGTTGAAAGAGCTCAGCGTGCTTTTAAACGTTCAGATTCTGAAGGCCAACGACGTATGGCAGAATTGACCCAATGGGGCGGTTCTCGTACTCGAGAGGCTTTAGAGGTTTCACCTAATTTGTGGGCGGGTGTGGGCTTAGTACGTGGCGGTGCAGGAACAGCTTTAGTCGGCGATCCGCAAACAGTGGCTGATCGTATGCAAGAATATGCCGACTTAGGTATCGAAAATTTTATTCTATCTGGTTATCCTCATCTTGAAGAAGCTTATCGTGTTGCTGAATTATTGTTCCCTTTATTGCCAGTTGATTATGTTCAGTCCAGAACGGGTGATGTCGTACATTTAAGTCCTGTGGGTGATACCGGTACCGTTGATTTGACTACTGAGTTAAGAGTGTCTGCATCATGAGTCAGCGTTCCCATTATGAGTTACCAATTTGGTTAAATTGGATAAAAGATGCTAGTGGTTGGTTGCTGCCCATTTTGTTAATAGCATTTTGGGACATCGCTGCACGTAACGGCTGGATCACCTCAAAAATATTGCCAGCACCCTCAGATATTGTTCATGCTGCGATTAATCTAAGTCTTTCAGGTGAGATATTTAAAAATATTTTAATCAGCACCAAACGGGCGGCTGGTGGCTTATTAATTGGTGGTTCTATCGGTTTAGTTTTAGGCTTAATAAATGGGATATTTAGACCGGCTGATCGTTATTTAGATACCACGATACAAATGATCAGAAATGTACCGCATCTAGCTTTAATTCCCTTAGTAATTATTTGGTTTGGCATTGGTGAAGAGGGCAAAGTATTTCTAGTTGCTTTAGGTGTTTTTTTTCCGATTTATGCAAATACCCATCATGGCATAAAAATGGCTGATCCTCAGTTACTTGAGATGGGTCGTGTTTATGATTTGAACCATTGGCAATTATTTACTCAGATTATTTTCCCTAGTGCGCTGCCATCAATACTGGTAGGGCTTAGGTATGCGCTGGGTTTTATGTGGCTGACCTTGATAGTCGCTGAAACCATTGCGACGACTTCTGGCATCGGCTACATGGCTATGAACGCCCGAGAGTTCATGCAGACAGATGTCGTGGTTTTAGCTATTTTGATTTATGCCTTGTTGGGTAAGTTGGCGGATACTGCAGCACATTTTCTTGAATTGAAGTTGCTGCAATGGCATCCAAATTTTAGACATAGTTGATAAAAATTAAAGAACAAACTGTTAAAGGGAGCGCTATATGTCCAATCAAAACTTAAATATTCGTAAAGAACCCCCCACTTATCAGGCTTCTAATGATGTCAAACATAAAATGAAAGTTGAGCAAAAAGTGAATCAAAAATCGACTTCTGGTATTGCGATACAGATAGAAAATTTAAGTAAAAGTTTTGGTGATATCAACGTTCTTGAGAATTTAAACCTAGATATTAAGCCAGGTTCTTTCGTCGCTATTGTGGGTCGTAGTGGTTGCGGTAAAAGCACATTACTACGATTGATTTCTGGTCTCGATCAAGCAAATGTAGGCTCTATTTATTACGATGGTAATCAGCATAATTCAATTAATGGCGATGCTAGATTCATGTTTCAAGAGTCGCGTCTACTTCCATGGCAAAGCGTCATAAACAACGTACGCTTGGGACTTAAAAAAGCTGAGTTTCCTAAAGCGCTAAATGCCTTAAAACAAGTCGGTCTCGAGGCTCGAGCCGATGTTTGGCCTTCGGTACTTTCAGGTGGACAACGGCAGCGGGTTGCTTTGGCAAGATCATTAGTACATGAACCACGATTATTGTTATTGGATGAGCCTCTCGGTGCTTTAGATGCATTAACGCGCATTGAGATGCAGAATTTAATCGAGAGGCTTTGGCGGGAACTTGGTTTCACCGCTATTTTAGTGACTCACGATATATTCGAAGCAGTTGCTTTAGCAGATCGGGTTATTTTGCTTAATGAAGGAAAAGTTGACTTAGATATTAACATTGATATCCCAAGACCAAGACAACGCAGTGATGTGGAATTGAACCGCTTAGCCGAAGAAATTCTGCAAAGAATTTTGACTAGGCCTGTAACTTCATGAGTGTTCATGTAATTCAGTAACATTGTTATTACTCTCGTATGTCGCGCCGAGCACACATCGGTATTCATAAATCAAAGCATTATTTTTCTTATAAATCACTGAATGGCTGCGTAACTTCAGATAAGAGTAGGCACTTATGACAACTAAAGCACTTTATCTTCTAAAGCAAAAGCTAAAAGAAACCGCCGCACAAAGAGATCAGCTGGGTGGAACCGCTTTTCATGAAAGGCAATTGATCAGAGGCAGCGGTTTATTACGACTTTCTTTACCGAGAGAGTTTTCTGGTGATGCTCAAAAGTGGCCAGTTATATTTCATACGGTTAGGGAAATAGCCAGTGTCGACAGTTCCTTGGCGCATATCCTAGGTTTTCAATATTTAATATTAGCTACTATTAATTTGTTCGGAACGCCCGCTCAATCGGCATATTTTTTTGCCGAAACAGGACAAGATAATTTGTTTTGGGGTAATGCTTTAAATCCATTGGATACTAGAACATCGGTAACGAGAGTCGATGGAGGCTTATTGATTAATGGCCATAAGAGTTTTTGTTCAGGCGCACGTGATTCAGACCGCTTATTAATTTCTGCTTTGAATGAAGAGGGGCGTTTATTAGTTGCAGCGATACCCAGTTCTCGTAAAGGTATTAGCATCCATGATGATTGGGATAATATCGGTCAACGTCAAACTGATAGCGGCAGTGTCGAGTTTAACCAAGTTGAGTTATTTGAGGATGAGATTTTGAGTTCACCTGGGCCTTTAGGTAGCACTTTTGCCAGTTTGAGACCGCTCATTGCTCAGCTTTCCTTTTGCAATATTTATCTAGGTATTGCCTTAGGTGCTCTTGAAGAAGCTGTTGTGTTTACCAAAACCCAGGGGCGGCCATGGTTTAATTCTGGTGTACAGGAAATAGCTAAGGACCCTTATATTCTTCGCCGTTACGGAGAACTGAGTGCTGAAATTAGGGCGGCTATTGCGCTGACCGATAATGCCGCTTTGAATCTTCAAGCGGCTTGGGAGCAGGGCGATAACTTGAGGCCAGAGGAACGAGGGCAATGCGCTCTAGATATTGCCGCTGCTAAAGTGATTGCTACAAAAACGGGTTTGCAAGTGAGTAGTCAAATATTTGATGTGATGGGCGCAAGAGCCACCACTGCCAGCTTAAGGCTAGATCGATATTGGCGTAATGTTCGTGTGCATACCTTACATGACCCTGTTGATTATAAGGTGCGAGATTTGGGTGATTGGGTACTTAACCAACACTTGCCTACACCTACTTTTTATTCCTGAGCTAGCGTTAACACAAACACCTAAAGAGAATTATCAATGACAAAAATAATAGATATGCGCAGTAGACCTTCGTTTCTACATGATTTTTATGGCGCAACTCCAGGTACTGATGAATATGAAGTCGCAAGATGGTTAAACCGTCGTGTGGGTTCTAAAGATGATGAGCATTTTAAACGCTCAATAACCATAGAGGCTTTTGTCGAAGAAGTGCGAGAAGTGGGTATAACGGCATCAGTCGTTGTCGGTCGTGATACGCCCAGTTTAAGTATATCCAATGATAGGATTTTAGAGCTAACTGCGCCCTATAAAGAACTAATAGGTATTGCTTCAGTCGATCCACAAAAATCAAATGCCGTTGCAGAGATTGAACGCGCTGTTAAACAGTTAGGTTTTAGAGGTATTAATATTGAACCCGGTTTTGGCAGTCCGGCACTTAAAGTGGATGATCTACTCATTTATCCTATTTATGAAGCCTGTGAGCAATTGGGCGTTCCGGTATTTTTAATGTCAGGCCCAACTACGCCGGATTTGGAATATGCAAATCCCTCTGCAGTGGGCAGACTTGCTCGTGCTTTTCCTAAGTTACAAATTGTTTGCTACCACGGTTACTATCCTTATGTGAGCGAAATGATCGGCGTGGCTTTTCGTTATGAGAATGTTTACGTGGTGCCGGACATGTATATTTTTCTGCCAGGCGGCAGTTTATATGTAGAAGCGGCCAACGGTTTTATGAGAAATCAATTGTTATTCGGAAGTTCCTATCCATTTCGGGCTATGGGACAAACCGTTGACGATTTTATAGGGTTGGGTTTCAAAGGAGCGGTATTAGACGATGTGCTCTTTAATAATGCCACTCAGTTATTAAAACTTGATATTTAAAGTGATATGCAAACTATAAACAATGAAGACTTGGTGTTGACTAGCGAAGAAATTGAAACTGATGTTTTAGTAATCGGTGGTGGCACAGCAGGACCTATGGCAGCCATCAAGGCTAAACAACAAGATCCAAGCTTACGAGTGTTATTGCTAGAAAAAGCCAATGTCAAACGTAGTGGTGCTATTTCTATGGGCATGGATGGGCTTAATAATGCCGTTATTCCTGGTTATGCTACACCTGAACAATACGTCAAAGAGATTACTGTCGCTAACGATGGTATCGTCAATCAAAAAACGTTATTCGCTTATGCTGAAAATAGCTATGCAATGATCGAGGAGCTTGATAGCTGGGGTGTTAAGTTCGAGAAAGATGAGAATGGCGACTATGCAGTAAAAAAAGTTCATCACATGGGCACTTATGTTTTACCGATGCCAGAAGGACATGATATTAAGAAAGTGCTGTATCGCAAATTAAAACAAACCAGAGTCAATGTCACTAATCGCTTAGTCGCTACTCGTGTCTTGATTGCAGACGATGGAAGGGTAGCTGGTGCTTTGGCCTTTGATTGCCGTAGTGGTGTTTATACGGTTATTAGAGCTAAAGCAGTCATCCTTTGTACGGGAGCGGCTAGCCGTTTAGGTTTACCTGCATCGGGTTATCTATTTGGAACTTACGAGAATCCCACTAATGCCGGTGATGGCTATAGTATGGCTTATCACGCGGGCGCTGAATTATCAGGCATAGAATGCTTTCAGATTAATCCTTTAATCAAAGATTACAATGGCCCAGCTTGTGCTTATGTGACTGGTCCCATGGGCGGTTACACTGCAAATGCTCAAGGTGAACGTTTTATTGAGTCTGATTATTGGAGCGGTCAGATGATGCAGGAGTTTCATCAGGAATTGGCTGGTGGCAAAGGGCCTGTGTTCCTTAAGGTCGACCATTTAGCTGAAGAAACGATTTCAAACATTGAAACGATATTACACAGTAACGAGCGGCCTAGTCGTGGACGATTTCACCAAGGAAGAGGCACAGATTATCGTGCTGACATGATAGAGATGCACATCTCTGAAATTGGTTTGTGCAGTGGTCATAGTGCTTCAGGTGTTTGGGTTAATGAGCATGCAGAAACCACAGTGCCTGGACTTTATGCAGCCGGTGACTTGGCCTGTGTTCCTCATAATTACATGCTGGGGGCTTTTGTTTATGGTCGTTTAGCCGGTGAATCTGCTGCGAGTTATTGCGCTAACAACGAATTAGCAGTGGTCGATACTAAGCAAGTGGAGGCTGAGCGTCAGCGAATTTTTGCTCCATTAGCCCGTAAGCACGGTCTTTCACCTACTCAAGTGGAATATAAGTTACGCAGATTGGTGAATGATTATTTGCAGCCACCTAAAGTTGCGAGGCGTATGGAAATAGGCTTAGTTCGTTTTGAAGAAATTCGTGCCGATTTGCAGCAGATGGTCGCAAGCAATCCACATGAACTGATGCGAGCGGCAGAAGTTGGCTTTATCTTAGATTGTGCAGAAATGGCGGCTAAAGCTTCGTTGTTTCGAACAGAAAGTCGTTGGGGGCTTTATCACGCTCGTCAAGATTATAGCGAACGTAATGATGCCGAATGGGCTGTGCACGTTCAAGTACAAAAGGATCAATCGGGTGATATGTCGGTCTTTAAAAGAGCACTGGAACCTTATATTGTTGAACCTGATGATGTAGAAAAAGCGGTATACCAGCAAATACGTATTCAGCCTAAAGGCGCTGTTGTTTCATCAGGAGTAAGTCATGAGCTTTAGTCCTATAGATTTTCCGGTTAAGGTGGATTTGAATGCTTGTATTGCCGATAAAGGTTGCACAGTGTGTATCGATGCTTGCCCCTTAGATGTGCTGGTTATAGATCCCACTACTGGCAAAGCCGGTATGAAATATGATGAATGCTGGTACTGTCTCCCTTGCGAAAAAGATTGCCCAACCCAAGCAATCCGCGTGGATATTCCCTATTTACTAAGGTAATGAAATGGAACTGGAATCAATATTAAGATCCCGTCTGGCTGATCCTGATCCCGTTGTCAGACGTATTGCGCTGATCGAATTAGTCGATGAAACTGACCCTGATACTGCTGAACCCTTTTTGATTTCTGCTTTGCAGGATGCTAATAAAGCCGTTCGTATAGAAGCAGCGCAAGCTCTTGAAGCACAAGATACTCCTGAGGCTATTAGCGGATTGTTAAAAGCTTTAGAAGATACTGAACCCACTGTGCGTGAAGTAGCAGCACAATCTTTAAGTGCGAATAAAAATCCTGAAGTAGGGGCATTATTGCTTGAATGGACTGTACATACTGATAGCGATGTTCGTGTCGCAATTTTTCGAGCATTACGGGAACTACGCTTAACGGCAGCAACTGTTCCAGCTCTTAAGGCCTTGGTAGATCAAGATGCTAGAGTACGAAGAGAGGCTGTGGGTGTTTTAGGCTGGTTGAAAGATGTTACTACCTTGTCACAATTGGTCAATTTGGCAAAAACAGATCCTGATACCGAAGTAAGGCGTGCCGCAGTCGGTGCTTTAGGTTTTGCAGCCGATGATACTGTAAGAATTGCCGTTGATTCGGCCTTGTTCGATGTTGATTGGCAAGTGCGAGAAGAAGCGGCGACTGTTGCGGGTAAGCTGGGTTTAGACTCGCTAGTAGCCTCTTTAATTCGAGCCCTAGAGGATAGTTATTGGCAAGTACGACTTAAGGCGGCGCGTAGTCTGGGTCGACTTAAAAACAACCATGCTGTACCCGCGTTATGCGAGGTGTTGCAACATCCCATTAGTAATTTACGTAAAGAAGCCGCTTTAGCTTTAGGCGAAATTGCTGATCCTGCTGCTTTATCTTATCTTGAAATAACGATAAAAGACCCCGATCCAGATGTACGAAAAGCCGCTAATCTTGCTGTAAGTCGTATTAATTTGGTTCGTAACAAATAACGATAACCATTAATAATTTTTGGTCGGGTTAGCGATAGCGTAACCCGACATTTGGTCGCTCATTGTGCCGGGTTACGCTATCGCTAATCCGACCTACATGCTTTGAAAAAGATAGTTGTAGGCCGGAATAAGACTTTTCGAGCGAAAGCGAGTAAAGCGTTTCCGGCATAGTCATAGCTCCTGTGCCGGAAACGCCACCACGCGCTCCGCTTGGGTGGCCTTATTCCGGCCTACAATTACTGTGAGTCGTATTAATTTGGTTCGTTACAAATAACGATAACCATTAATAATTTTTGTAGGTCGGGTTAGCGATAGCGTAACCCGACAGGATGCACAGGAAATGCTTGGCTTACGCTATCGCTACGCCAAGCAACAAAACTCGTGAGTTTTGACTCCATTGAAAGGTTTGTAGGTCGGGTTACGCTATCGCTAATCCGACCTACATGCTTTGAAAAAGATAGTAATCTCTAGCATTAGTATCACTGAATTAGATATAGGTATCTAATATCGTCGTTTTGTTATCGGCATAACCTTCTTTAAACTTAGCTCTAAATTAGATGACTGGCTCTAGATTGGCTGTAGTCGGTGCAGAGCATTCATTTTGCCGATGGTGATGTGTTTTTCAAATTTATAAAAAAGAATAAGTGGGTGGGTGAGTGGAGTTGAGTTATGTCACAAAATAGTATTATGCCGGGTTTTCGACTGACTATCGGGTTTACTGTGGTCTATTTAAGTTTAGTTGTTTTGATTCCACTGAGTACCTTAGTGTTTCAAAGTTTTCGCTTAAGCTGGGATGATTACCTACATATCATTACTAATAAGCGGGTGCTATCCTCATTTTATGTCAGTTTTAGCACGGCTATAGTTGCCGCTTTAGTTGCCAGTTTTTTCGGTTTTATAGTGGCTTGGGTGTTGGTGCGTTATGAGTTTTTTGGTAAACGCTTCTTTCATGCCTTAATTGATTTTCCATTTGCGCTGCCGACAGCGGTTGCCGGGATTGTTTTGGCGACTATTTTTCAGCCTAGTGGCTTTTTGGGGAAATTGCTGATCGATACTATTGGTGTCCAAGTTGCTTTTAAACCTTTGGGCATTGTCATGGCGCTTATTTTTATTAGTATCCCTTTTATAGTGCGGACTGTTGAGCCGGTTTTGCTCGAGTTTGAAGCGTCTATGGAAGAAGCGGGCGCCAGTTTGGGTGCTACGCGTTTACAAGTGTTTAATAGAATCATTTTTCCGAATGTGTTTCCTGCTTTGTTGACAGGATTTGCCTTAGCGTTTGCTAGAGGTGTGGGCGAATACGGCTCGGTGATTTTTATTGCGGGCAATCTTCCTTATGTTTCGGAAATTGTGCCGCTGTTAATCGTTACCAAGTTAGAACAATTTGATATAGAAGGTGCCACTGCCATTGCTTTAACTATGCTGGTCATTTCATTCCTATTGTTATTCGTCATTAATACCCTGCAATACTGGGTGCGTAAACGTTCTGGACAATTATAAGATGAGTGCGAACATGAATGTTATTCAACTCCCCGTCAATAAATTGGTGGCGCCTAAACCACAAGCCTTACAAGACCCAGATTGGGTTAGATGGAGTCTAATCACCATAGCCATTAGTTTTATTGGTTTATTTATTCTTTTGCCTCTGGGCTTGGTTATTGTTAAAGCTTTTTCTAAAGGTATAGAAGCTTATTGGTCAGCGTTATCTGAGCCTGATACCTTATCGGCTATTAAGCTGACACTCATTACGGCAGCCGTAACAGTGCCCTTGAATACACTCTTTGGCGTTACGGCTGCTTGGGCGGTAACTCGTTTTGATTTTAAGGGCAAAAGTTTGTTGACTACCTTGATTGATCTTCCCTTTTCAGTATCGCCGGTGATATCGGGTTTTATCTTTGTCCTGTTATTTGGTGCAGAGGGCTGGTTTGGTGATTGGTTGGTACAGCATCAGATAAAAATTATCTTCACGATTTCTGGTATTGTTTTAGCGACGCTATTTATTACCTTTCCCTTTGTTGCACGCCAATTAATTCCGTTAATGCAAGAAATGGGCAGTCAAGAAGAAGAGGCGGCACTTTCTTTGGGAGCTGGTGGCTGGCGAACATTTTGGTCAGTGACTTTGCCGAATATTAAATGGGCTTTGTTATATGGCGTATTGTTATGTAACGCTAGGGCGATGGGCGAATTTGGTGCGGTATCTGTGGTATCGGGCCATATAAGAGGCATAACTAATACCTTGCCTTTACATGTTGAAGTTAATTACAACGAATATAACATTGTTGGCGCTTTTGCTAGTGCATCAATACTCGCAGCCTTAGCCGTCTTAACCTTAATATTAAAGACCGCTTTAGAATGGCAACAAGCGCGTCGCTAAGCACTTTGAATTTAATTTGAGATTCCTATTATGAGTATTTTACTTTCCAATATTAGCAAACAGTTTGGTGCTTTTTCGGCACTTTCAAATATCAACTTAGAAATTCCTGAAGGTGAGTTAGTTGCATTATTAGGACCTTCGGGTTGTGGCAAGACCACTTTATTACGCATCATTGCCGGTTTAGAGCAAGCTGACAAAGGACGCGTGTTATTAAGTGGTGTTGATAAAACTACCCAGAATGTCAGTAAGCGCGGCATTGGTTTTGTCTTCCAACATTACGCTTTATTTAGGCACATGACGGTATTTGAAAATGTGGCTTTTGGTCTTAGAGTTAAGCCACGACGTGAACGCTTAGATAATGAGACTATAACTAAAAAAGTTCATGCCTTACTGGAGTTAGTTCAATTAGATTGGTTGCATGATCGTTATCCTGATCAGTTGTCGGGTGGTCAACGTCAGCGTATCGCCTTGGCTCGTGCCTTGGCTGTAGAGCCTTCGGTGTTATTATTAGATGAACCTTTCGGTGCCTTGGATGCTAGTGTGCGTAAGGATTTAAGACAATGGTTGCGTAATCTGCATCATGAGCTCAATGTCACTAGTATTTTTGTGACTCATGATCAAGAAGAAGCCATGGAAGTGGCTAGTCAAGTAGTTGTTCTTAATCATGGCCGCATTGAGCAACAAGGTACACCGAGTGATATTTATGATCATCCTGCTAATGCCTTTGTGTCGCGCTTTATTGGGCAAACGAATATTTTTGACATGGCTGAACAAGATGCCGATTGGTTGCAGATAGCAGGTTTATTGCCTACACAAAAAGAAAGTAAAATTGCCCATGTACGTCCACATGACATTATTATAGAAAAAACATCAGCTAATCAAGATGCTCCTGCGACCTTAAAAGATTGGCAGCATTTAGGTGCTTTGATCCGACTTGAGCTCGTTAAAAATGGTAGTAATGCTAATACTCCTAGCGTCTTTGCAGAAATGCCTAATGAGCAGTTTAAACAATTGGCTTTAAGTAGAGGTGACAAAGTTGCTCTTCAGATACGTCAAGCGCATTGGTTTCAGTAAAGTTGGCATTCATTATAGGTGTCTACACATTTTATTTATCAAGAACGATAATATTGTGGTGATGACCCTTAGGGGCGTATTGCATACGCCCTTATAAAATACGGTCTACTCTGCCGGTCTGGGTTTGCAACCCTGACCGAAACGTTTAGATTTCGATAACTTCGAAACGTGAGTAACGGGGTTATAAACCCCGTCACGCTTTGCATATAGCGGAGCATCGCTTATATCCTTATGATGATTACATAAGCAACATTTGTTAAGGAAAATCAATCCATGAACTTGAGTCAAATTGAATTACTACGCGTACTTCAAGAAACTAATTTTAACTTATCAAAGGCTGCTGAAAGAATGCACATCGTGCAATCGGCGGTAAGTAGACAATTACAAATGTTTGAGTCTGAGTTAGGATCACCTTTGTTTGAAAGGCAAGGTAAAAAACTCATCAGCATGACTGCGCTAGGAACACGAGTCATGGAAGAAGTGGATATTATTAATAGAGCTAAAAATAATATCCAAAATATAGCTGCAGATTTCCTTGATAGTAACCAAGGTATTTTGCATATAGCCACTACCCATACCCAAGCTAAATATTTTTTACCCCTGCCTATACAGCGCTTTAAAGAAAAATACCCAGGCGTAAAAATATATATGGTGCAAGCATCTCCCGATCAATTGATTGAGCAATTACACGCTCGTAAAGCAGATATTGCTATTTGTACCGAACGTGTTGATCAAGAACATGATCTGGTGATTAAGAACTGTTATGAATGGCATCATGCCTTAGTCGTACCGCTTTATCATCCTTTAAGTGAGGGTGACATCACTTTGGAGCGCTTAGCCACTTATCCCATATTAACGTATAGCTCTGGTTTTACCGGACGATCAGCTATAGAAGGTGCTTTTAAAAATGCGAGTTTAGAGTTGGATATTACTTTGTCAGCAGCCGATACTGATGTGATTAAAACCTATGTGCGCTTAGGTATGGGCGCTGGCCTTATTACAGCGATGGCTTATGATGCCTTGATAGATCAAGATTTGGTCGTACGTGATTTAGCTCATTTAATACCTAGTTCAAATACTAAAATCGCTTATTTGAAGCATAACTACTTACCTTTATATAGCCAGCATTTTATAGAGGAATTGTTGATAGCTGCTGATGAGATTACGGCTTGATTGATTAAACCTATAGGGTGGAATAGCGTAGCGTATTCCACCTAGGTTATAATTATCCTCATGCGCAATATATCCAATAAATTACAGCTTACTCGATGTCTATATCAAAACTGATGAGTTTTGACTCCAAGCCCTATGCTTATAAGATTTAATATTGATACACGTCCAAGTTTTGCCTTGAAATAATCCTACTCACTATCATTATCTGTTTTTGATCTTTTATAGCTAGCTAAAGCTTAGACATATTGCAAAAGTATTCGATACCGGAGTCAAAACTCATGAGTTTTGATTGCAAAATACAATGCTCTAAGTCTCAATATGATGCGTGTCCAAACTCTGCATTTCATGGGCTACTCATAGGGTCATTGCCCTATCAAAATCACCCTTTAGTTTGTAATTCCACTCTGCTTTACGTATACTTCCGCTTCGCTTTCAGGTTCCATAGGGTTTTTCAGACCTAATGGTTAAACGGGAAGTCGGTAAGGTTTATGCCAAATCCGACGCTGCCCCCGCAACGGTATATAAGTAAAGTTTTATCTAGATGCCACTGTGTTATGCATGGGAAGGTGATGAAACAGGTTAACGCCACTTATAAGCCCGGAGACCGGCCCGCTAGCATATTCGCAACAGCGGAGGGCTGTTTGGCAGAATGAATGCGTGCACTCGTGCGCTTCATCTTCTATTGTCCTTTGTTGTTATAACTAAAACTCTATGCGCGGGCGGCGCAGAGGACATCATGCAAAAAATTATAGCCAGTTCCATTTTACTCATGGGTTTTAATACCCAATCACATGCTCAAGATAAAATTCCAAATGACGCTATAGAACTACCTAATGTTATAGTAACAGCGACTCGTACAGAAACACCTGAAACTGAGATCGGATCTGCGATTACAGTTGTTACGGCTAAAGATATTGCCGACAAAAATATTAATAATGTCGCAGATGCTTTACGAACCGTACCAGGCTTAGATGTTGTGCGAACTGGGGCGGTGGGGCAACAAACCTCGGTGTTTATGCGGGGAGCTAATTCTAATCATACCTTGGTCTTGGTTGATGGTGTGGAAATGAACGATCCCTCTAGTCCTACCGGTGCTTTTGATTTCGCTTTTTTGCAAACGGATAATATCGAACGGATTGAAGTTGTGCGAGGTGCAGCGAGTGCGGCTTTTGGTTCTGATGCAATAGGCGGTGTAATTAATGTGATTACCAAAAAAGGCGAGGGCAAAATCAAATTAACGGGAGTTGCTGAGGGCGGTTCCTATGGCACTTGGAAAACGGGCGGCAATATTTCAGGAGGCACTGAGCGTATTAATTATAGCTTTGATGCTTCAAGATTGGAGACTGCTGGCTTTTCTTCTGCTGATAAGAATCTAGGTAATGTATTGCCAAATGGCTATAGAAATACCAATCTGAGTGGTCGCGCAGGTTATAAGATCACAGAGGCTTTAGATTTAGGTGTTACCCTGCGATATGGCGAGGGTAAGTCATTTTTAGATAATGGCGGTGGCAAGGGCGCAGATGATCCAAATTCTTATGGCAGGTTTAATGAGTTATTTACTCGTGGTTTTGGACACCTTAAACTTTTTGATGGTTTTTGGGAGCAAACAGTTGGAGTAGCTTATAGTCGTACAGATAGAAGCAATAATAATGCAATAGATTCACTTAATAATTTTAGTTCAGCTGCTACTAATTTAGGGGAGAAAGTAAAGCTAGATTATCAAAATATCTTTCATGTGCATAAAACTAATACCGTTATGTTAGGTATTGAGGAAGAAGCTGATAGTTTAAGTAGTTCTGCAAATTCGGATTATCCGGCTTGGAGTTATTCTTCTAGCGCGTCGATTCCCTTAAAGACCATGAATACCTTAGGTTATTATCTGCAAGATCAAATTAAGTTGTTTGATCGGTCTTTTACCACCTTAGGTGTCAGATATGACGATAATAATCGTTTTGGAGGACATGAAACTTGGCGTGCCAATGAACTTTATACCATTAAAGAAACCTCTACCCGATTAAAAGCCAGTTATGGCACGGGTTTTAAAGCGCCCACCTTAAATCAATTGTATGACACGATTTATGGCACGGGTAATCTTAATTTAAAACCTGAAACCAGTCGTGGTTGGGATGTAGGTGTTGAACAAGATGTCTTCAAAAAATTCAGTACCTTAGGTTTTAGTTATTTTGAGAATGCATTTGATAATCTTATTCAGGCGAATGCAGCTCCTTATGTAAACCAAAATGTTAGTAAGGCCAAAGTTAATGGTGTTGAGACCTTTATGGAGATGCGCCCATTAACTGATTTGACGCTCCGCAGTAGCTATACTTATCAAGATGCCAAAGATTTGGATACTGGCAATCAATTGCTACGTAGACCTAGAAATAAAGCAAGCTTCGATACCGATTATCGTTTTCTTGAAAAGGCTCATGTTCATGTTAATGTCTTGATGGTCGGGCAAAAAGCTGATTACGCGAGTACTGTGGCGGGTTATGTTATGCTTAATTTAGCTGGCAGTTATGATATTCATAAAAACGTGCAGATTTATGGGCGTATTGATAACGTGCTTAATAAACAGTATGAAGAAGTCTATGGTTATGGAACTTCAAGTGTTGCAGGATATGGTGGTGTTAAATTAAGTTACTAAGAATAGTATTGCATTATGTTAAGCAGTTTTTCAGCTATATGTTGCATTGCAGTTTAAGTGTTAAACGCGTATAGCACCTTACAGCAAATTAAAAAACATATTAATCATCTACCCGTTTAGGATAGAATTCGATTATTGCTAAGGTTACCCGTCATCTTGTGAAGCTTAGCTATCATTTCGTCAACATCCTAGGTAACGTTGTGAAAATGATCTGATATCTTTCCAGTATCCTAAGTAAAATTGTTAATTTATTTATAATTGCATCAATTTCCCAAGTCCTTTTAATGTGATAACTTATAATTTAGTCAAGTTTGCCTTAGTTTATGACAGAGTTAGTTTTGCTTTTATGCTGAGAAGAACTGTTATTCAGATTTGATCTATTAATGGCTATCACTAAAGACGGGAAAGCGTGATCCATGTTATTAGGTGTAGTCGGGTTAGCGATAGCGTAACCCGACACAATCTTGGTGTGTCGGGTTACGGATAGCGTCTAACTCGACCTACTCAAGCATTTTGTCATGTCTTAAGTCGGTGCCTCTTTAATTAAATACCATCCTCTCTTAATTTAATATATTAACTCACATGCAACCAGCTTTTATTCATTTAAGATTACATAGCGAATTTTCGTTGGTCGATGGTACGGTCAAAATCAAACCTTTAATTAATCGTTTGGCGGAACTTAATATGCCAGCAATTGCTGTGACCGAGCACGCTAATTTATTTTCATTGGTTAAGTTTTACAAAACCGCCAGAGCTCAGGGTATTAAACCCATAGCGGGCGCTGATGTATTGATTTATAACCCTGAGGTACCATCAGCACCTTATCGACTCACGTTGTTGGTCAATAATAATGTCGGTTATGTGACATTGACAGAGTTGGTATCAAAAGCTTATCAAGAAGGACAGTATTTAAGTGTACCCATGCTACGGTATGAGTGGCTAGTTGCCAATCATCAAGGGTTAATTGCTTTGTCGGGGGCAATGGATGGCGATATCGGTAAAGCTTTAGTTGCGGGTAAAAAAACTGTAGCCCAGCGTTTAGCACAGCAATGGTCAGAGTTATTTAAAAATTCCTTCTATCTGGAGCTGCAGCGTGTCGGTAAAGCAAATGAAGAAGTCTACATAGAGGATGCAGTTGAATTAGCCGCACTCATGAATTTACCCGTGGTGGCAACTAATGATGTCCGCTTTCTGAAGCAAACAGATTTTGCCGCTCATGAAGTTCGCGTCTGTATTAATCAAGGGCGGGTTTTAGATGATGATGCTAGGCCAAAAGACTATACCGATCAGCAGTATTTACGTAGTTCCGAAGAAATGCAGCAATTGTTTTCAGATATTCCAGAAGCCCTAGAAAATAGTGTAGAAATAGCTAAACGTTGTAACATTTCACTGACTTTGGGTGAAAACTTTTTGCCCGATTTTCCTGTGCCCGCAGGTATGACTTTAAGTGAGCACATGACCCGAGAGGCCGAAAAAGGCCTAGAAGAACGCTTTTTACATTATCCTGCGGTAGGTGCAGGCACAGATGAAGAAAACAGGGTCGTGTATTATCAGCGTTTAGATTTTGAATTGAAGATGATCAGCCAAATGGGTTTCCCTGGTTATTTCATGATTGTTGCTGATTTTATTCAGTGGGCTAAAAACAATCTGATACCAGTGGGCCCTGGTCGTGGTTCTGGTGCGGGGTCATTAGTGGCTTATGCGCTCAAAATTACCGATTTAGATCCTATAGAGTTTGATTTATTGTTTGAGCGTTTTTTGAATCCAGAGCGGGTATCGATGCCTGACTTTGATATCGACTTTTGTATGGATAGGCGTGATGAAGTCATAGATTATGTGGCGCGTCATTATGGTCGAGATCATGTCGCGCAGATTATCACTTATGGCTCTATGGCGGCTAAAGCGGTTATACGTGACGTGGGTCGGGTATTAGGTTTTTCTTATCCTTTTGTTGATCGACTCGCTAAATTGATACCGTTTGAAATCGGCATGACTCTGACTAAAGCATTAGTTGATAGTCCCGATCTTAAGCTGCTTTACGATACCGAAGAAGAAGTGGCCGCTTTGATAGATATGGCGCTTTCTCTTGAAGGTACCGTCAGAAATGCTGGTAAACATGCCGGTGGTGTGGTGATATCGCCCACTAAGCTGACTGATTTTACGCCCTTATATTGTGAAGAAGATGGCAGTAATTTAGTTACTCAGTTTGATAAAGATGACGTAGAGGCGGTAGGTCTAGTCAAGTTTGACTTTTTAGGACTGCGCACGTTGACTATTATTGACTGGGCTTTGCAGACTATTAATAATAAAAAACGCTTGGCGGGTGAGGCTTTAGTCGATATTACCACTATTCCTAGAGATGATTTAGCCTCTTATGTGCTGCTAAAGAATGGTCTGACTACGGCTGTGTTCCAGTTAGAATCTCGAGGCATGAAGGAGCTGATTAAAAAGCTTAAGCCCGATTGTTTTGATGACATTATTGCTTTGGTGGCGTTGTTTCGTCCTGGGCCTTTAGAATCAGGTATGGTTGATGATTATATTAATGTGAAGCATGGTGCTAAAGCCGAATATGCACATCAAATCTTAGAGCCTATATTAAAACCCACAAACGGCGTTATTTTATATCAAGAACAAGTCATGCAAATTGCTAGGGAAATGGCACTTTACACTTTGGGCGGTGCGGATATGTTACGCCGCGCGATGGGTAAGAAAAAGCCTGAAGAAATGGCTAAAGAGCGAGGTAAATTCTTAGAAGGTTCGGTACAAAATAATGTTGAAGAAGACATTGCCACTTATGTTTTCGATTTAATGGAAAAGTTTGCTGGTTATGGTTTTAATAAATCGCATTCAGCAGCCTACGCCTTAGTCGCTTATCAAACTGCTTGGCTAAAAGCGCATTATCCGTCGGCTTTTATGGCAGCAGTATTATCTTCTGATATGGATAACACCGATAAAGTAGTGATACTAATAGAAGAATGCCGGCAAATGAAAATATCCATAGTACCGCCTTCTATTAACAGCTCTATGTATCAATTTACAGTCAACGAAGCAGATCACATCATTTATGGTTTGGGAGCTGTTAAAGGGGTAGGGCAGGGCGCTATAGAAGATATGCTGATAGAGCGCGAGGAACATGGAGCATTTTTAGGGCTTTATGATTTATGTCAACGAGTTGATTTGCGTAAGTTTAATCGTCGGGTTTTAGAAGCCTTAATTCGTGCAGGAGCTTTTGACGAATTTGATAATAATCGCGCCAGCCATTTAGCCGAATTGCCAACAGCTTTACGTGTTGCTGAACAGCACGGCAAAATGATGAAAAGTGGTCAAAATGATTTGTTTTCGCTTCCGGGTTCAGAGCTTGAAGTCGATGAAGACACTATAACGCCCGCTTATGAGTATGCAGTAACGCCTTGGACAGATCTTGAGCGCTTAGCCGCAGAAAAAATAACCTTAGGCTTTTTTCTAACGGGACATCCTATCGATGCTTATGAAGCTGAATTAAAACACTATACCCACGGTAAAATAGCCGCCTTAAAAGTAGGGCGTGGCATTGTAGAAGCACGCGTTGCCGGATTAATTGTAGAAGTTCGAACTCGACAAAATAAAAAAGGCAATACCATGGGCTTTGCCACTTTAGATGATAATAGTGGACGGCTTGAATGTGCTTTATTTGGTGATGTCTATGAAAACTATCGGGGGCTTCTAGCAAAAGACAGTGTATTAATTGCCGAAGGTGGTTTAGCTATCGATAATTTTTCTGGTAATTTACGCTTAACTGTAGAAAAACTCTACGACATCGACCAGGCAAGAGAACAGTTTGCAAGAGGTCTACAGATAACTTGGGAACTATCCAAATCAATTAATAATTTAACTGAACAATTAGCTGACGTGTTAACCCCCTTTAAAAAAGGTGGTTGTCCAGTGAGTATTGCTTATAGCTCCGATCAAGCGAAGGTAGTTGTGCAATTAGGTGATGAATGGCGCGTACATCCAACCGATGGACTGTTAGTAAGATTAAAAGCACTGCTGGGTAGTGATGCTGTAGAGATTCGATATCGATAGTAGAAATGCGTTCCGTAGGGCGCAAGCGATAGCCGTATTGCACCGTAGTTGGCTATCATAATGTGTTTATGCGATAGATTATTCGTATGCTTGCCGGAAACGCTTTACTCGCTTACGCTCGAAAAGCCTTGTTCAGGCCTATTAAGCTACAACCTAGTGCGATGTAACTACCTATTATTGGTGAATAATGTGATATTATTTTCTTTGTCTTAGCCCTGCTAAGGCAGAAAAATAAATCAAATTATAATAAAAATAGGACAATACAATGACATTAAAACTTATTATGGCGACTGGTCTTGTGACATTGGCGTTATTAGCAGGTTGTAATAAAGCCGAAGAAGCCGCAGAAGTAAAAACAGCCACGACTGAGCAAACTCCTGCTGCTGCGGCTGAATCAGCACCTGCACCGGTAGCTGAATCTAC
>QVQD01000165.1 GCA_003584875.1 Methylococcales bacterium
GTTCGCTTTGCTTAACCCCAAGCTACGAGCTTATTTATTACTTAGTTGTGCATCAATCCCAATATCCTTTTTTACGCGGGAGAATAAGCTGTTCACTTGCACCATTTTCATAAATCAATTTACCTGACAGATTTTTTTTTGAAATTTCACCATTAAAATTTGCAGACAAGACCTCATTAGTTTTTGGAATTTTGAAAGAAAAATTAGAGCCTTTACATGTGACAGGAATAACAATTAAAGCTCCAGGTTCCCCCTCAGAAAATTGTATTGCTGCTTGTTTTCCAAGCCTAGTATAGACAACTTTAATTTCTACTCCCTGAATATCACCACTTTCTGCATTGTATTCATAACTAGAAAAAGTACCAAGACACTGATCTTTAGCAATAACATTTTGGACAAAAAATAATGCTACTATTAAGAATAATATTTTTGATGACATGAACATTTTGAAGTTTCTTATTGTAAGCATTTGTATTTTGTTTGGGCATCATGAATAGCAGTAGATCTGTTACTTGTTGGATTCATGTAAAAATGCACGGAGTCTGGTCGACTAAAATTTCCACCCCATGACAAACCAGCATTTTCGGCAGCATTAATTACATTTTGTTGCTGATTAGCCGGAATTTGACGCCAATTAATATCAACTGCATATCCTGCTTCATGTAAACTGAAGCCAGCAGCGGCTGGTGTAATGGAATTTGTGTTGTTGAGTGTACTTTGTGTCTCAGTAGTTCTAAAAGCAGATGAAAATGTTACATTTACACCAGATAGTGCGGCATTAGCAATAAAATTGTTAACGGGAACAATTATATTACTATCCAAATAGGTATTTCCTAAACCAGGCAAATTAGTTGCAACTAGCTCAAGCCCCAACAAATCAACAAAACTCAAAGGATTATTCCCGACATATCCATAAGTATTAGTTCCCCCTGCCAAGCCAATTAAATCACTTTCTATATACCGTCCAATTTTAGGATCATAATCCCTGAATCCGTTGTAATGCAGCTTTGTACTATTATCATAATACTGCCCAGGGAAGCGTAAATTATAGGTCAATGACGTTCCTGTGGCGGTTTGGGTGCCGAAGGCTTCGCTATCCCAGCGCCAAACGACAGCACCGGTGTTATCACTCATTGCTCGTGGAGCATTGAGATGGTCGGCGTAGACATAATAGGCGCCGTTTCCAGTTAACACGGCTACGGGTTTATTGGCTAGCCAAACAGTTTCTTGGAGGGCTGTGCCGCTTTGATTGTATTCACCTAGTAACTGTCCAGCTTCGTCATAGACAAAATAAGTGCCGGTCTGGATGTATTTGCTTGGATGAAGGTGCATGTCGGCTAGTTTAGTTTGGGCGCAGACTACGTCCGCTGTGGTGATTTTGTTGTCATGGTTACAATCAGCGGAAAGATTGATGGGCGCACTGCCTAGAGTCATGAGGACTATTAGGCGTAAGTCTGTTGCCGATAATGTGCCGTCTTGATTAGCGTCACCTGATAAATCAGGTGCTAAGCCGGTGACTTTGGCATCACGTTGTCCTAGTCCATTGATTCGGTAATATTCGCTGCCGAAACTGATGCTAGATGCCTGTTCTAATCGACCTCTGCCGTCGTAGTTGAAAGTGTTGTAACCGTCGTTTATCACATGCCCAGCTGCATCATAGTTATAGCTATTTAAGGTCTGGTTATTACTGTCGGTAATCCCTAATAAGCGGTTGCTATTTAGATCTAGTTTGGAGTTTTTGCTGGTTGAACCTAAAGTTAGCAGTTGTGTGCGATTGCCATTGGCATCGTAACTATATGTCATTTGTGTGAGAGGATCGCTATAAGCGATCAAACGCCCCAGCTTGTCGTAACTAAAGCTTTGATCGTGATTGAGATCGGAGTCGGTGTAAGTGCTGATGCGGCTAGCGGCATCATAAGCTAATTGTCGTGAACGGTTGCCTAAATCATAGCTAAGCAGACGCCCATCTAAATCAAAGTTGCGGCTAGTGGTTACGCCATTGCCAAATACCCAGCTTTTTGCAGAACCAAAGGGCTGATATTTTATGGCGCTGAGTAAAGGCAGGTTATTGCTATCTAGTGCGGTTACTTGGCCGTTACTGTTGTATTTTAGTTGCACCATTTTGCCAGAAGGGTAGGTAAGTGAAGTGAGTTGACCTGTGGCAGAATAACTATATTGAGTGACTAGTGTTAACGAGCCGCTGATCAGTGTTTTGCTGGCGACCCTTCCATGGAGATCATAACTCCATAGTGTTGTATCGGTTCCGTCACTCATTTGGGTTAGATGGCCTATGCCATTAACGCCTTGATCATAACTGAAGTTGATAGGTGTTTTATTGGGGTAACTAGTTTGAGATACACGATTTAATGCATCGTAACTGTAAGTAACGGTTTGCCCTCTCGCATCAATAGTACTGATGGGGTTACCAACGGCATCACGGTTAATATGACTTAGACCTGTGTCGGGGCTGGAAGTCATCAGTTTTTGACCGAAACCATCATAGCCATATTGAGTAATATGGTTTAAGGGATCAGTCAATGCTAGCGGGTTGTTGTTGCTATCATAGCTGCTGGAAGTGATATCACCGAGAGGATCGACACTGCTAATTAAGCGATTCAGCCTATCATAGGCCAAGTTAGTTTTATTGTTAAGTGGATCAGTAACACTGGTGGTATTGCCATTGGGGTCATAGCCAAATTTAGAGGTTTGGTTTTGAGCACCTATGACATTTGCCAATCGGCTAAGACCATCAAAAACCTGCGAGCGCGCACTAGCTAAAGTATTGGCTGGATCAAAGGTTTTGGTGTTAAGTTGATTACCCATCAAATCCAATGTGTAATCGATATGATTGCCTAGTGTATCGATAATACTGATTAAACGATGAGCATTATCGTAACTATAGGCAAGACTGCTTGCATCTGGCAAGGTTAGCTTGATGAGCTGGCCTGCGGCATCAAATTTGTATTGTGTCACTTCTGTGCCTACTGTTGAAGTAACCAGCCTGCCTCGAGCATCGTATTGAAGCTTAGTTACTAAGCCGTTAGGATCTTTAAAGCTGAGTGGTTGGCCGTCGGCATTATAACTAGAAATATTGGTGACATGACCCAAGGCATCAGTAACAGCATTGAGGTTACCTAGACTATCGTAAGCAAAGTGTGTGACATCACTGACGTCAGTGCGCGGGCCGTCTATGCTTAAGGGTTGACTCAAACTATTGTATGTAAAAGTCCAAGTTTTTGTTTGAGTACCTGCGCTGATTGTTTTTTGCAGCAAATTACCTTTGCTGTCATAGTTAAAATTGGTGGTTTTGGTGGGCTCTTTAATGCTTATTGGTAAGCGGAAATTAGAATGCCAAGTAGTTATTGTCGATCTTACTTCTGGAGTTCCTGCGGCTTCGGTACTTGAAATTTGAAGATTTCGCGTCGTATCGTAAGTGTAAGTACTGGTGTTTCCGTTGAAATCAATCTGGCTACTTATATTGCCATTGGCATCATAAGTCTTAGTGGTTTTGGTCGTCGCATAAGTAGTTGGGCAACTCGGGCAACTCTGATTCATCTGGGTTTCCAAAGGCACTTCATTGATGGAGGTGAAAGTTGAGGTACGAGTGACACCCAGCGCATCAGTGACCGGCACATAAGCATTGGTCAGATAACTATAATTCAGTGTGTACTTGTAAACGCCACCAGCAAATTCAGTGGAAATGTCGCGGCCAGCACTATCGTAAGCATCGCTGGAATAACGAGTACCTTTTTCATCAATTACGCCGGTCAGCGCATGAGGGTATGCAATATTTTCGTAAACGAATTTTCGTTGTGTTGCATCAGGATAAGTGACAGTCGAAAGATTATTTTTTACATTGTAACTATAAGCGTAAATGCCACCGTTCGGTACAGTGACTGAAGAAACGTTGGTGCCTGTATAAGCAAAATTTAAGCTGCGTCCGAAGGCATTAGTAACTGTGGTTAAATAGCCTTGGGCATTATAGCTAAGGTTCTGACTTAAGCCAGCACGGTCGGTAACGCTGGTTAGTTGACCATTGGTATTATAGATTTCAATTTCATCCTGCCCAGTCGTATATTGCCAACCATTAGATACTTTAATCAGCCTAGAATTAATATCACTGTCAGATTGCCAAAGACTACCATTTTGGTAGAAATTTAGGATCTTACCGTCATCGCGTGTCACATCGACTGCATAGTTATATTGATAATTACCATTTATAAGAAAAATTCCATAATATACAGCACTAACAGTACGACTATAGCTACCATGCCAGCCCACACCAAAACTCGTTATACTGGTATCGGAGCTATTATAAGAACGCTTGAGTATTAGGGGCGATGAATCGCTACTGGAATAATCAACTTCATTCATATATTTATTGCCAGTTGCAATAACAACAGGATCGCCAGCTAATTCAAGCGTGCTATTGCTGTCAGGGTTAGCATTACTGCCGTTACCTTTTGATGGATTCTGGGTAATACATTCATCACCGTCAATATCACCATCTGGCAATTCGCAATTAACGGGCTGAACAGCATAAGCCGGCATAGAGACAGGAATCATGATTGCTAGTGTCAAGGGCAATGCGATACGACTAGTCATTTTTACTAAGAAATACTTCATACTTGGTTTTTGCTTTATTACAGTCTTTTTTGAACGTTCGAGTTCATTAACGGAAGATCCGTTATTTGCGATGGCAGTCATATTCCTTCCTATTATTTAGATATTGGAACCAGACGACAACGCTATAAAAGCAGGGCGATTGGTTTTGAATGGGTTTATTGGGGTATTTAAATAAAATGCTTGCGAGGTTGTTTTAGTAGAAATACCAAGCCACTTAGCGTAAGCAACAAAAAAGTAGCGGGTTCAGGAACGGTGTTTAGTTTTTCGGTGTTTAGGATTGGGTGGTCGGCAATGGTCACAGAACCACTTTGGATGGCGGCCTGAATAGTTGTTGCATTAACATTAGAAAGGCTATTAATTGATAGTGTAATTGGACTAATGCCTGAGGCTAATGTATTGAAAGACAAAACCGCTAGGGTAAAGCTGCTCCCTTGTGCTGCAATTAATGTGGCCTGATCATACAGTGAGGTATCGATCAAATTAACAAGTCCAAAACTGGGTGTCGATAAGGATAAACTATCGCCTAGGTTTAATGGATCAAGTTGATCGATGCCCCGGAGTAACGGATCGCCAAATGCCATAGTGTCGAATGAAAGTAACGTGGAATCGAAGTTAATATTTAAATCAAAAGCACCAAGAGCGATGCCAGTAGCCAATCCAGTAATGTTGACATCAAAAAGAACAGTCGCTCCAGTGCTAACCGTTTGAGTTTCAGGGCTGATGCTTAGAATAGGGGTAGCATTAGATGAAGTGGTGAAAAGAAAAAACAATACAGTACTACTAACGAAAAAAAGGGCTTTATTCATGAGTGTCTCAAAGTATTTACAGTCAGAACTTAGACTTATGCAGTAATGGTGCCAGTCAGTTTGATCTTTAGGTTTGGCGGACTGTCTGCCGGTAAATACTTACTCAACAAGCACTTCAAAATATAAAAGTGTAAAAAAGCCTGACACTTGTATCGCTCCAGCCTCATTCCCATGCCCACAGTTAATATTTTGTAGGCCGGAATAAGACCACCCTAGTGTAGCGCGTGGTGGCGTTTCCGGCACACGATCGTATGAATGCCGGAAACGCTTTACTCGCTGATGCTCGTAAAGCCTTATTCCGGCCTACAATAAGTTCAAATATTTTTTAATTGTGGGTAGTGAAAAGGTGCAATACGCTAAAGCTATTGAACCCTTCATACTAAGTGGATAGTTAAAGTGTCAATTTTCTTTACAGTGAGTTTAAGCACTTTAAATTGATGACCTCATGATCTTGATTGAGTGGTTAGGGTCATAATCATGCCTAAATCAACATAGGCCTTAGATTGGGTGTCAGAATATTTTACACTCGGCATTTAAAGCATCCTTACAAACTTTGAGTTGGCTTTGAGGGATAGATATTTTGGGAACGCCAAGCCCCAGCTTGGCATTGGTGCGGTAGAGCTGGGGCTTAGTGTTCTCATTTTGAGATACTAGCATCTAAGGCTAAATTCAATGTGAGTACATTGACGCGTGGTTCTCCTAGAAAGCGCCATTGACGAGACATTGTGTTTGCATCAATCAGGGCATGAATCACTTCTGGCTTTATTTTTCTAGCTTTAGCTACACGATTGACTTGATAGTTCGCAGCTGCAGGACTGATGTGTGGATCTAAGCCACTGGCCGAGGCGGTAATAAGATCGACTGGAATTGGAGCTTTATTATCAGGATCTAGGTTTTTTAAGGCTTGGAGTCTGACTTTAATGCTAGTTATCAAAGCAGGATTAGTTGGGCCTAGGTTGGAACCGCTTGATGCGCTAGCATTATAGGGGTAGGGTGCGGTGGCAGAGGGTCGTCCCCAAAAATGACTAGGATCATTAAAAGGCTGACCTATTAGAGCAGAGCCTGTCACTCTGCCATGATTATCTGTAATCAGGCTACCATTTGCTTGAAGAGGAAATAGTAATTGAGCTAGCCCGGTGACTACAGCCGGATAGATAACTCCAGTTAACAGTGTTAATAATACAAACAAAATAATAGCTGGTTTGAAATGCTTAATCATGATCAACTCCTTTAAGGGAACAACAATCGAAGTTATTGTGGAAGCGGCTTTAGCCTCGATCTTCACGGCTAAAGTCGATACCTTAGCTATTAAACTAGACCTAAGGTTATTAGTAATAGGTCTATCGCCTTAATGCCTATAAATGGAACGATTAATCCACCTAAGCCGTAAATCAGTAAGTTATTTTGTAGCAATTTAGCTGCGCCGACTGGCTTATATTTGATACCTTTTAAAGCCAAGGGAATGAGTGCCACGATGATTAAGGCATTAAATATCACTGCCGATAAAATGGCGCTAGCGGGTGTTGCTAGTTTCATTACATTCAAAACATCAAGGACTGGATAGGTGCTTGCGAACGCTGCCGGAATAATCGCAAAATATTTGGCGACATCATTAGCAATACTGAAGGTGGTTAAGGCGCCCCGTGTCATGAGCATTTGTTTACCGGTTTCAACAATTTCGATGAGTTTGGTAGGGTTAGAATCAAGATCAACCATGTTGCCAGCTTCTTTAGCGGCTTGTGTTCCGCTGTTCATGGCGACTGCGACATCGGCTTGTGCTAAAGCGGGAGCATCGTTAGTGCCATCTCCGGTCATCGCGACCAATCGACCTTCGGACTGATATTGTCGTATGAGTTTTAATTTCATTTCTGGTGTGGCTTCGGCCAGAAAATCATCGACACCGGCTTCTGCTGCAATAGCGGCAGCAGTTAGACGATTGTCGCCAGTAATCATAATGGTCTTGATACCCATTTGTCGTAACTCTGCAAAGCGTTCTTTGATGCCGCCTTTGACGATATCTTTTAGTTCGATCACGCCGAGTACTCTGGCGTCTTCGGCAACGATTAGTGGAGTACTGCCGCGACGAGCCACATCATCAACCAGTTTCCTAAATTCCGGCGGAAATTGGCCGCCTAGTGTTTCAATATGCGTGCGGATAGCATCGGCTGCGCCCTTACGAATTTGCCGGCCTTGAATGTTAACGCCGCTCATTCGGGTTTGTGCGGAAAAATGCACAAAGGTTGCTCCTAAGGCATTGATATCTCGTTTTCGTATACCATATTTTTGCTTAGCTAAAACCACCACACTCCGTCCCTCTGGGGTTTCGTCAGTGAGTGATGCTAATTGTGCGGCATCGGCTAGTTCTTGATTTGATACGCCGCTAACGGCTATTAAAGCAGAGGCTTGTCGATTACCTAAAGTGATGGTTCCGGTTTTATCTAGCAATAATACGTCGATGTCTCCGGCGGCTTCTACTGCTCTGCCAGAAGTTGCAATCACGTTTTTCTGCATCATGCGGCCTATGCCGGCCACACCAATGGCAGATAATAAGCCACCGATAGTCGTCGGTATTAAACAAACTAACAAGGCGACTAATACCGTAATGGTGATCGGCTGACCTGAACCTGAAGTTTCTACCGCGTATAAAGAAAAGGGTAATAAGGTCACGGTCGCCATTAAAAATACCAGTGTTAAGGCGACCAATAAGATGGTCAAGGCAATTTCATTGGGCGTTTTTTGGCGTTTTGCGCTTTCTACCATGGCAATCATTCTATCCAGAAAAGCTTCACCTGGATTGGCGGTAATTCTAACTACCAGCCAATCTGATAACACGCGTGTGCCACCCGTTACCGAACTGAAATCGCCACCTGATTGTCGTATGACCGGTGCGCTTTCCCCAGTGATGGCGCTTTCATCTACTGAGGCGACACCCTCTATAACTTCGCCGTCACCTGGTACAAAATCTCCGGCTTCTATTAATACCACATCGCTACATCGAAGAGTGGAGCCTGATACTTTGGAGTAGTTCGCGCCATAATGAGGTTCATCGAGTTTTCTTGCGGCTATATCACGCTTGGCAGTGCGTAAAAAAGCGGCTTGTGCCTTGCTGCGGCCTTCAGCCATTGCTTCGGCAAAGTTTGCAAATAAAACTGTGATCCACAACCATAAGCTGATGGCTAAAATGAACGGGGCTGGATCTTTTCCTTCTCCGTAAAGTGCTAACACCCAAAGCAAGGTAGTCAGCATACTGCCGATATAAACGACAAACATCACCGGATTTTTCCATTGTTGCTGCGGTGTTAGTTTGCGAAATGAATCTACTAAAGCGGTGGTTAAGATTTGGCTATCAAACAGCGACAATGAAATAGGTTTGTTGCTCATTTTTTTTCCTAAAAAGGGTTATGTTCATAATGGTCGGGTTACGCTATCGCTAACCCGATCTAGGTCGCATTCTTTTTTTTAAGCAAAACTCATGAGTTTTGACTCCTAAAAGCAAGCAACACATTGTGCTTTAACGGTTATGTCGCTTAAGTTGGAGTCAAAACTCACGAGTTTTGTGCTTGGCGTAGCTATGCGTAAGCCGAGACACTTCAACACATTGTCTGGTTATGCTATCGCTAACCCGATCTAGGTCACATTCGATTTTTTAAGCAAAACTCATGAGTTTTGACTCCTAAAAGCAAGCAACACATTGTGCTTTAACGGTTATATCGCTTAAATTGGAGTCAAAACTCACGAGTTTTGTGCTTGGCGTAGCTATGCGTAAGCCGAGACACTTCAACACATTGTCTGGTTACGCTATCGCTAACCCGACCTAGGCCACATTCGATTTTTTAAGCAAAACTCATGAGTTTTGACTCCTAAAAGCAAGCAACACATTGTGCTTTAACGGTTATGTCGCTTAAGTTGGAGTCAAAACTCACGAGTTTTGCTTGGGTTAGCGATAGCGTAACCCGACCTAAAATGCGTCAACCCAAGATAGATATTCAACTACAGGCCCCAAGGCTAGGGCAGGGACAAAGGTTAATGCTCCGACTAAGAGCACGATACCTATTAATAGCGTTACAAACAGCGGAGTATGCGTCGGTAAAGTTCCTGGGCCTACTGGTACAATCTTTTTTGCAGCCAAAGAGCCTGCAATAGCCAGCACGGGTACCGCCAGCCAAAAGCGTGAAAACAACATCGCCAATCCTAATAGGTCGTTATAGAACGGGGTGTTAGCCGAGAGTCCGGCGTAGGCGCTACCGTTATTATTGCTTGCTGATGAGAGCGCATAGAGTATTTCGGTAAAACCATGCGCTCCTGGATTAAAGACGGAGGCTTTGCCTGCAGCCAACATTACTGCAAATGCAGTTCCAGCTAAGACCATTAGTGGCGGTATCAATATTACAATGGCGGCCATTTTCATTTCGAATGCTTCAATTTTTTTACCCAAGTATTCGGGGGTACGGCCTATCATTAAACCAGACACAAATACCGCGACTATCGCAAACATGATCATGCCGTATAAACCGGAGCCGACCCCACCGAACACGACTTCGCCTAATTGCATTAGCCACAAGGGCGCCATGCCGCCGATAGGTGTAAAGGAATCGTGCATAGCATTGACCGAGCCGTTGGAAGCGGCTGTGGTAGCTACTGCCCATAGTGCGGAATTGGTAATGCCGAACCGAGTTTCTTTGCCTTCCATGTTGCCACCAGACTGGCTGATGTTTGCAGATTGATCAATATTTAAGGCTGCCAAGACAGGATTGCCGCTTTGTTCTGCTGCAACAGTCACAAAAATCAGCGTGATAAAAATAAGCGTCATTGCCGCCAGTATCGCCCAGCCTTGTCGTGTATCACCCACCATCTTGCCAAAGGTGTAGCACAGCGAGGTAGGTATCAGTAAGATAGCCAGCATTTCTAAAAAGTTACTTAAAGGCGTCGGGTTTTCAAAGGGATGAGCTGAATTGACATTAAAAAAGCCCCCGCCGTTAGTGCCGAGTTGTTTAATGGCTACTTGAGATGCAGCAGGACCTACCGCTATGATTTGCTCTTTTGTAATGACTGATTCCATAATGGTTTTGCCAGCGCTATTTTGTAGAGCTACACCATCGTCGCTCAGTTTGGCTTGTTCATAGTTGAAAGATTCAACCAAAGGCACGCTTTGATAGGAATTAAAGGTTTGCACAACTCCTTGACCAACCAACGCTAGTGCCAAAATTAATGACAGTGGCATCAGGATATACAGCGTACTGCGAGTGAGATCAACCCAGAAATTTCCGATTAGATCTGCATTACGCCTAGCAAAGCCACGGATCAAAGCGACCAAGGTCGCCATGCCGGTTGCAGCAGAAAGGAAATTCTGCACGGTTAAGCCTAGCATTTGGGTTAGATAACTCATGGTGGTCTCACCGCTGTAGCCTTGCCAGTTGGTGTTGCTAGCGAAACTGACGGCAGTATTGAAGGCTGAGTCTGGGCGGACATTGGGCAGGCTCTGGGGATTAAAGGGCAGGCTAGCTTGCAAGCTTTGCATGGCGAATACTGCGAGAGTCCCTAGAGCGTTAAAAACCAACATGGCAATAGCGTAATCTGTCCAAGGCATTTCTTGTTTCGGATTGATGCCACTAATACGATAAAGTATAGTTTCAACTGGCGCTAATAAGCGGTTCAAGCCCACCGACTCATCTTCATAGACTCTGGCCATATACCAGCCTAGCGGTTTAACCAACAGTAGCAGTGTGCTGACATAACAAATAATTTGTAAATAACTGTTACTGGTCATTAGAATCTCTCCGGATAAAATAACGCAGCAATTAGATAGATGAAGATTGCCAGCGCAAGTCCGCTACCTAATAAGTAAAGCCAATTCATAATCGATCCTTAAGTTTTTCAAATACATGAACTAGAGCCACAGTGAGAGCATAGAAACCTAAGATTAATAATAAATAGTAAGTGCTGATCATAATAGGCTCTTATTGAAATGTAGATTGGAGTGAAAGTGATTGATGCTTTAATGGGTAGGAAGGCTAAGTCTACATGTTAATAAGATATATAACCTTATAAATTTATAGTGATTAGTAGGCTTTAGTGAAGAAATCACAAAAGCATTGAAAATTAGCTTAAAACTGGTAAAGTCAGGCTGCATTGTGGTGCGACCTAAAATGAACTGGCCACAAAGAGCTGGTATTTATATATTTAATGAATGGGAGTTGTTATGTCTGATTTTAAAAAATACGTATGTGATGTCTGCGGTCATATCTATGATGAAGCCGAAGGTGATGTAGATAGTGGTATTGCTCCTGGTACTTTATGGGCAGATATACCTGAAGATTGGACTTGTCCTGAATGTGGCGTAGATAAAGATGATTTTAGTTTGTTAGATTAACAAGTTATCTAATTGAATTGTCAAAGCTTTAGAAGCTGAAATTCCATTGATACGATCAATCGTCTTATAAGTTCTTGCTAAGTTTGAAGTGGGAGTGGCTTTAGAGACTGTGAAAGTATTATTTTATTTCCCCTCCTTAGCTATAGGTATCCAACACGCGGAACGGGGTTGCAAACCCCGGCCAGCATAGACGCCCGGGCTGGCGTTTCCGGCACAGGCTTCCTACCTGTGCCGGAAACGCTTTGCTCGCTTATGCTCGAAAAGCCTTATTCCGGCCTACAGATGTCTGCTCAGAGTTAAGCATTTGAAGAATTGTAGTAGTGGCTTTAGTCATGAATGTCGTCGCTAAAGCCAATCCTACATAAAAAAAATTTAATTTTGGGTAGTGATGCTTGGGGGGGGAATAAAGGCAGCGATAAATATTTACCAATGTAAAGCTCTTAAGCGTGAGAACTTTTTCCGTTGATGTTCTTGCATGCGTGTCATAACGTCCACAAGGGCAATGATGGCATCAAGGATATAAGGGCCTTTATTAAGCATCACGCATTCTGCTCTGGCAGCCATTGCGGCATCTGTAAATTCTGCTCTCGAACGGCTGCCTTGTTTGGCGATAGATTCAAGTACTTGAGTTGCCCAGATAACAGGAACATGAGCTGCTTCACATAACCACAGTAGTTCTTCTTGTATTTCAGCGAGTCTGGCACTGCCGAGTTCTACGGCTAAATCGCCCCTAGCAATCATAATGCCTAGCTGATGTCGATCGATAGTCCCCAAGATAATATCGGGTAGATTTTTTACGGCGCGATTAGTTTCTATTTTGGCGATGATAGGCAGATCTGATTTATCACGTTTTGCGAGTTCCTCCATCAATTGTTCAATATCTGCTAAGGTTTCTACGAATGAGAATCCAACTAAATCGGCATGTTTACAAACAAAATCTAAGTCATGTAAGTCTTTCTCGGTGAGTGGAGATAAGTTTAATTCAGCTTCTGGGAAATTAATGCCTTTATCGCTTTTTATGGATACGCCACCGGTTTTGGCTTCTGTTATGCGTATTAGTGCGCCCTGTTCGGTGATCGCTTCGACGACTGCGCCTATCTTGCCATCATCAATCCAAACGGCTTGGCCACTGGCTAATTTTGCAATCGCCGAAGAAAGCGTACAGCCAATTTGAGCGGGATGTATCAATAGTCCATTTTTATACTCGGCGGGTTTACCGTCTATGTCACCGGGTGTTAATAACAGCACATCATTTTTATGGACTTTTATATCTGAAGGTTCGCCAGCAAAGACCCCTAAAGTAAATTCTTCAATTAGTTTATGTTTGGCTTTTTTAGGATGAGTGGTCAGCGTTAAGGTACAGCCTGACGCTAAATAAGCTGATTTATCACAACTAACCAACCAGTCGGTATCAGAAAGTGCTTTGTCTATCTGTAAATGACGTTTTTTAAGTTGATGGTCAATAAAACCTAAAGATAGTCCTGGCTTAAGTTTCTTATGCAGTGTTTTGGGGATGGGTAACCTGAACAGTGAGCTATCACTAGATTCAGCTTTATAGTCGGTCGTCAATATTAGATAGGCTGGCGCTATGATTTTGCCTGTATGATCTTTTTTTACATGGAGGTGATATATCGATTCACCTAGTTGAATATTACTAGTACGTATTTTCTGTCCTGCAAGATCCATGAGTATGCGGCATGACCGATTAAGCTCTGTTTCTGCTTGATGGATATTGCTGATCATGTCTTGCCAAATACTAGGATCATCGTGTGCACAATTTATACGTGCACAGCTCATGCCTTTTTCGAGCATTGACTTTACCAAAGTGTAATCACTTGAGGCTATGCTGGGCAAAGTCACCATCACATGGGTCTTACAATGTTTACGAAAAGCACCAAATAACTCGATAGTATGCTTGTCCAGTTGCTGCTGACCCTGACTGAGGCACAAATTACGGCTATGCTCATCGGGTACGTATTCTGGGTTAGTTGATCGTTGCAATATATCGATTAAGGAGTCTAGTGTTGATAATACCGAACCTTCAGCTCTACCCAGAGAAGTTAAGCTGGCATGAGATAAGCGATCTTGTAAGTGACGTAAATCAAACTGGCGCATGGCAAGATAGTGGGCAAGATTTCTAGCGCTGTCTGAGAATACCTTTGAATGATCATTATCAGCATATTTTTGTAGGCGCTGATTAGCTTTACTTTCAATGGCTAAACGTAACTCAATTACTTCGGTGAGAATTTGTTTTAGGGTTTCTTTACAGTGATCTTGAATAGTTAGTTTCGTTTCTGTATTCATGCTTATTGCCCTATAAAATATAATGTATTTGTAGTGTGACCTTACCTAGTCAATATGACAAGTTGATGACGGGCTATCAACTCCTAATAAATGACGAATAACTGTTAGGGTAAATTACTAATTTGACTGGATCAGTGTCGTTGGGATAAAGCATAAGATTTTGTAGAATGAACATCCTATTGGGCTATTTTTGCTTTTTGTAGCCTTACTAAACTGTCATCTGGACAGTAATTATCTAACACCTGTTTCTTTGAGCATAGTTATCAAAACAAGGATTAAACAAAGCTCTGTAGGGTGCATAAGCGCCGGCGAGACTGTGAAAGTATTTTTCATAATCATCTAAAACGCTATCATTTGCCCTGAATACTATCTCACCCCAACCCTCACTGCTCAAAGTTAAGCATTTGTAGGGGCGGCAGATTCGCCCAGTAATCCGATGTTCCAAGATACAGGGCGAATCTGTCGCCCCTACAACTGAAACTCTTTTTTCTTACCCTTAACTGTGGGCAATTACTGAGGTATTAAAGTACATTCATAAATTAATGAATACTTTCACAGTCTTCGGCGCTTATGCACCTAACAAAAACTTAGTTGTTAGGGTTGACGTAGTGCTTTAAGTATCATAAGGTTGTCTTTTTGTCGAAGACTTTCAATGATGTCATTGGCAATTTATCTTTCTAAACCAACCCCAAGGCCTAGGCAGTAATGCTTGTAGGTACACTCTCGATATTTTGAATAAAAACACCATGAATCAACCTTTGAATAAATCTGTTGTTACTAATGCTATTGCTTTTGCGATTATTGTTTTGGGTTTTATTAGTCCCGTTTTATCAGGGCTTATAAAGTCTATTGGTTTTTTTGCACTATCAGGTGCGATAACTAATTGGTTAGCAATACATATGTTGTTTGAAAAAGTACCCTATTGCTATGGTTCAGGTGTAATACCTGAGCGTTTTGAAGAGTTTAAGTACTCTATCAAGAAACTGATGATGGAGCAGTTTTTTACAGCCAATAATATTCAACAGTTTATTGAAACTGAAGAACAACAAGGTAGCAAAGTTTTAAATTTAGAACCTTTCTTAAGTGCAGTTGATTATGACAAGATTTATGAAAGCCTAGTGTTTTCAATCATGAATTCTTCCTTTGGTGGCATGTTGATGATGATGGGTGGTGAAGAAGCGCTAGTGCCATTAAAAGAACCTTTTACCGAAAAGATGAAAGTCACTTTAGTGGATATGATTGAGTCTGATCGTTTTAAGTCGGCGCTTAAAGAAGGCTTAAATGCCAATAAAATTGGTTTAGATATTGTTGATAAAATTGAAACAGTCATCGATAAACGCTTGAGTGAATTAACACCGCAGTTGGTTAAAGAAATGGTTCAAGCCATTATTCATGAACACCTAGGCTGGCTAGTGGTTTGGGGTGGCGTTTTGGGTGGCATTATGGGGCTATTGTTTGCTGTCTTTTTATAATGGAAACAGTTGCTTTAGCCTTTGAAGAGTTGGGCGAAGCTAGTCGCCCACCTTTGCTTATTTTGCATGGCTTTTTTGCTTCTTCGCGAAATTGGCGGCAAGTAGCAGAAAAGCTGGCTGTTGATTATCATGTTTATGTCTTAGATATGAGAAATCATGGCAGTTCGCCACAGAACCCTCAGATGGATTATGTCAGCATGTCGGCAGATGTGTTGCGGTTTATGGATGATAAAAGCTTGAATACGGCGAGTTTATTGGGGCATAGCATGGGCGGTAAAGTGGCCATGTGGTTTGCGCTGAATCATCCTGTGCGGGTCAATAAGTTGATAGTGGCTGATATTGCTCCTGTTACGTATAGTCATTGTTTTAATAAATTGATTGCCGCGTTAAAGGCCTTGCCGTTACCTGAAATCAATAATCGGAAACAAGCCGAGTTATTGTTAGCTGAAGATATTCCCGAATTAAGTTATCGGCAGTTCTTGTTACAAAATATTGTCCTTAAGGCTGGTTGTTATCATTGGCGGATTGATCTTGATATCTTTCAACAAAGTGCGCCTGCTATTATTGGCTTTCCTGACACTCAGTCACTAAAGCCCTACACAAAATCATGCCTGTTTCTGGCGGGTTCAGAGTCTGCTTTTGTAAAAGAACAGGATGTCAAATCTGTGTTTCCAGATGCTATTTTGTCGGTGATAGATAAGGCTGGACATTGGTTACATGTGCAGCAGCCTCAGTTATTTATCAAACAAGTACAAGAGTTTTTAAGCTATTAGTCGTATTAATTTGTTGATGATATTAATGCTCTAATAAGTTCTTGCGGAGTTGGTTGAATAATCCATAAAACTACCACTGGTAAATAGTATGTTTAAGAAATTGTCTGTGATCTTGTTATTAATCACTATTTCTAGTGGATCGAGGCTTTATGCGGACTCCCATTCAGCTGCGATAGCTAGTGCACATCCTTTAGCGACTGCTGCTGGTTTTGAGGTCTTAGCAAAGGGCGGCAATGTCTACGATGCAGCAGTCGCTGTAAGTGCTGCTTTGGCAGTGCTAGAACCTAATGGTTCTGGTTTAGGTGGTGGCGGATATTGGTTATTGCATCGGCAAAAAGATGGTTTTGAAACCATGATAGATGGTCGTGAAAAAGCCCCATTAGCAGCTCATAAGGACATGTTTTTAGATAAAGATCGTCACGTCATAGCTAAATTATCAATCGATGGCGCATTAGCTGCGGCTATACCTGGTTTACCTGCTGCTTTAGTTCATATTGCTGAACATTATGGCCAATTACCTTTGGCGGAGACTTTAGCGCCGGCCATTCGTTATGCAAAAACGGGCTTTGCTATTAGCAAGCGCTATTTGAAATTGTTAACAGCTAGAGCCGAAGTGCTTAATACTTACCCAGATAGTGCGGCGATATTTTTAACAAAGGGTCAACCTCCAGAGCTATATTCGATATTAAGACAAGCTGATCTAGCGCAAACTTTAGAGCGCTTAGCAGAATCTGGTAGAGATGGCTTTTATAGTGGTGCAACCGCAGATAAATTAGTCAGCAGTGTGCAACAAGCAGGAGGGATTTGGACTAAAGAAGATCTTGCTGCTTATCAAGTGATAGAAAGAGAGCCTATTAAAGGTGTTTACCACGGTATAAAAATCACAAGTTCCTCGCCGTCTTCTTCAGGTGGTATCGTCTTGATAGAAGCTTTAAATATATTGTCAGGCTATGATTTGCAGCATAGTGATGAACTGACTCGCAAGCATCTAATTACTGAGGCATTACGTCGTGCTTATCACGATCGATCCTTGTATTTAGGGGATACTGACTTCATCAATATTCCTGTAAATCGTTTATTGAATGAAGATTATGCCGCAGGTTTACGAAGTAGTCTGCGTATCGATAAAGCTATGCCAAGTGAGTTATTGTCAGGTGAAATAAAGCCACAACCTGAGGGTACTAACACCACGCATTTTTCAATTATTGATGAACAAGGAAATAGAGTGGCAGCGACACTCAGTATCAATATGTCGTTTGGTTCTGCGTTTGTCGCAAAAGGCACGGGCGTGTTATTGAATGATGAAATGGATGATTTTGTTAGCCTGTCAGGTGCGATGAATGGTTATGGTTTGATCGGTGGTAGTGCTAATGCTATTGAACCCGGTAAACGTATGTTGTCGAGCATGACGCCAACCTTTCTTGAAGATGAACATCGTGTCGCTGTATTAGGTACGCCAGGAGGCAGTCGTATTATTTCGATGGTGTTGCTTGGGCTTTTGGATTTTGCAAAAGGTAATGGACCTGAATCATGGGTGCAAGTACCTCGCTTTCATCATCAGTTTATGCCGGATGTTATTGAATATGAGCAATCTGCCTTTTCTGATGCCGAATTAATTGGACTGACTGCAATGGGGCATCAACTAAAGCCAACTCCTTATGTTTATGGAGATATGCAAGCGGTGCAACTAACTAAGGCAACGAAGGTGTTGTCTGCGGCTAGTGATAAACGCGGCGAGGGTAGGGCGATTTTTGGACACTATTGAAGTCAGTGTTTGGCAGGCTAAAATTAGCTCAGATTCGCGACATGATCAACACTACTGGCATGTGCTTGATAAGCATGAATTAGCTCAGGCATCAAGACTTAAACAGCCGTTGTTGCAGCATCGTTATGTGGAAATACATGGGCGCTTAAGAATCTTGCTAGGGCAGTGGCTTAATGAGTCGCCAGAGCAGATTGTTATCAGCAGGACTGAGCAAGGCAAGCCTTATTTAGAGCATTATCCTGAGCTAAGTTTTAATTTGTCGCATGCGGGAAATCATGTACTTTTTGCTATAGCTAATCAGGTTCAATTAGGCGTTGATATTGAAGTGATTAAGCAGCGAGTTAATATAGCCGGCTTAGTGAATAAATGCTTTGCTAAAGAAGAGCAGGGTTATTGGAATCAACTGCCTGAGTCTCATCAAACACGGGCTTTTTATGATTTTTGGACCAAAAAGGAAGCTTTTGTAAAAGCTACAGGTCATGGAATATCTTTAGGACTTAATGCTTGTGTCATTAACCCTCTGCACCCCTCAACTTTTTTATCAGTACCAGAAGCTTGTGGCAGGGTAACAGATTGGCATAGTCTTTCGTTAGATTGTGATCTCGACCTATCTGCAGCGATAGTGGCAGATAGGTCTTTTACTATAATTAAAGGTTTAGGCTTTTAGAGTATTTGATAAAATTGCTTTTTAGCCCCAATTGTCATCATCACCGCTACTACTGTCATCATCCCAAGATGACGAATCTTGAACGCCAAAGTCATTGCCGCCCATATCATAATTGTTGCTGTTGTCGTTACTTGGGGCGTTGTCTGGTGAGCTCCATGGTGAGTGCTCAGGTTGTTGATTTTGGGGAGCAGGATTGTTGTGATCACCGTCTATAAAGTGATGCATTAAGGCTTCGCCGGCGACTACGCCTGCTCCTAGTGCTGCCCCTGTAGCTAAATTACCCATCAAGCCAGAGCCCATGCCACCAGCAGTGGGTTGTCCCATGGCTGAACCCATACCTGCAGAGCCCATGCCTGGATTGCCAGCAGGTCCATAGTTTGGAGTAGGTGCTCGGCCAGCATAATTGTTAGAAGGTAGCGATTGTGTATTGCGACGAAACAATGCCATGACAAATAAGATTAAAACGCCTAAGCCTACGAATAAAAGTACCGGCATTAACCAGTTATTAGGCATAGTTATAGAGGGTGCTGATTGCTGAACAATAGTGGGTTGTGGGGCACTAGGTGCAGCACCTCCAATACGACTTCTAAGACTTTGTAGCGCTTCTGGTTTAGCAAACGTTAAGGCCGGCTCTAGTTGTTCGGCTTTGCTAAGTTCAGCACTAGCTTCATGATTTAAGCCTTGTTTAGCCATTAGTTCGGCTTCGACAAAATGCGCCTTAGCGCTATTGGGGTGGTTTTTAAGCACATTATCCATCATAGACTGGGCTTCTTTAAAGTTACCTGCTTCAGCGGCTTGAAATACTTGATGTAAACTAGCATCGTCAGCAGCAAAAATGGGTGCACTTAGGCAGCAGGTGAAAATAATTAGGACAATGCTAGGAAAGCTAAGTTTTAACATGTGAGCAACTCCGTTATTTCTGTTGATGGTATATGCAAGATGGATATGATTAATGCGAGTTTTTTAAGAGCTAGTGTTTATGCACTAGTTCAAATTGAAAGATAGTTTATGCTATTTATTGTTATTTTGCATTGCAGAATAATAACTGATGTTAAGCAGTTATTCAGCAG
>QVQD01000173.1 GCA_003584875.1 Methylococcales bacterium
GTATCAAATACTCGACGTTCTTTATTCATGATGATTTCCCCATTTTGATTGATTAAGTATATCAACCTATCTGGGTGTCTGTTTTTATTAGACCACTACAATGTTATCGTTCTCGCGTGGGAATGCTAACCATTATTTGTGTAGATACCTTTGCCCCAAGTACTGGGCGAATTTGTCGCCCCTACAAGCATAGGTTCTACACAAGTTTCTTATCGGCGTGGAAACGATAAAAATCACCGTAGGGGCGTATTGCATACGCCCAACATTGAAAGTCTATTGTTATAGCGCTTATTTTATAAGGGCGAATGAATTCGCCCCTACGATCTTCACCACAATGTTATCGTTCGTGCGTGGGAATGCTAACCATTATTTGTGTAGAGACCTATGCCCCAAGTACTGGGCGAATTTGTCGCCCCTACAAGCATAGGTTCTACACAAATTTCTTATCGGCGTGGAAACGATAAAAATCACCGCAGGGGCGTATTGCATACGCCCAACATTGAAAGTCTATTGTTATAGCGCATTTTATAAGGGCGAATGAATTCGCCCCTACGATCTTCACCACAATATTATCGTTCTCACGTGGGAATGCTAACCATTATTTGTGTAGATACCTATGCCCCTTAACAAAGAGGGCTTAGGGGAGATTTAATCTATAAAAAAATAATCATTCAATCGATCATAATATAGCGACAGGTCGCGACCTTTACCTACGGGGTGAAATGTATCGCTGGGCAAGGCTAAAATTATGATACTTTCACAGTCTCTAGCGCTTATCCACCCTAAAATCTATCTGAATCCTTAGACTCCTAAAGTTGAGCCAAATTATTTAAGATTTCATTAATAACATTATCATTAGTAGTATTACTTAGAGTAACAATAACTTTTATGCTATTGTATTGACTAATAAGAAGAAAAAAGAAATATGATTAATAGTAATCTATAGGCTTAGGCTTAGGCTTAGGCTTAGGCTTAGGCTTAGGCTTAGGCTTAGGCTTTAACTCTCGCCTAATACATACCTATGTCAGATACCTCACATTACCACGATCATTCATGCTCCGAGAATAACTCACCACTTGACAGCTACTTTTCACTGTTTGAAAATAATCTTGATTCAGTGATGGTGATTAAAGGCGATCAGTACATATACTGCAACGCAGCTACTTTAAATGAACTGGGCTATCCTGATAAGGCAACATTTCTTAAACTAACTCCCTGGGACATTTCCCCTGAGCTTCAAGCTGATGGACAAAACTCCAAAGAAAAAACACTAGACCTCATTGCCCTAACTCACCAACATGGTCAGCATCGATTTGATTGGCAACACCAATCCTATGATGGCCAGCTAATTACTGTTGTAGTAACACTAACAGCGATTACTCTACTAAATGAATCGTTATTGCAGGTAAGTTGGAGCAATAACTGCAAAAAAGAATTACTGATCAAACAACTTAAAACATTATCTTGCTTACAAAACGCTATTTTTAATAGCCGTAACTTCTCCTGTATCGCTACTGATGCCAAGGGCATGATTCAGCTCTTTAATGTCGGCGCTGAAGCCATGCTTGGCTACACAGCTAAAGAAGTCATCAATATCATGACCCCTGCAGAAATGTCCGTTACCAGCGAATTGCAACACAGAGCGAATATATTAAGCTTAGAGTTTGGCGAAACTATCGAATCAGGCTTTGAAGCGCTAGTCTATAAAGCAACTCGAGAGATAGAAGATATTTATGAGCTCAGTTATGTCTGCAAAAAAGGTCAATACTTGACTGCTCAAGTTTCAATCACGGCTTTACGCGATGAAAAACAAATTATTATCGGTTATTTACTGATAGCAACTGACAATACGGCTCGCAAACTCCTAGAGAACACCCAGATCAACATAGCCAATGCTTTCGAATCGGGTCTAGCTATGTTTATTACAGATCCTCAGGGCAATTATACGCATGCTAATAAAGCCTATTCGGATATGACTGGCTACAGCCAGCATGAACTGATCGGCAAAAATCCTAGCATTATGAAATCTGAACGCCAAGACCCTAAATTCTATAAAAAAATGTGGGAAGCTATACATAAGCAAGGCCATTGGTCTGGTGAAATCTGGAATAAGAGAAAAAATGGCGAGATACATTTAGAACTACTCAACATAAACAGAACAATAGACCACTATGGCAATACGACACATTTTGTAGCGACTTTTGCCAGTAATGAGCTCCGCAAGGCCTATGAAGATAATTTAATAGAGACTCAAGAGCAAACTCACAAACTACTCATAGAGACTCAACGCTCTGAAGAACTGGAACTTGATGTCGCTAAAGCAAATCAGGCCGTGCTAACTAAAAGCCAGTTTTTGTCGAATATGTCTCATGAAATTCGTACGCCCATCAACGCCATCATGAGTATTGCTTTTCTAACCCTACAAACGGATTTAACAGCACAACAACAAAATTACTTATCTAAAATCAATAGCTCCGCAAAATGGTTACTAGGTATATTAGATGACATTTTAAACTTTTCTAAACTTGAAGCCGGTAAAGTTGAACTAGAGCAAAATCATTTTGAATTAGATGCGATCATAGACTTCTTAAAAACGGTGACTACGCCATTAGTGATCAATAAAGACCTGAGCCTGAACTTTGAAGTAATGCCATCAGTACCCAGCGTATACATTGGCGATTCCTTGCGCTTGGGACAAGTTTTACTTAATTTAATGAGCAATGCTATTAAATTTACCCACTCCGGCAACATTACTCTAAATGTAAAACTAATAAGCCTAATTGACCAGCAAGCACAACTACAATTTTCGGTGACTGATACCGGAATCGGTTTAGATACAAAACATAAAAAGGACTTATTTGAAGCTTTCAATCAAGCCGATAACTCAACCACTCGTATATACGGAGGCACGGGGCTAGGTTTGTCTATCAGCAAGGAATTAGTCTCAGCTATGGGCGGGATTATTAGCGTTGAAAGTCAATTAGGTGCAGGCAGTTGCTTTAGTTTTATCATCACCTTAGCGGTTTCGACTAGCCCTGTCACACCTGCTTTGCCAACAACATCATTGAAACATACCGTTAAATATCCGAACTTGCTTAATGCCCGCGTTTTAGTCGTAGAAGATAATCTGGTAATACAAGAATTTATACCTGACATCATGGGTTATGAAGGCATGATAGTTGATCTTGCTAATAATGGTGTAGAGGCCTTAGCATTGTTGACTGACAATGATTATGCAGCGGTGTTAATGGATTGCCAGATGCCGATTATGGATGGCTTTGAAGCCACCCAACGCATACGCGCAAATCCACGTTATGACAACTTGCCGATTATCGCCATGACTGGTAACGTCGACGAAAGCGATCAAAAGCGTTGTTATGATTGTGGCATGAACGGTTTGATTAGTAAGCCAGTGGATTGGGATCAAGCTTTCTTGACCTTGAATAGCTTAATTAATCCAGAGTCATAAATTGAATGGTGCAGAGTTTAGTATTTGTAGGGGTAAATAAATAGCCCCTACATTAGCAGTAGGCCGGAATAAGACCACCCTAGCACAGCGCGGGGTGGCGTTTCCGGCACAGGAGCCATACCCACACCGGAAACAACATTTATATTTGACTTAGACAATGTGCCTTAAACAAAAAGAGGTATTCACAAACTCGGATTTTCATCTACTTGGTTTTATTCTATAACTTGATAGTTTTATTACAGCAGCAAATCATATAAAATCCCCCCCATTACAATATTACTATAGAGATCTTTGTTGAGTATTTTATCTATTCTTGAATTCCCAGACGATCGTTTGCGTAAGAAAGCCGCACCGGTTAAGTTAGTCGATAGCAAAATTAAAACCTTAGTGACTGATATGCTAGAAACCATGTATGAAGCTCATGGTGTTGGCTTGGCAGCGACGCAAGTAAACGTTCATTTACAAATCATTGTCATGGATGTCAGTGAAGAAAAAAATGCCCCCTTGTGTTTAATTAATCCAGAAGTCATCGAAAAAGATGGCGTCAAAGAAGCTGAAGAAGGTTGCCTTTCGGTACCCGGTTTTTATGAGAAAGTCACTAGAGCAGAACATATCAAAGTCAAAGCGCAGGATGCCAATGGCGAACCTTTTGAACTAGAAGCCAGAGATTTATTAGCGGTCTGCATACAGCATGAAATGGATCATTTAAACGGCAAACTATTTGTCGATTATATTTCTTCATTAAAACGTCAACGCATTAAAAAGAAGCTAGAAAAAGCCCACAAATCTTAGGGATCTTCGATTTGCACAGCACTCTTGTAGTGATCGCTTCACTACCATCCTATAGCACTTAAAGTACGCAGGAATAAGGCTTTACGCGGGTAAGAGACTGTAAAAGTATTATGATTTTAGCTTCCCCCTTTGTAAAAGGGGGACTGAAGGGGATTTTTTGTGTCATAAGCTACTGATATTTTATGATTATTTTTAATTGACCCAATCTCCCCTAACCCCTCTTTGCTAAAGAGGGGAAATAAAAAGAATACTTTCACAGTCTCGTAAGCGAGAAAAGCATTTCCGGCATCAGCATGACACTTGCGCCGGAAACGCCATCACGCACTGCGCTTGGACGGCCTTATTCCGACTTACAAAAGCTTAACTGTGGGCAGCGCGGAGCGTGTGAACGATACCTTTCTAGAGGGAGCAGCAGACTGCAAGGTTTTAAAGCCCCTTTTTTTCCAACAATAGGTTGAAAATACATTGAATACAAGACTCATTGCAGCTCGGGTATTAACTCGCGTCATACAAGATGGCCAATCACTGACTGCGGCTTTAGAGGCTAATTTAACTACTGTCGAACTCAGCAAAGACAAAGCCTTTGTTCAAGCTTTATCCTATGGTGTTTGCAGATATTATTATCGCTTAGACTTCATACTCAATGAGTTATTGACCAAACCCATAAAAGACCTTGAAATAAAAGCTTTGGCCTTAGTGGGCTTATATCAACTCTGCTATATGCGCGTCAAACCTCATGCCGCAGTATCTGAAACCGTATTAGCGACCAAAAAAAAGCCCTGGGCTAAAGGCTTGATTAATGCCTTATTACGTAATTATCAACGAGATGCAGAAAGCTTAGAGCAAAAAGCAAATGCCTTAAACTGGGTTGCGGTTAGCCATCCACTCTGGTTAACGCAAAAAATCGAACAAGACTGGCCAGAGCTCGCTCAAAATATTTTATTTGAAAACAATCAGCAGCCGCCTATGAGCTTGCGGGTTAATCTATCACGCATTTCTAGCGATCTGTATTTACAACAACTAACAGATCTTGCTATCAACGCAGTTTCTGTAGACTACTGCAAATCAGCACTTATTTTAGAAAAACCTGTAGCTGTGGAATTATTACCGGGCTTTATAGACGGCTTAGCTTCTGTGCAAGATGTGGCAGCACAGCTTGCTGCTGGCTTGTTAGATGTAAAGCCAGGTCAACGTGTTTTAGATGTCTGTGCAGCACCGGGTGGCAAAGCCGCGCATATTTTAGAAACTCAACCGCAACTTAAAGAATTAGTCGCCGTCGATATCGATAGCAATCGACTATTACGTGTCGATGATACCTTGCAACGTTTAAATCTACCGGCAACTTTAATTGCTGGCGATGCACAAATACCCCGAACTTGGTGGGATGGACAACTCTTTGAGCGTATTTTATTAGATGCACCCTGCTCTGCTTTAGGTGTTATTCGTCGCCATCCTGATATTAAATTATTACGTCGTGCTGAGGACATCGAAACTTTGCAGGCTTTACAACAAAACATTCTTTGTGCCATTTGGCCCTTATTAGCGCCTGGTGGCTTACTGGTTTATGCGACTTGTTCTATTTTAAAGCAAGAAAATGAACAGCAGATTGCTACTTTTTTAGCGTCTCATGCTGACGCTAAAGAAGTCATTATTGAAGAAACTACTTGGGGAATAAAAGCTAGTCATGGCCGTCAAATTATTACGGGCACTGGGTCTATGGATGGTTTTTATTATGCAAAACTGGTTAAGGACACCCTAAATTAATAAATTACCACTCCAAGCGTAGCACGTGATGGCGTTTCCGACACAGGTGTGGTGCGTCTGCCGGAAACGCTTAATTCGCTTACGCTCGTTAAGTCTTTTTCCGGCCTACTACTTGTAGAGACAGGTCGCAACCTGTCTCTACGGTGCCTTAAATGCCGTTAGGGAAAGCGTAGCTGTAATGTTTACGCAAAGGCTTAACCACTTCCCATTGACTATCTAAACCTGCGTGAAAAGACACTAAATCACCAGCGACTATACGAACAGGCTCTTCACCTTTTGGTGTTACCAAAATTTCGCCATCTAATACATAAGCACATTCTGTTTCATCAAAATCGATAGGAAATTTTGAAATTTCTTTTTCCCATATTTCCCAACTTGAAACACCTAACTCGTTTAAACGTTCTTCACTAGGGTTGTGCTCGATAGTAATTTTGCTCATGATGTTCCTATAATTATTTAAATATGAAGTGTGAAAGCTAAGTTTAACATCCCATGCTAATCTTAGGCTATATTCAATATCGTTCCCATGCAAAGCGTCACTTGCTTAAAGTAAAGCATTTTAGGCCAAAATAACACAATCTAAGCGAGCACTTGAGGCGTTTCCGACACAGAAGCAATGCTTATGTCATTGACTCCCCTCCCGGTCGTGGTTTGCACCCCCGACTGAAACGTATAGATACTTTAATAGCTTTCGAAACCTAAGTAACAGGATTATAAACTCCATCACAATTCAGGTATATTTCACTTTTTGCGAGCGATCAAGGCAAGACCCATTATGGATTTGAGAAGCAGGAATATATTTACTGAAAACAATTATTGGCTAATTCATACAAAATAGAGAGTTCGCGAAAGATATTAATTTTTCCTTTATCTTTTTGCACCTGAATTATTGGTATTGTTTACAGGTGTTTTGTTTGAAATGAGTCAAAATTGGAATAATTTTATTTTTTGATGGTAAATCACGGCTTAATTTTAAGATAAGCCACTAATTTATTTGGTGCCCCAAAGTGGATTCGAACCACCGACCTGTCCCTTAGGAGGGGACCGCTCTATCCAGCTGAGCTATCAGGGCAAAAACGAGATTTTATCATAAAGCGGAGCTTTCTATAGCTGCAATTTAGATTTGTTTATTTTTTAACCTGGAGGCCACTTCATTTGCCTTCCGCCAAGTAGATGCAGATGCAAATGAAAAACCTCTTGCCCACCTTGTGAATTACAGTTGAATACTGTGCGATAACCCTGTTCTGAGAAACCCTCTTGTTCAGCTAGTTTAATAGCGGTTTGTAATAATTGCCCAGCAAGCAAGGTATCATCTAGATCATTTAAGGTAGCAATATGTGTCTTAGGCACAATTAATATATGCACAGGAGCTTGAGGATTAATGTCTCTAAAGGCTAAAACAGAGTCGTCTTCAAAGACTATATCCGGTTTAATCTCACCAGCAACCATTTTACAAAACAAACATGACGTCATGACATCTCTCTTGATTGATTAAATAACTAGTTCTACAAAAGAAATCATCCCTAAAGAAGATTTCATAAGCTATGCAGAGTTCCTGTAGGGGCGAATTCATTCGCCCCGTAAATTCATCTGTTAAAACGTGGCGAATGAATTCGCCCCTACAGTTAACTCGTCGCAGCTCATATAATCTGATGCCAAATGAACTGCTGAAATGATCTTGCTTTATAAGAAAACCTATGGTTTTTAGAAGTTAGAGCATCACTCTAATAAAGCTTATCAAGTAAATTGTCTTCGTCCATTAAAAGCATGTGACAAAGTGCTGCTATCAATAAATTCTAATTCGCCACCCATAGGGACTCCATGGGCAATTCTTGTGGCTGGAACATGATTTTTTTTGGCTATTTCGCCGATAAAATAAGCCGTTGCCTCACCTTCTACGGTTGAATTAGTTGCTAAGATTAATTCTTTAATTTCACCAGAAGCTAAGCGCTGTTCTAATAAATCAAGACCGAGTTGATCAGGACCTATTCCATCTAAGGGCGATAATCGGCCATGCAGCACAAAATAGTGCCCCTTAAATACTGTTGCCAAATCAATTACCCAAGAATCGGCTGGGCTTTCCACTATACAAATTATCGAACTATCTCTGGTATTATCGGCACAAATCTCGCACAGAGCATGCTCTGTAAAGGTTCGACATTGCTGACAATGACCTATATTTTCAATAGCATTTAATAAAGATTCAGCCAGTATCTTTGCACCGTTACGATTGCGCTGAAGTAAATAAAACGCCATACGTTGCGCTGTTTTAGGGCCTACACTAGGAAGTATGCATAGGTTTTGTATTAACTGCCCTAATAAACCATTTTTTTGCATATCAGAACGGCAACTGAAACCCTGGCGGCAAAGGAAGTCCGGCAGTAATATCGGACATTTTTTCTTTTTTCATTTTAGCGACTTTATTGACAGCATCATTAATAGCCGATGCCACTAAATCCTCAAGCATATCTTTATCATCAGCTAATAATGAAGCATCAATCGTCACTTTTCTTGCTTCTCGCTTTCCCGTCATTAGAATGGTAACTAAGCCACCACCTGACTCTCCAAGCACCTGCATTTGTGATAACTCATCCTGAGCTTTCTTCAAATCTTCCTGCATTTTTTGAGCTTGCTGCATGATATTGCCTAAGGCATTTTTCATTTTCTATCCTCTAAAGTTATTCCAGTGTTATATCGGCTCTATGGTGCCAGGCAAAATGCGAGCATCAAAATGTTCTTTTAAAGCCTGAATATTAAGATCAGCATTAATCGCATCAATAGCAGCTTGCTGCCTATCTTCACGCTCTTTAGTTAAAAGTAGCGCGGGTGTCGCTAAGGTGTTTTTTTTTTCTTTAAAAACTAATTTAACAGCATTACCACAATAAGCTTGTAGTGCTTTTTGCAGAGCTTCTTCTGCCCTTGCCCGTCTAATATGACTTGGATCTATTATTAAGGTACAAAGGTTATTATCGATAGATTCCAATGCGCAATTATTTGCAAACTCACGAAGTGGGCCAGTTAGCTTCATTGCTACTATCATAGAAAGCCAATCATTAGCGCCACTAGCATTTATCTCAGCCTTAGAAGCCTCATCATTTACCACAATAGCTGTAACCGGTACTTGCTCATTAACCACTACCGCTGGTATAACTTTGGGGGACATCGATTGCACTTTTATGGGCTTATCAGAAACTTTTTGCTGTGCTTCTGGTTTGAATAATAGCATACGTAACATGACCATCTCAAAACCACTTCTAGGGTCGGGAGCTAAATCTAAATCTCTTTGTCCCACTAAACCTATCTGATAAAACAGCTGAACATCTTCTGGGCTAAATTTAACTGATAAGGCAATAAGCTCATCGCTATCAAACTCATGATCTATTGCGGTAGGTATTTGTTGTAACAGGGCAATTCGATGCAAAGCTATCAACATTTCTTGCAACAAGCCACTATAATCTGGCGTTAAATTAGCAATCTCATTAATTTTATCAAGAATAGCTACCGCGTCATACTCTGCGAGAGCATCTAACAATTCTGTAACGGGTTGCAAAGCTATAGTTCCGAGCATTGCGCTAACATCTGCGGTCGTCACTTTACCATTACCGAAAACAATAGCTTGATCTAGCAAACTTAAGCCATCACGCATACTGCCATCAGCAGCACGAGATAATAATTTTAATGAAGCAACATCAAACTCAATGGCCTCTTGCTCGAGTATAAAAGCCATTTGACTATAAATTTGAGTTGGCAACAATTGTTTAAGATTAAGCTGCAAACAACGTGATAAAACCGTTACTGGAATTTTATGTGGATCAGTTGTGGCTAGTAGGAATTTTACGTGCGGAGGTGGTTCTTCAAGCGTTTTTAACAAGGCATTAAAACTGTGCCCAGATAACATATGAACTTCATCGATGATATAAACTTTATAACGACCATGATTCGGAGCATATTGAGCATTATCAAGCAAATCACGAGTATCTTCTACTTTAGTGCGAGAGGCGCCATCCACTTCAATTAAGTCTAAGAAACTTCCTTCGTTAACAGCTTTGCAAACGCTACAGAGTCCACAAGGATTAAAATCTTGCAGATTTTCACAATTCATGGCTTTTGCTAGGATTCTAGCAATGGTGGTTTTGCCTACACCGCGAGTTCCGGTAAACAAATAGGCATGATGAAGTCGATTATGTTGCAAAGCGTTCATTAACGATTTGACGACATGATCTTGTCCGACAACTTCAGTGAAATTTGAGGGCCGCCATTTTCTGGCGAGAACCTGATAAGTCATTGCAGGCTCGTTTTAAAATTTGATTTGGGCGGTAATCGCACCAGCCACATCCCGGCACACGAAACGACTGCTACCGTTGCTTCCTTCCGGACCTGGCGGGGTTTACAGAGTGCCGTTGCGAGAGGACCAATACGATCACCATTATGATTTAGCCATGGGGCTAAAAGACGGCTATTATGTCTGAATTTAGTCAATAACACAACAGCCATCTTAATTAAGATTTTATTTTACGCTTATTCCATTAAATTTAAAAAGCATAGAAACATTGCTTGCTCTATTCATCTACTGCTTTAGGCGTTGATTCAACGACTGTTTTTTGAGACTCTGATACTTTAGACTCTGTAACTTCAGATCTTTCTACTCTTTCAGAAAACTCGCTATTATAGGATCGAGGTTGTGAAGCACGATCGTCATTTCGACTATCTACTGCCGCCAACGAAGTATCACCAACTACTGAATCAGCCTCTCCTTCTGTTCTTTTATAGTTTGGATTACGTGGTCTTCTACGATTTGGACCTCTGCGATTGTTATTTTTTCTGGCGGTAGGCTTCGCTTGCTCATCATTCTCAGAAAAAGTCTCTTGATTTAACAAAGGAACTTGGGGTATTGACAGATCATCAGCAGGCAATTGATTTTGTCCAGCATCAACATTTTCCTCTGTCGCAACATTAACAGGTGCAAGATTACGCCTTACATTGCGACCAGGCCCTCTCATGTTTCTAGACCGAGGTTCTTTATTTTGCTCTGGCTTAGCTTCTTGCTCTTGCGATAGATTCTCTGAGCGGGGCTCTTGCAATACCCGCTCTGGACGAGGCTCTCTTGGACCGCGCTCTTGACGTGGTTCTTGTGGCGGCCGAGGTGGACGAGAATCTTGGTTTCTTTGGCCTTGATTTCTTCCTCCACGTCTATTATTACGGTTACGACTAGGTTGACCCTCTTCAGTTGAACGTGGCTTTTCTGAAATCGATGCAGAAGATGCTTTAGCGCCTTCCACAGCATCCACTGCATTAGTCGTTTCTGACCCTAATAATTTATTCCAAAAGCGCTTAATTAAACTAGCAGCTTCACTTTTAGCTTGAACTGGCGCAGGTGAATCATGCATAAACTCTTTAATAACTGCTTTTTCAATCTTAGGTTTGACTTGCTGAGCAAACTCAGGAACCGCAATATCTTCAGCTTTTATTTGCAAATAACTCGGGCGCTCGTCACCAAACTCTTTTTCCTTAATACGCTCAATATCATAAGCTGGCGTTTCTAAGTGCTTGCTAGGCAAAATGATGATGCCAATTTTTAGTCTCTGCTCGATTTGCTCAATAGCATGACGCTTTTCATTCAACAAAAAGGTTGCGCACTCGATAGGCAAATGAGCAATGACCTTTTCGGTACCCTTCTTCATTGCTTCTTCTTCAATTATTCTCAATACTGAAAGCGCAACTGATTCTACATTTCGAATAGTACCCTGCCCTTTACAACGAGGACATGGCAATTGCGTAGAATCACCCAATGATGGACGCATTCTTTGCCTAGACATTTCTAACAAACCGAAGCGTGAAATACGGCCCGTTTGAATACGAGCCCTATCTATCTTAAGAGCGTCACGTAAATGGTTCTCAACAGTACGCTGATTCTTGTTGGACATCATATCGATAAAATCGATGACAAATAGACCACCCAAATCGCGTAATCTGAGTTGGCGAGCAATTTCATCGGCAGCTTCTAAATTTGTATTAAGAGCTGTTTCTTCAATATCACTGCCTTTAGTAGCACGAGCAGAGTTGATATCAACCGAGGTTAAAGCTTCAGTATGATCGATAACCAATGATCCACCTGAAGGCAAAGACACTTCGCGACAATAGGCTACTTCAATTTGTGATTCAATCTGATAACGGCTAAATAATGGCACTGCATCTTGATACAACTTCGCTTTAGGCAAGAAATGAGGCATCACTTGCTTTAGGAAATCTTGAACTAAGGCAAATGATTCAGCATTATCTATCAATATTTCATCAATATTGCCACGTAAGTGATCACGCAAAGCGCGAATAATGACATTACTTTCTTGAAAGACTAAAAAGGGCGCTTTTTGCTCATTAGATGAACGATCAATAGCTTCCCACAATTGCAATAGATAATTTAAATCCCATTGCAATTCTTCAGCATTTTTACCACAACCCGCTGTTCTGACGATTAGACCCATCGTTTCTGGAATTTCCAATGAAGCCATCACTTCACGCAAATCACTACGAGTTTCACCTTCTATACGCCTAGAGATACCACCAGCTTTAGGATTATTAGGCATCAGTACCAAATAAGTACCCGCCAAACTAATATAGGTCGTTAATGCTGCACCCTTATTGCCACGCTCTTCTTTTTCTATTTGAACCAGTATTTCCTGACCTTCTTTGATCAGATCTTTAATAGCAGGTCTACGACCATCAGTCTCAGCGCCTTCTTGGAACTGACGATACAGTGGAGATATTTCCTTAAAGGGCAAAAAACCATGTTTATCAGCACCGTAGTTTATAAAAGCAGCTTCTAAACTAGGTTCTACTCGAGTAATAATACCTTTATATATATTAGATTTTTTTTGTTCTTTTGACGGCACTTCTATATCAAAATCATATAGTTTTTGACCGTCTACCAAAGCAACTCGCAGTTCTTCAGCCTGCGTAGCGTTGATAAGCATTCTTTTCATTTTATATCCTTGTTGTTTCCTGCTCCATTGTCAGACTTTACTGAACCAGACTGGTGGGTTAGCGCCTCAAGCATTTATCATTTTATAAACGCGATGCGATATTGCTAACGGTAACACAATCAGCTTAGTTGATACGGCCTTATACTCCATCACCTACATCATCTTTTTGCTATTTTAGCTCAACAAAAAGCCATAGCTTGGACGCGGGACAGATGCTAAGTTTATGTTTCTCAGTCTTAGTTGGTAAATTCTGCTTTAAACAGGTGTTAATAAATCGTGCGTCTAGGGTCGTACGATGAACCCGAAAATCTTATAATGAATCGTTAAGCACATGCGTGTTATTTTAATCGTCATTAAGTCGCTCTAAATCAGTTTCAAAACCGAAAGCTGTAGAGCTTAAAGTCTGTTTTCCTTAAAAACTTGCCTAATATAACAACCTTATGAGCTTACATCAATTTTAAAGCATCAAACATCCTAAATACTGGTATTATTTGCAGCATGAATATACAAGAAAATACCTTACCAAAAGTCGTCTATGTCGAAATTACTGAAGATAATTGCGATCAAAGACTCGATAATTTTTTAATTGCCCGCTTAAAAGGCGTACCTAAAAGCCATATTTACCGAATTGTTCGAAAAGGCGAAGTTAGAGTCAACAAAGGTCGAGTCGATGTTAAATACCGCCTACTTGCCGGAGATATCGTCAGAGTACCTCCCGTTAGGATTGCTGAACGCAGCGAAGAAACTTATGTACCACAAGGATTGCAGGCCGCCTTACAAGAGGGCGTTCTCTATGAAGATGAAGGCTTTATTATCATTAACAAACCTGCAGGCTTTGCCGTTCATGGCGGCAGTGGCGTCAGTTCCGGAATTATTGAAGGCTTCCGACAACTTAGACCAGAGGCTCGATTTTTAGAACTCGTCCACCGTCTTGATAAAGACACCTCTGGGTGTTTATTAATCGCAAAAAAACGCAGCGCCTTACGATTATTACAAGAACTATTTAGAAATAGCCAGATTCAAAAAACGTATCAAGCCTTGCTATCAGGCCAATGGAATAGAAAAAAACTAATCGTCACAGCACCGTTATTAAAAAATGTGAGTGTAGGTGGCGAGCGCATTGTAGTCATTAGCCCTTCTGGCAAACCAGCTGAAACACTCTTTCGTCGCATACAGTTATTTTCGAATGCCACTTTGGTTGAAGCCTCACCAAAAACAGGACGTACGCATCAAATTCGCGTCCATGCAGCAAGTCTAGGTCATCCTATAATCGGCGACGACCGCTATGGCGTCGATGAAGTCAACAAAACATTTAAAACAAAAGGCTATAAACGCATGTTTTTACATGCGAAAACATTAAACTTTCAGCACCCTGTTACGGGGGAACTGATATCTATTTCAGCGCCCTTACCGGCCCAACTGGAAAACTTATTAAAAAATGAAGAAACGATTTGATTTAATCATCTTTGATTGGGATGGCACTCTTATTAATTCAATAGATTGGATCGCACATTGCTTGCAACAGGCTGCAATTGACTGCAATCTCCCTATACCCGAAGTTCAGGAGGCAAAAAATGTTATTGGCCTAAGTATTAATAAAGCCATGCACAGCTTATTTCCTGAAGTCGATGAACAAACACTTAATCAATTGATTAGTAGTTATAGTCAGAACTATTTCTCAAGAACCATGAGTCGTGATGATTTATTTCCGGGCGTCTATGACATGCTAATTCATCTAAAAGACCAAGGCTATCAACTTGCAGTCGCAACAGGCAAAACCAGAGCCGGACTAACAGAAGCCTTAGAGGCAACGGGGACTGAACATTTATTTTGTACCACTCGCTGCGCGGATGAGACCGCCTCCAAGCCAGACCCACTTATGCTACACGAAATCATTTCACACACCCAAACAGCTAAAGAACGCGCTTTAATGGTCGGTGATTCTATCCACGACTTACGAATGGCCGTTAATGCCTCTATCTCATCGATCGCAGTCAGCTGTGGCGCAAACTCTGCTTCAAGCTTGCAAGCTTATCAGCCCTTATTGTGCTTAGAGCAACCCACCGAATTACTAAATTTCATATAAGGTTAATCAGTCATGGAAAAACGATACGACGATTTGATGCAAACTCGCGCTGCTAAAGAATCAGGTTGGGAACGAGATGTTATTGAAAAACTAGCACTAGCGGCCATAACTGAACAAACCCGTGCCAGACGCTGGAGCGTTTTCTTTAAATCATTAGTTTTTTGTTACTTAACGATTATTTTGGGCATCTCTTTATATCCTGCTCTTAAAAAAGATATGGGTATTGACAGTAAAGAGCATACCGCAGTCATCGATGTCATAGGTCCGATTGCAGAAGATAAAGATGCCAATGCTGCTAGCATCATAGAAAGCCTAAGAAATGCCGTAAAAGACAAGCAAACCAAAGGCATTATTCTGCACTCAAACTCACCTGGTGGCAGTCCAGTTCAATCGGCCTACGTTTATGAAGAAATTAGATCTATAAAAAAAGAACATCCCGAACTACCTATCTATGCAGTCGTCAGTGACATTTGTGCTTCAGGCTGCTATTACATTGCGTCAGCCACTGATAAAATTTTCGTTAATCCTTCCAGCCTTATTGGCTCTATTGGCGTATTGATGGATGGCTTTGGCTTTGTTGATATTATGCAAAAATTAGGCGTAGAGCGTCGTTTATTAACGGCTGGTGCGCATAAGGCCATGCTAGATCCTTTTTCGCCACCGAAAACCGATGAAACCAAATACATGCAGGGCTTATTGGATCAAGTTCATCAACAATTCATCAGCGCTGTTAAAGCAGGTCGTGGTGATAGGTTAATAGAATCACCTGATATGTTTTCAGGCTTAGTTTGGACAGGTGAAGCGGGTGTTAATAATGGCATTGCCGATGCTTTTGGCACTGAAGATCAAGTCGCCAAAGACATTATTGGTGCTGAAAAGCGCGTAGACTTTACCAAACAAAGTCGGTTTATGGATAAATTAGCTGACAAACTAGGCGCTTCTTTTGGACATACCATAGCTACAATGTTTCAAGGAACCCATTTACTCTAAGCAGCTACGAACTTAAGGCTGGACAGTTTAAGGGCGGAATAAGGCTCAGGGCGAAAAATAAAGCTACAACAAAAGTTAGGTTATCTCTTAGCCTTTAGCCTATCAAAATAGTCATAAATAAACCAACCTATATTCTTGCTAAGGTCAAAGGTGATCTTAGCATTAACAGCATTACCCACTAACGGTATCCAACCCAATACTGACTTATTAAAAATTGCTTGTTTATTACATTCACAGGCTGATATTACTAATGAAGTTGCGGCTTGAACTTCCAACTCTTGTTCGAACAACCCCGCAATTTTCTTTGCCAGTTCCAAATAATATTTAGTCAATGTAGCCATACCCATTCCAGGAACCTGAGAAAAAATAGCTGTAAATGTAGCCGCATTTGAAGCAATTTCATCAATAATTTTAGCCGCATTTTCTCGGCGCTCTTCTTCAGACACTCTAAACACCTTAATTTCTAATAACTACATAATTCAATTTATCACCAGAACAATTCTTTCAGGATAATAACTTTTTCACTAAAGATTCAGAGCTCTTTTCTTTTGCAAGCATAACAAATGCTGGAATATAGCAATTTATCACCTTAATTTACAAATCCATTACATCAAGCTAATCACATCCCGAATATAATTAATTTATTGCATCTTACCATCAACATATTCTTATAAATTAACCTAAAAAAACAGAATATTCAAAAACTTAACAACAGACTCTATTAAAAGACTTTAATTTCACCTATTATTAAGGCGTCTAAAGCAATAATTTAATCTAAATTCATTATCACCTTACCAATTCATAATTTATTTGACTTATAAAAAAAGACTGCGTGACAGGCTAAGCTAGCATCCGTATAATTTAGCGGTTTTGCTCCGTTGCAGCTTTAAAAGATAGCATCAGCGTGTGAGCAAGACTAGGGTTTTAAAGGGATCAACTACCCTTTTGTAATATTCTTTCAGAGGTGACCATGAGTCAAAGTATGCTACCAACCAGACAAGGTTTATATGATCCGCGCCATGAACATGACGCATGTGGCGTGGGTTTCATTGTTCACATCAAGGGCCATAAAAGCCACGAAATAGTTAGTCAAGGCTTAGAACTACTAAAAAACCTGACCCATCGGGGCGCAGTGGGTGCTGATCCCTATGCAGGTGATGGCGCGGGCATATTGATACAAATGCCTGACACTTTTCTACGTGCTGAATGCGCAAAGCAAAACTTAACACTACCTCTTGAAGGCAACTATGCAGTAGGCATGGTTTTTTTACCGAGTGACGCCTCAAATCGCGACACTTGCATCACCCTACTTACCGACATTATCAAACAAGAAAAAGCGGTCTTACTCGGATGGCGCGACGTACCGGTAAACAATGACGGCCTAGGTGAAACAGCCAAGCAAGTTGAACCCAATATTAAACAAATTTTCATCGGCTTCGGTGAAGACTGCGCCGATCAAGACGCCTTCGAACGTAAACTATTTGTTATTCGTAAACAAGTAGAAAATGCTGTCCGTGATTTAAACCTTGATCATGGCCATTCTTTCTATATACCTTCGTTATCTTCACGCACTTTAGTCTACAAGGGCATGTTATTAGCGAATCAAGTAGGCTCATATTACCCTGATCTACTTGATGAACGCCTTGACAGCTCAATGGCTTTAGTTCATCAGCGCTTTTCTACCAATACCTTCCCTACTTGGGATAGAGCTCACCCTTTCCGCATGATTGCGCATAATGGTGAAATTAATACTTTACGTGGTAATGTCAACGGCATGGCTGCACGCCGTCACTCTATCGCCTCTAAAGTTTTAGGCGAAGATGTACACAAATTATGGCCACTGATTGCCGAAGGCCAATCTGATTCAGCTTGTTTCGACAATGCTTTAGAACTTTTAGTCGCTGGCGGCTATACGCTGGCTCATGCCATGATGTTGCTCATCCCTGAAGCTTGGGCTGGCAACGTACTGATGGATGAAAAACTACGTGCCTTTTATGAATACAACGCTGCCCTAATGGAACCATGGGATGGCCCAGCAGCGATTGCTTTCACAGATGGCCGTCAAATTGGCGCCACCTTAGATCGTAATGGTCTACGTCCTGCTCGTTACTTAGTCACAGATGACGATTTCGTTATCATGGCATCAGAAATGGGTGTACTCGATATACCTCAGCATAAAATCATCAAAAAATGGCGCTTACAACCTGGCAAAATGTTGATGATTGATACCTTGCAAGGACGCATCATCGATGATGCCGAATTGAAAGCTGAATTAGCCCACTTACATCCTTATTCAGACTGGCTAGACAAGACTCAAATCTTATTATCCAAACTGCCTGCAGAAGTCTCAGCGATGGCACCTGACGCTAATACGCTGATGGACAGGCAACAAGCTTTTGGTTACACACGAGAAGATATTGAATTTATCCTAAAACCGATGGCACTAACTGGACAAGAAGCCATCAGCTCTATGGGTATCGACGCGGCACTTGCTGTTTTATCGCAACGTCCACGCATGCTATATGATTATTTCAAACAAGGTTTCGCCCAAGTTACCAATCCAGCGATAGATCCTATTCGTGAAGAATTAGTAATGTCATTGGTTTCATTGATTGGTCCACGCCCTAACTTACTAGGTCTAGATGAAGGCGGCACTCACATGCGCCTTGAAGTTGACCAACCTATTCTGACCAATCAAGATTTAGAAAAAATTCGTCGCATTGAAGCACGTACAGGTGGCGTATTTAAGACTAAAACGTTAACGCTATGCTATCCATCTGACTTAGGCAGTCAGGGCATGGAAGGCGCACTAGACAAACTTTGTTTAGCTGCTAAACAAGCCGTGCTTGATGGCAATAACATTTTGGCACTTTCTGATCGAGACCTAGATGCTGCTCATGTTGCTATCCCAGCTTTATTGGCTACATCAGCTGTTCATCATTACTTAACCTTAGAAGGCTTAAGAACTAAAGTTGGATTAGTGATAGAAACAGGTGAAGCTCGCGAAGTACATCACTTTGCTTTATTAGCGGCTTATGGCGCAGAAGCGATCAATCCTTATCTGGCACTGGATACACTCAGTGGACTATGTGCTGACATCGCCGACTTAAGCGAATATGAAGCTCAAAAACGCTATGTAAAGGCGGTTTCTAAAGGCTTGCTCAAAGTAATGTCAAAAATGGGCATTTCTACTTATCAATCTTATTGTGGCGCACAGATATTCAACGCCATTGGTTTATCTGAGCCCTTCTTGGATCGTTATTTCACAGGCACCACCAGCACAACAGAAGGTGCAGGTTTAACTGAGATCAGTGAAGAAACTGTTCGCCGTCATCGCCTTGCTTTTGGTAACGCACCCTTATATCGCAATGCTTTAGATATCGGTGGTGAATATGCTTATCGTAT